>NZ_JBNDYG010000015.1:0-303868 GCF_049893405.1 Paenibacillus sp. Dod16
CGTAAGCCTGCTGTTTTTCTCGGTTAGAACGCAACATATTTAACACCCTTCCGAACGGTTTATTTACAAATATTATACAATATCGTAAGCCTGCTGTTTTTCTCGGTTAGAACGCAACATATTTAACACCCTTCCGAACGGTTTATTTACAAATATTATACAATATTAACGCGGTGTCGTGTTGAATTAAATACGCAAAAAATAGCTGTCGAGACTTTCTCGACAGCCTGAAGAGAGCCTCTCGGCTCTCCTTCTCCTTATGTATACTTACTTTGAGGGCGATCGATGGGACTTGAACCCACGAATGCCGGAGCCACAATCCGGTGCGTTAACCCCTTCGCCACGACCGCCATGATATTGAGCATTTCATATGCCCGAGATAATAATTTATCAGATATTTAGCTATTTGGCAAATTGTAATTTCTTACATCCCATTCTTGATTTCAACGGAAAGAACATACTATACTTACTTGATTCCAACTATCAGATAATAGCGCCCTTATTCGATACAACATGATGATATAAGGCACGGGAGGAAGCACAGCGATGATCTATCATATTGACTATGTCTCGGAGGGATTGCATATCAAGGGGTATCTTGGTCTGCCGCCGCAACTGCCCCGTTCTGTCGCCCATGAGATGTCCAAAGCGTTCAACGCAATTCACGGCGTTACAATAACCGGCACGCTGGCATGCTCCTTAAACTTGGATCCTGTTTCACACGAACCACCTAAGCCAGTGACTGAGCCTAAGCTTCCTTTGGTCCTGTATTGCCGCGGCGGCATTGGACGGGTTGGCGCTGTAAGGTTGAAGTGGGTTGAAGAATTCGCTGCGCAAGGATATGCCGTGTTTGCTCCGGCCTATCGCGGAAATGAAGGCAGCGAGGGCAGGGATGAATTCGGCGGTGCCGATACGATGGATGTGATCTCCGCAATTGAATGGCTATCGAGCATTTCCTGGATAGATAACCGTCGTATTCATCTGTTGGGCTTTTCCCGCGGTGCGATCAATGCTGCCGTGGCAGCCGCTCTGTCACCACATGTATCCAAAATGATTCTCTGGAGCGGCGTCTCCGATCTGGCACAAACCTACGAAGAACGGATAGATCTGCGCAGAATGATGAAACGCGTCATTGGCGGAACGCCTGCCAAAGTACCTGAGCAGTATCTTCTTCGATCGCCGATCCATTATGCAGACCGTATCCGATGTCCCGTCCTGCTTGTCCATGGGACGCGGGACGAGCAAGTCCTGGTGGAGCATAGTTACCGGATGCTGGACAAGCTTCAAGAACAGGGGCACCAGCCGGAAGCGCATCTGTACGAAGGGCTTGGACATCACTTCCCGCCACCGCAGCATGCAGCGGCGATCAACCGGATGTTCGACTGGTTGAAGAAATAAGAAGAAGTTGAGGAGCGCTCCTCAACTTCTTCTTGTCTCTCTCCAAGCACATGATTTGTTTGGCATTTCTTCCGCCTAGTTGTGCCCAGCAGCCGTCTCAATCCAGTATTTACACGTCCCGTTCGTAATGGAACTTAACTCACCGTGATTCGATTCAATGATGCAGCGGGAAGCCAGATTGGATTCATCGCAGGTCAGAAGGACCCGGCTTATGTTCTTCTCATTGGCCTTCTTGACCAATTCCGCCAACAGCCGCTTGCCATATCCTTTCCTACGCTCCGACGGCCGGATGACATACCCGATATGTCCCCCTAGCTCTAGCAGATTGTCATTCAAGCGATGTCTCAGCTTACCATATCCTATGGGCTTGTCGTTATCGTATAACCAATATATCGTCTGGGGAACATACTGCTCCGGCAGATCGATGCCTCTCGCCATTTCGTAATTGCGCTGCACCTTGGAAGCGAACTCTTCCATGCTCCCGCTTTTTAGACCATTAACGAATCCGTTCCCGCCCTGGCCGATTTCCTGGACCATGAACAGCAGACTTTCATCCTCCAGCACCTGCAGCTCCCTTAATACGAGTCCCATGCCTATTCCTCCACTTGAAAGATCGAATCTACAATGACGGGCAGCTGATCCCGTAAGGATACGGCTCCGAATACGGATCTGGCGTGAATTCCTTGATCCCCGAACACCTCAAGCATCAAGTCCGAGAATCCATTCAACACCTTATGATGCTCCTCATAGTCGGTTGTTGCGTTAACGAAGCCTTGCACCTTGACCACGCGCTTCACTTTATCAAGTGATCCCAGCCCTTCCCTTAATACGGCCAGAACTTCAATCCCGGTCAGACGGGCATATTCATACCCCTGCTCTGTTGTGTAATGCTCTCCGAGCTTCCCTCTCGGCTGTCCTGAGGGACCCTTGCCTGAAACATACATCAACCCGTTAACGATGACATAGTTGGCATACTTGGCTGCTGGCGAGCCTGCTTTAGGCAGGCTGATACCCAGCTGCTCCAGACGTTCCTCGGCATGAACGGTCATGTGATCACTCCTACAGGAAAAATATTCTATCTAAATTTCAACTATTGTATCACGGAATGGCCCATTTACAAGTAAAAAAAGACCAACCACACGCATCGAGGCTGGTCTTGAATTCAACAACATGTCTGATGTTTAGATCCGGAACGAATAAGATGCATAACGCTCCGCGTTATGAATGGCCTGCCATACGTCCGTCGTCTCGGCGCCCGGATACCAGTAGGCATAACCGGCAATCTGATATTTGGCGGCCATGAGATGTTTCATCGATAAAGAACGGGATTCCTCGGTCCATATGCGATGCGGAATGCCGCCGCTGTTATAAGCTGCTTCATACTGCGCCACGCTCTTATTCCATGTGAATGAAGCTTTGTTCAGGCGTATGCGATGTCCCTGCTCAGCCAATGTAATGTCTTGCGAGGACACCGAGGAAGCGATCTTCCAATCCCTCGTGTACAGCGGATACGCGATGATGCTCTTCTTCGCCGGAACTTGGGTCAGCAGCTTGCTCAGTCCAGATTCGCTCCAAGGGAGCGAGGAAACGGAGCCCGCTTTGGGTGAACCGCCCCAGTGCTGGTCATAACTCATGAGTACCATATAGTCCACTTGTGTGCCAAGAGCTGCGTAATCGAATGCAGCCGTCCAATCCGTATTCAGATCAGGTGAAACATCGATGGATAGCTTGGCTCCGAGCCGCCTCATCTCTATGGATAATTGCGTGATAAAGGCCGTCAGATTCTGGCGATCCTGCGGCATGACGTTCTCAAAATCAATATTGATCCCGTCCAATCGATACCGGGATACATTCGCTGCAATACGGTCAACGACAGACTTCCGGGACTGAGCGCTGCTCAGTACTTGGTGAGTTCCTTCCGCATTCCCGCGGTTTCCCACCATAGCCCACACCTGCCGACTGTTGTTGTGAGCCCAATTCAACAGCTCCTTGTCGGTATGGTCCGTCACCTTGCCGTTTGCCTCCATGTAGTACCAGCGCGGTACCAGAACATTCAAGCCGGCCCGTTTGGCATAGGTGATGTATTGCTGGGTCGTACCATTATACAACCAGCCCATATGAACATTTGCAGGAGTTTGAAGGTTAATCTGGGTCAGCACATTTCCTGACTGCAAGACCCGGTCCAGCAGCATTGCCGTCTCTTCCCGGGTGATTGCGTCCTGGGGTCTGAACTGTCCCTTGCTTCCCTGCAGCCAGCCTGTATCCGTCGCTTTACCCACCGCATTCCAAGCCCATTCCGCGATGGAAGCAGAATCCGTATAGTAGTTGGTCGTATTTCCGTTATAGTATCCATTTTCTTTCATAGCACGAATCACCATCACGGCAGCCTCTTGCCTTGTTATGGAAGCATTCGGGTAGAACCGGTAACCATTCCCCTCAACAATGGATAAATTAAGTCCCGCGTGAACCCAGCCATAATACCATGCGGATTTGGAAACATCCCGAAACGCGGACAAATCGTTTGGAACAGGCTCCAGCTTGAGCATTCTGGCAATCATGGCAATGAATTCGGCCCGGGTAACCGGATTTCGCGGCAAAAAAGCTCCTGTGCCATCCCCGCTTACGATACCTCTCTTGGCCAGACGCTGGATCGCGTCTTTGGCAAAGCTTGCCGAGATATCGTGAAAACCGGTCGGACTAGGAGCTTGAGCCGCGGATGCCTGTAGATGGCCAAAAAGCGATGAAAATGACAGCAGCAAACAAAGTGACAGGAAATATTTTTTCAAAGGGACGCCTCGATTCTATTCTATCATCTGATACCATCAGCATATCAGATGATCATAGAATCAGGCATTATTCATTTCTTGGTAATATTCACTGCCGGTATAGATTTAACAGGATAAGATAACCGCACCGATCCCTTCTACAACAAGGGAATCCCGGGTTAAACGCGTAATATGCTCTTCGCCAAGCAGAATCTTCCATTCGCCCAGCTCAGGTAAAGCAAGGGAGGACTCTTTCCGTCCGGCATAATAGAGCACATAGATATGTTTCTCTGGATCCCCGCCCGCATGATCACGAAGCGTGAAAGCGACAGCATGCTCAGGACATGGTTCAAACCGAAGATGCTTACGAATCGACGCAGCATCCCTCAATCTGAATGCCGGATGATTCTTCCGGAGCTGAACGAGCCGTTGAATGTATTTCACTCCATCCTGGTGCTCCGATGCCATACCCCAGTCCAGCCGATTCACTTCATCACTAGCGTTATAACTGTTCTCCACTCCGTTCTTGGAGCGGTAATACTCTTGGCCGGCGTGCAGGAAAGGGATTCCTTGACTGGTTAGGATCATGGCCGATGACAGCCGGTGCATATAACGGCGTGTCGCATCATTTTCCCCTTTGGTCGACAGCATAATTTTGTCCCATAGGGTATGGTTATCATGACATTCCACGTAATTTACGCACTGATCCGGTTCAGTAGCAAACGCCTTAATATCTTTGGAATACGGAATGCCGCCCACGATGCCTTGCTTCACTTTATGAAGTAATCCACTGCCGCCGCTCACAAAGCCCTTATATTCAAAATGAAAAATATCTCCTTTAACGGCATCGCGGAATCCGTCGTTAAAGTGAGCGATACGCGGCATCACGGCTGCTTGCTGCTGATTCGCTCGCTTCTTCTCATCCAGCTCGGTATTCATGACCCAGCCTTCGCCGATCGTGATGATCGACGGATCCATCTCATCCAAGCGCGTCCGGATTTCATTCATCGTCTCCACATCCAGCAATCCCATCAGATCGAATCGGAAACCGTCAACCCGGTACTCCTTCACCCAATGCAGAACGGATTCCACAATGAATTTCCGCATCATCGGACGCTCGGATGCCGTGTCGTTACCGCACCCGGATCCGTTGGAAAATTTGCCGTCCTTCGTATAACGCAGGTAATATCCGGGGACCAGCTTCGTGAAATTGACCAGATACCCGTCATATACATGGTTATACACCACATCCATGATGACCCGTAGGCCTTGATCGTGGAATGTCTGAATCAACTCCTTCAATTCACGAATCCGAACCTCCGGCACATACGGATCCGTAGAATACGAGCCCTCGGGAGCATTGTAGTTCTTCGGGTCGTATCCCCAATTGTACTGCGGCTCATGAAGCCTGGTTTCATCCACGCTTTCCGTCGCAAAATCGTAGATCGGGAGCAGCTCTACATGCGTAGCCCCAAGCTCAACAATATGATCAAGCCCTGTACGAATCCCTCCGGGACCTCGGGTACCTGTCTCCGCCAGACCTTTAAACTTGCCTTTATGTTTCACTCCGCTGCCTTGATGAATGGTGTAATCACGAACATGCAGCTCATAGATCACGGCATCTAGAGGACTATGAAGCGGCGGTTTGTCTTCTGTCCAGTGCTTAGGATCGGTCGAGGCCATGTCCAAGATGTAAGCACGGTCCCCATTGACGCCTACGGCGCCAGCATAAGGGTCGACAGCTTCGTTCCATTGATCCCCGATAAGGACCTGGTAGGTGTAGAACTTGCCTTGAAGATTCTCTCCTACTTTCAGCAGCCAAGTTCCCTTCACATCACGAGTCATCGCGAAACGCCGGGCTTCTGCTGCCTGCCAATCCGGATACAGCAGAACGTATGCCTCGCTTGCCGTCGGTGCCCACAGTCGAAACGTGGACTCTTCAGGTTGGTAGGTTAAACCCAGATCCGTTCCATCATAATAAAATAGCTTGTCAAATTCTTTATCAAAGACGGAGACTCCCCCGGTGACCGCGGGATCTCCGTAGTGAATAACAGCGTTGCTTTCTTTTTGTACCGACAAGATGTTCACTCCTCATGTATGCTTCCTATCCAATTGTATCCGTTCAACTTCTTCCTCCGTAATGGTACGGTTACCATATCGGGCTTCCTCGTAAAGCTCAATCAAGGATTGTGGAATACGATCCTTCCTTCCATTCCATTCCTTAAGATCGCTTTCGGTTTCCCGCGGCGTTAGCGATGCTTTCCAATTATAGCCTTCCCTGATGCTTCGGGAAAGTATCATCCGATACATTCGGCGAATTTTCTCGTTCAAATGCTCCGATCCTTCTCCCGCCCGAAACTTTCCGCCGATACGAATACCGGACAACATCCGTTTTAGTCGTTTGGATGCCGGGTCATGTTCAATATTCTCCACTTCATCCTCATAACCTAACGAGGGCTGAACGTTCTGTCTGTTCATCATCCTGTTCATCCATGCAGAGAATCTTCTATATAGTTTAGGCAGGACTTTGCCAAACCTGAACAGAACATACATCATCCCGATCCCTATAACGGTGAACACGCCATAGATCAGCACTTGCTCCAATACTTTCATCCATGGGCTCTGCGGCTTGGTTTCTTCATCAAGAAACGACATTTCGGGAGGAGGCTCCGACGACGAAGGCGGTTCCGGAGTCTGCTCCGCACCGGAGCTGAACCATCCGGAGATCCATGCAGCGATCCCTCTCGCCATATCAGAGACCCATTGCTGCAGCTGCGGCAAGAAGGCGACCACCGCAACCAGAAGCAGCAATACGAGGATAAACCAGCGATTGTAACGCAGAACCCGGCGTTCCAACACGGGCTGATCATTGCCTGGCAGTGTTTCATCCAACACCAACTGCCGATTGACAAGCAACAGGGTTAATCCTAACGCCGCTGCCCCCATCCAGGTCAGAGAGGATATACCACCTTGGAATGAATCCATAAAACTTAATATAAAACTGCTGACCCCGAACAAAATCAATCCTATTAAGAAATACGTCCCCGGAAACATCAGATTCCAGCTTGCCTGCTCCATTCGGCTGCCGCGATAACTGGCAATAAATATAAGGGGGATGAAATAAGCAAGGGTGATATCTACGCCTACAAAGGCGATGGCTGCCGTAATGGAAACCAGGCACGCCCATAAGGTTGCCTTAAACTGTCGATCCAGCTTGAACCATCGCGCACCTGTGTAGCCAAGTAAGTACCCGCCTAATACTAGGGCAGGCCATACCCATCGGTGCGATTCAGGCAGCAGATAGAACGCCGGAATAAAGAGTACCGGAAAATAGAGCACGCATTCCACGAATCCCTGCAAGAACGTTTTTATAAATCCAGTGTCTCGAGAGGTCATGCAGACACCTCCTTCGCAGGAGACGGCGCTTCACCGAGAGGAAATACCTGAATCGTGTGCCCATGGTCCCGAAAACGCTGAAACATCTCTTCCAGCCTGGGACTGACGTAAGTGCTTAGAATGAGGATATCTCTAGCCTCTTCATGCCGGGACAGTTCAGAGGCCAGATAATCATGAAAAGAAGCCTTTCGGGTCAGCTCCAGTCTCGCCAGCATTTCAAATATCAGATGCTGCTGTGTCATGCCGCCTGCAACCGGGACGAATGCTTCATCGGTTGAATCCTCGCCAAGCGTTCCGTTTGTTCCCATTCCGATCTCCATGCCCTGCGATAATAAATGAGCTGTAATGCCCGCTGCTAGTCGGATGCCATACTCGATCGGCTCGGGCCGCGTCGCTTTGCTCCACATCTGCTCATGATCCTCTATATTCAGATAGATCAAGAGTCGGCTGTCCGCTGTGGTATCCCGCCTGTGGACCTGCAAGATGCCCGTCCGTGCGGTCGCTTTCCATTGAATATCCTTCAGCGGATCGCCGTCCCGATATTCGCGTACGCCTGATATCAGGAAAGGATCCTCCAAGATCCATCTTCGCACCAGCATTTCGCCCATCCAGGTCTGGACCGGGAGGGCCATGTCCGTCACATCCATCGGCATCGGGTACACGATAATGCCACCGGACAACGTCTTGCTCTGGACAATCGACTCCATTCCGACCAGATCCCCCGTCGTCATCGATACCGTACCCAGCTTGTACAGACCTCTGCGCTTAGCGGTAATCCGATGTCTGCGAAGGATCTTGGTCCATGGCAGAAGACTGAAGAAGCTCTTGTGGTTCTGATTGAATTGCCCCTCACTGATATCCAGGTTCAATTGATTATCAAATGCCAGCCCCGAGCGGAATTGGGATTCTACTCTTAACCAGGGCACAGGCAGCGCTTTGCGGTTCTCAATGATTTCGATCAATTCCACGGAATCTCCCTCATAGCAGGTCGACACCTTGAAGGAACGGCTGTAGTTCAGCTTTTTGAGTGCCGTCCGTTTGAAAATCTTGGCCTGCACAACGATGACCACAGCGGCGATTAACAATATCCAATAGGCTCCCATCGCCATCCGCCCCCTACGACGAAATGCCTTCTTCTGTCGGTACGGGAACCTGCTGCAGCAGCCGTTCGATCACTTCTTCCGCCGCGGCCGCACCGCCGCGGCTGTGAAGCGTCCCTCGAAGCTTCAGCCGATGCGCCCATGTCGGCACAGCCAATTCCTTCACATCATCAGGGGTAACAAACTCCCTGCCCTTCAGGACGGCTTGTACTTGCACCGCCTTCAATAAGGCTTGGCAGCCCCTTGGGCTTACGCCCGAGGCAACCGCCTCATCCCGTCTTGAATGCTCGGAAAGCGCAACGATATAGGATAACATCACATCACTGACATGTACTTTGCTGACGATATGTCTGGCTTGTACGATCCGCTCAGACGTTGCAATCGCCATTAGGGACTCCAAGGGTTGATCATCTTTAAATCGCTTCAGAATATTCACGCTTTCCTCTGAGGTAGGGTATCCCATATTCAGTTTAAACAGAAAGCGGTCCAGCTGTGCCTCCGGCAGCGGAAACGTTCCTTGCTGTTCCAGCGGATTTTGCGTCGCGATCACCAAAAACGGCTCTTTCAGCTGATGGGTTACTCCGTCAATGCTGATCTGGCGTTCCTCCATGCACTCCAATAAACTGGACTGCGTACGAGGTGTCGCCCGGTTGATTTCATCGGCTAGAAGGATATTCGTGAACAGAGGACCCGGACGGAATTCAAACGTCGCGGATTGTTGATTATAGAAGTAGATGCCGCTCAGATCCGACGGCAGCAAATCCGGCGTGAACTGTACTCTCTTAAACGTGCAATCAATCGACTTCGAGATGGATTTGGCCAGCAATGTCTTGCCTGTACCCGGCACATCCTCCAACAGAACATGACCAGAAGTGACCATGGCAATAAACAGTCTGTCAATCAGCTGCTCTTTACCTACCATAACTTTGGAAACGTTTGCTCGAATGTCGTCGGCAAGACGGCGAACGCCATGATAATCTATAGTAATTGTAACCACTCCTTATGTAGTTTAACTTTACAACAAAGTTCGTCATCACAACCCATAATTCCTGTTACTCGGGGCAAAATAAGAGCGATTGCCGGATATTCGGCTCCCCCGTCCTTTCAAATGCGGCAAGAAGCTGTCCAAGGACAGCTTCCGAAAGTGCACCCTATGGACGGATCATCCGATATTTAAAAATCTGATTATTCTGCCGTCCTTTCTTCCTGTGAAGAAGTCGAATCCGTCCTGCTTTCTGGAATCAATAGTTTGGTCAGCTCCGCTTCAGCCTGCTCGCGACGATCGATCCGGATATCGATATAATGCTTAACCTCAGGCGGCCGGGCATAAAACGGCTCCAGGGACGCATTCCACAGCTTATAGTCCGGATGCCCGCGGAAGCCGATCAGATGATCCTTAATGCCGCTCCAGCGGACAAGGAATATATATTCATCCCGGTTCTCCACGCACTTGTTAAGCTCATGGCTTACGTATCCCTTTTTCGATAACAGAACGCCGGAAGTTTCCCGAAAGGCACTTTCAAACTCGCTTGCCAGCCCCGGTTTGATATAAAGTATCGCTGATTCCAGTATCATATCGTATCCCCCTCTTCGATATCCATCCGATCAACGGTAAAATGTAACGCTTGTATATAGCAGCGTCATCCTAGGAAAACAAACAAGTAGGTGCAGTCAAGTATATGCTGATATAATGAGAAGCATGAATACACTTATAAGGATGAGACAAACATGGCATTCGGCATCTCGAGACAGGAATTGCAGCAATGGAAGCAGAAGGTTGCACAAGGAGACATCGCTTTTTTGACCCATTATTGGTTCGACAAACGGTTTCCGGAGTTTAATACCGTAACCAAAGTAGGATGCTCGAACATCCAGCGCCTGGAAGACTGGTGTGTATCCAACGGACTTAATCCGGAATATATCCATTACCGTCTGCCTTACCCGCATTTTGATCTGATCGGTCCCAAGCAAACCGAATTACTGCAAAAGTATAACCTCGAAGATCATATCACCCGCTTCGGTCTGTAAACGCGGATCGGTTTATTTTCTCAGAAGACAACAAAACCCGCCTTGATCCACGGCCATTCTCACTACTTGCCGTAATTGAACAGGCGGTTTTTTTAAATACTACTGCATCGACTGGTTCGTACCGAGATTTTCGGATTGTTCTGATCTATTTCTATAACATCCTCATGTAACGGCTCCGCTAGTCATCTTCTTCAGAGTCTTGTTAATCCAGATCGCAGCCATTGCGCCTTCCCCCATCGCCACGGTGGTTAATTCGGAATGGACGCCCAGGTCACCCGCGGCCCAAAGTGACTCGACACTCGTCATTTTGGACCTTGGATCGGTCTTGACATGACGGTTGTGCTCCAGCTCTGCCCCCAACTGCTCGGCCAATTCGGAATGGATCATATTCCCGCCAAAAGATAGGAACCCCCGCTCCGCAGGCACGATGCTCCCATCCTCCAACACAACGGCCGATAGGATGCCGCCTTCCTCACGAATTTCCGACACCTTTTTCTCTATATACGGAATCCCGAGCTCCGCCAATTGGGACATATGCTCGGAAGAAGCCGGCTCCCCCTCATGATTGATGTAAATGATATCCTGGGTTCGCTCCGATAGCAGCACAGCCATACTGGCACCGGAATCACCTGATCCCATTACGACGGTCTTGCGATCCTGAATTTCATAACCATCGCAATCAGGACATACAAAGACGGATGTGCCCAGCGTGGACATCAGGCCTGGCAGCTCGGGAAAACGGTCCATCACGCCTGTTGCGAGCAGCAAGGTTTTGGCCCTGTAATGAACTCCATCTTTACCAGTTAACACAAAATACTCCGATTCATCCCGTTCCGCCTTCCAGATATCATCGGCTGCAAACGTAACGCCGACAGATTCCGCCTGCAGGCGCCCCCGCCCCCTGAGCTCTTCACCAGAGACCCCATCTGGCCATCCAAGGATATTGCGGTAACTCTTGCAGATGGTGGACCGCCCCGTTCCCCGGTCGATCACCAGGACATCATAGGCAGAATACCGCCCCAGCTGTATAGCCGCCTGCAGACCTGCAATTCCGCCGCCAATGATAATGCAATCCTTCACTTCGGTATCCAACATGTAGGTTTATCCACTCATTTCTATATCGAATTAAGCGCAAGAACTCTTTGCTTCAAGATATACTTCAAGAAGAGAGGTACACCCTAAATATTTAACCAATCTGCCGTGATTTACTCCTAAAAATCAAATAGACCCCGGCACACAGCGCCGAGGTCCAAACCAATGAATTACAGGAGAAGCTGTCCGGCTAATGCACCGGCAATCACAACAAGCCACGGAGGGCTCTTCCAGAACATCAGCATCCCGAACAGCCCCGCGCCGATCACAAATTCAAGCGGACTGTGGATGGAGGATGTCCATATGGGATGGTACAGAGCAGCCAGCAGAATCCCGACCACTGCCGCATTCATGCCTGTCAGCAAGCCTTGCAGCTTAGGGTTTCTGCGGATGCTGTTCCAGAAAGGCATGGCCCCTACGATAAGCAGAAATCCAGGCAAAAAGATAGCCAGTGTAGCCACGACACCTCCAGGAATCCCCTGAATCAAGACCCCGAGGTAAGCGGCAAAAGTAAATAACGGACCGGGTACTGCCTGTGTTGCTCCGTAACCCGTCAGGAAATCCTCTTTAGACATCCATCCGTTCAGCACCGTCTCACTCTCCAGCAGCGGGAGAACGACGTGTCCTCCGCCGAATACAAGCGATCCGGCTCGGTAGAAGCTGTCAACAATGGCTACCCAACCATTATCGGTCAGCCCTTTAAGGAGCGGCAGACCCACTAATAACACAACAAACAGGCCCAAGCAAAAGAGTCCGGCTCTCCGTCCGATCGGCATCTTTATCTCGGGTACTGCTTCTTCGTTCGCTTGACGCTTGAATAACCACAGTCCCGATAAGCCGGCAAGAGCGATGACCGTCACTTGAGAAATGGGACTCTGCCACAGCAGAACGACTGCCATGGCTATTAACGCTATAGCCGCCCTTACAGGGCCTGAGGCCAGCTTTCCTGCCATACCCAGAACCGCCTGCGCCACGATGGCCACTGCGACAATTTTCAGCCCTTGAATCCAGCCTGCCGAGCCGGGATCGAAGGTTTGCATCAAATAGGCGAAGATCATAAGCATGAGCACGGACGGTAATGTGAAGCCAAGCCAGGCGACGATGCCGCCCCAGATGCCCGCTCGCATCATCCCAACACCAATACCCACCTGGCTGCTGGCGGGTCCGGGAAGAAATTGGGCCAGGGCCACCAGATCCGCATAGCTTTTTTCGTCCAACCATTGCTTGCGGCGCACATAAGTCTGGTGGAAGTATCCAAGATGTGCGATCGGTCCGCCAAACGATGTGAGCCCCAGTTGCAGAGCGGTCCACCAGGTTTCGCCGAGGGCACGCCACTTGCCAGAGTGCTGCCTATTGCCAACTTGAGCTTGAACTTGTTCTTTGTCTGTCTCCGGATTCAATATTCATCGCTCCCCATATGCTTGGTGTCTTGTAATAGAAATCGTAAACCCGTTAACCGTTAAGTATACAGGTCATCTTTATCAAATTTCAGAGTATACCAAACTCTCATGATCAATCTACCCATTTATGTAAACGCTATGTAAAATCTAAAGAATTTTGAGTGATATCGTGTGAAATTCCGGTATATGTACTAAAAAAAGAACGACCCAGCTGAACTTATGTCCATGGATCGCTCTTATGTTCCTATTCAATGTATGCGCCATTATATGTGACTTGTATAACGTTAAGCCTCCGGCTTCGTTTCGTTCGGCACGGACAGATACCCTGGTTTCGCAGCGCCAAAACCAAAAATGAACAATACAACGACAATGGCGGATAATACCGCCAGAGGCACCTTCCATCCGCCTGTTGCATCATGCAGGAATCCGATGAGCAGCGGACCTACAGCAGCCAATAAATAACCCAGCGACTGGGCCATACCGGATAAAGCGGCAGCTTCTTGAGCCGATTTCGTACGAAGGGTAAAGAACATCAGGGATAAACTGAAATTGGCCCCGCCTGAAATACCTACCAGCATCACCCATAGCAGATTTAATGAAGTCAGGCCAGAAAATAAGCCTGCATATCCGGTCAGCATAGACAAGGCAGAGATCGTCACCAGCATGCGCTGATTGGGATTCCGGCCAGCCAGAACAGGAATAATAAAGGAGAATGGCAGGCTGACAAATTGGAGAATCGAGAGCATCCAGCCCGCGGCACTATAATCCATGCCTTGGCTTCTCAGAATCTCGGGCAGCCATGAGATGTTCACGTAGAACGTAAACGATTGAAGACCCATGAATAAAGTAATGTACCAAGCAAGCGGTGACCTCAGCACACTCTGATGTTTGGTCGCAGCCGAACTGACCTCAGCGGTTCTTCCGGTGCTCCGGCGCTGGATGATCCATACGATGAGAGCCAAGACGGATAACGAACCCCAGATTAATAGGGACCCTTGCCAACCAAGCCCAGCTTGGGTAGCCAGCGGAACGCTGATCCCGGATGCGATCGCGGCGAGCAGGTTCATCGAGGCAGAGTACGTCCCCGTCATCAATCCGATATGCCGGGGGAAATCCCGCTTGACCAGACTTGGAAGCAGCACGTTCCCAACGGCTATAGCCATTCCGAGAAATGCGGTACCGATTAACAGCGTATAAGGGGATGATATCGAGCGGATGCCGATGCCGAATGTCAGCACCACCATACTTAGTAAAAGAGTAGTCTCCAGCCCCCATTTTTTAGCCATGGCCGGTGCCATTGGCGACAATAAAGCAAAGGCTAGTAGCGGCAGCGTAGTGAGCATACCCGCCAAGGTGTTCGAGATTCCCGTATCGTCGCGGATGATCCCGATCAGCGGGCCGACCGATGTAATCGCCGCTCTCAGGTTAATGGCAATCAGGATAATACCTGCAAACATCATCCATGTGCGCCCGGCGGAAGTTGTGTTTTGATCTATTGATGTTCTTGATGTCATGACATGAACTCCTTACTTTCAAGCGATATGTAAAAATAAACTTATCCGAGTTTATCACAAACCCGGATATTAGGCTATAGCCTCGGGAAGCTTCATGGCAGCTTTTAGGGCCAGTCTGTCGCCTATTCAGCGTTGTACATTAACCTGTAGACGCACGTATAGAGCCCTACACAAGCGGGCTCCAAGCGTACACGGATAACTTTTGGACATCACGAATGAATTCATTATACCGTTTCTGTATTTCCTCGGATGCGTACTGACGGAACTGCTCGAAGATCCCCATGCACCGCAGCATCCCGTTATCACTTTTGGTTCTGATCGAATACTCGAGGCTGTCCAGGATATAGGATAACCCCCGATCATACTGTTTAGCATTCAAATAGTATATCCCTAACTCGGCGAGGAGGCGGGTGTATCGGTTTAATGTGACCTGATCGCTAACCTTTCCAAGTTGATTTTGCTGCGATCTATAATGCAGATGCTCTTTAAAGCGTTCCAAAATTGGATCAACCTGAAGTTGATAACGATTGGCTGCGACCATGATATTGCATAGAGCTAGAAAGATCTCATCATTTCTTGATTCAACATAATCTACATACTGATTCAGAGAACCTGGCTGCCCACTCATTAAACCATACATATATCGATTAGCCTCAGCCCATTCGCTGAACTGCTCCAAAATCAGAGATTCCTCTTGGCTCGGATTTATTACCCAATCTGGTTTATCATACAATGATACATAGTGGAAAGCATGATCGTAATCACCTCGTTCTTGATACACAAATGCCTGAATTAGGTACGAATATAGTAAATAAAAAAGAAGAGGTCTCTTTGGAAATTCAAGCGATTCAAACGTATCTCTATTTTGCTGATAATGAATTCTGGCTTGATGTTCCATTCTTTTGGCTAGAGCTTCGATTTTATCCATTCGCTGCAAAGATATATTTAAATTAATAAGCTTAACTAACGCATCCAATTGATAGATTTCATCTAACCTATCAATATAAGGCTCAAAGTATACAGCTGCTTGTAAATTTTCCTCTTGGTTCTCACCTAACCTGATTAAGAATAGTCGATACTGGCAAAGAGCTAACCGTTCGGAATACTGAAATTTTTCGCACTCGGCAACGCACTCGTATAACAAAGCTGCGGCTTCACGCTTCTCCTCGTTAAATAAGGTCTCCGCCATATCAAAAAGCATCGGTGCGTAGTTAATGTTTTCCATCGTCATTCGTGCAGCTCTATGCAAACAATCCAATTTATCCAGTTCTGCACATCGCTCAAGAAAAGGTCCAAGCCTTCGCCAATCCGGAGTCGTATGAAAAATGCTTTCCGTTATGTAAAGTTCGTAGAAATGCCCCTCTTCCAGACCCATCCCTTCGGTTATCCGGTCTAACTGGTGCATGGACATGGGACGATTCCCATTCAGGATATTACTAAGTGTCCCGCTGTTAATGCCCGATAACCTGGCAAATTGGTTGATCGTCATATGATGATTCTGCAAATATCTAACTATTTCTCCGCGAATCGTGGCTGTCGTCTCCAAGTAACAACACCCCCAGATGGAAAACCAAGTATTAGTATAGTAAATAATTACATGCTATTATTTTACATTCGTTTGGTCAATAGTGATAATGAATTGCTCTTTTTTTATAATTCGAAAAATACATTAATAAAAAGAAGATAGTCCCTCGTTTTTCAGGAACTATCTTCTTTAAGATATCTTTAGTACCAGTATTATCACTGTATCCTAACTTATTAGCTTCCGACACCATGATCATGTGATAATGTTGCCCGATGTGTCGGATCTAACAGATCCGCATTGTTTGAAATAACGGGTAATGTTATTAGCATTACAATACTAAATGTAGCTAGTAGACAAGCCAATTTTCTTTTCATTTAAATCCTGCACCTCACTTACTAAAGTTTTATAGCGTTTCTGACATTCATACGAAGAAAAATCGCGAAACTGTTCAAATAATCCCATACATCTTAGCATACCCCTGTTACTATTTATTGTAATAGATCTGTCTAAACTTTCCAATATAAATTGTAAACCTTTGTCGTAATTTTTTGAATTCAAATAATATATTCCTAATTCAGACAAAAGTCGGGTATATCTTTCAGTATTAACTTGTCGATTAATGGTGCCTATATTACTTGATTGATCTTTAAGTATTAAATACACCTCAAAACGTTCCAATATTTGTTCTACGTTCAAGTCAAAACGATTGGCAGCGATCATTACATTACACAGTGCAGTGAAAATTTCATTTTCTCTAGTCGAAATGTATTCTACGTAATCAGTTAAAACCTCAACTTGTCCAACCATAAGCTGGTAGAGATATTTATTAGCCTCTCCCCAGTCCTTAAACTGATTGATAACCCGAATTTCATCTATAGAAGGCTCAGTAACCCAGTCAGGATTCATATATAATGATACATAGTATAATCCTTGCTCATAATTTCCTCTTTCTCGACAAACATTTGCTTGAATTAATTGAGCGTACAAAATATAGAATATTAAAGGTTTCACCTCTCCTGCCTCTAGATCATACATTTTCACATCATTCTGATACTGAATCTTTGCTTTACTACCCATTTTTTTAGCTAATTCTTCAACTTTATCCCATCGATTTAGCGATACATTTATATTGATCAATTGTCTTAATGCATCCAACTGATACATTTCATCTAAACGATCCACAAACGGCTCAAAATAAACGGCAGCCTGCAAGTTTGCATCCTGATCATCTGTGAGTTCTAATACAAACAACCGATACTGACAAAGGGCCAACCGCTCCGAATGCTGAAATCGTTCACTCTCCGCCACACTTTTATACAGCAGTACAGCCGCCTCATGTTTTCCCTCTTTGAAAAAAAGCTCTGCCGTTTCAAAGAGTAAGGGGGAATAAGAGATATTATCCATCGTCATCCGGACAGCCTTGTCCAGACAATTCAGCTTCCCCAGCTCCGCGCATCGGTGAAGAAACGGACCCAGCCGACGCCAATCCGGCGTAGCATGAAAGATGCATTCATCTATATACAGCTCGTAAAAATAACCCTCTTCCAGACCCATACCTAACGTAATCCGGTCCAACTGCTGCATGGAAATCGGACGGTTCCCATTCAGAATGTTGCTGAGTGTGCCGCTATTGACCCCCGATATCTCAGCAAATCGATTAATCGTCATTTCGTGCTTATGTAGAAACTCTTCCATTTGTTCGCGAATCGTGGCTGTCCTTTCCAAGCTAACACCACCCTCTAGGATCGAACCCAAATATTAGTATATTTCTCTATACAGTAATCATATTGATTAATATTCCAGCGGTCAATACTTATTTACGTCATTTTTTTACAAAAAATAACCAATACAATTTAAAAATGCCAAATTCAGCACTTTTCTTTACTATTTATATATCGTCATATGGATCACTACGATGAGAAAAAGCGCTCCGAAATTTTCGGAAGCGCTTTGAAAGTTGGATTACACCTTAACGGCCCTAACTTCAATCAAGTCAGGGCCGCTACTTACTATATCCTCTCTAGCTCCTTCTTGCCTGAATTAATGTGAACCAATCCGAATCCCCATTAAATACACCGTGTACTCTGTATACAGGCTGATAGAAGCCCTTCGTGTCATATATAAACGTAAGCTCGATTCCTGTTATATCTAGTTGATCACCTTTTTTAATGACGAGTTGATCAGGCTTTAATATTGCATTTCTTTTGATTTGAGGAAATTCTCCATCCTTGATACGCTCATATACCTCTGCAGGAGACAGGATATCTACTTCCTTAATGAATCGATTCTCTTGGATCCCGTTATTTATCGAATAGATACTGCCATCTTGTTTAAGACCGAGTAACAATTCGCCAGTCCAGTAACTTTCGGTTAACCCCGCTTTATCCGTGAGGGTCCATTGAAATTCTCCGTCCTCCAACGCTGTAACATCAGCCTCTTGGGGGAGTATGCCAAGATCGGCCATCATGATTTTGGCTTTTGAGAGCAGCGGTTCTTGGTCAGCGAATGAAGCCCGATCTGGTATATAATTGTTCTCGGTTAACGACCAGTTCCCCTCTTGGGATTGATAGAATGTATATGATGTTCCTGATTTGTCTTCCATTAGAACCTCACGATCGCCGCCTCGCTCCTTAAGTTTCAACACAGATAATCCTAACTTTTGCTGCAGCAGGGCTTCTACACTATCCCGCTGAGTGATTTTCTTGTATACGGGGGCGACCACAGGTGCCGAGCTTAGCTGAAGGGATGTTGTCACTTCAACATCTGTCATATTCCATTGGGTATATGAGTTTATGGCCAGATTGCCGAACTCCTGTTGGGAATACACAATATGCATACCGACAAAAAACAAACCCATGATTAGAGGTATCGCCAGATTTCCCAACAGACTTTTCATTTTTACTCTTTTATTATTAATAATGGAAGCAGCAAGTCTGTATAACTGATATCCAAAAATACCACCAAGCGTGTTGTTCATAATATCAGCAAGCTCAAACAGCCCTGCACCTGACAGCGTCTGATAGGTTTCAATAAAGAGCGTGGAACCTACCACGACTAGAAGAAGCCACTTAAACGCTTTAAATTTCCGGCTGATGAAGGGCAGCAATATTCCCATCGGGATAAACATGATGATATTAAATATGCCGTTCTGAAGATCACGTAAGGAATATTTGTTCCACGCTTCGATATAATCGCTGAATGGATGGAGATTCATCTGCAAGAAATGAGAATGGCCGCGCCCGAGCATGGTTAGCTCAAGCACAAATACAACATATCCGATGAACAAGGCGCCAAGAAAAAGCTTTTTCATATGAATCCTTGGCTTTCCCTCTGATTGTTGTTTTCTATAATAAAGATAATAATATAACCCGATTAGAACGAATTCGATCCCGATAATTACGATGACCGGCAGCATTAAAATACGTAGATTCGTATAGATTGCATCAATCCCCAAGACGAGGTCCCCCTTATGACTTTATTCTAATGATGGTTGACACTGTCTTTCCTTGCAGTTTCAAGTCAGAGTCGGTCATTTTTATATACTCTCCTGCTTTAACGCGCCGATAATGTTATCCTTTTTTACTTTCGCGCTGGAATATAGCATGGCAGAACCGACAATGACAAATACGGCCGCAATGACAGACAGAATACTCATCCAGGGAAGGACGAATCCGTAGCTAAATTTGTTCGCAAATGCCTTATAGATCCCATACATCACGATGAAGCTGATAGGAAGCCCGAACAGCAGTGATTTGGCCCCATAAACTACACTTTCGTAGTTCATCATTTTCGCAAAGCCTTTTGGCGTCATTCCAACGGATTTCAGCATCGCAAATTCCCGCTTTCGAAGGGAGATGCTCGTTGAGATCGTATTAAAAATATTCGCAATCGAAATCACTGAAATTAATACGATAAAGCCATAAGAAAAGACGGACACCAATAGTATCATCTGTTCTTCCTGTTTTCTGGATTGATACACATTATACGCATACAGATTAGGCTCTTTCATATCTTCGATTTCCTGCTGCGTTTTCAGCGGGTCCGCACTTTTCAGATAGAGAAAGGTTTGAACGAACTCCCCGCTCTTATCGTCTGCCAGTTGATTCAGGACCTGTTCCGAAACGACTATATTTAGCCCGCCTGTTCCGACTAAGCTCATCCCCATCGAAGATCGATCCGTCAACGCCGCAATGTACACTTTACTTACATCCGTCTCTTGCTCCGTTTCCTCATGGATCGTTGTCAAATCGAGACTTTGCCCGACACTCGCATGAATAGCCTTCGTTCGGACATATTTTCCCGTATCCATATCTTTATAATCGATCGTATCGATCACGATGGCGGCGGGATGATCCGGATCCGTCAGTGACTCGTAATCTGCGCCGACTGCTTTGGCATAAGCCCGCAGGTTCGAATCATTTAGTGCAGCGATTTTAATATCATAAGGATATTTTCCGTCCTTCAGCATGCTCTTATCCTTCTTGACCGCCTCCTGCAATTCATCGGCGATGGACGCTTCTTCGATCCAAGCGTTCCTGTACAACTCATGAATCACGCTGTATTCCGACACATCCGAAAGGGATGCAATGGATTGAACCAACCGATCGTCTATTCTTTTTTCATTGCCATAGGATAGCTCAATATCATAATTGACGCCTTCCTGCGACATGGCCAAGGATTGTTTCAGATTGCTGGTAAAAAATGATACCGTTAAAAACAGAACGATGCTGATCACGAGCGAGAATACGGTGGCATGGTACCTCCGCTTGTTCCTTTTTAAGTTTTTCAATCCGATCTCCGCTTCGATTCCGAAGAGCTTTCGAATCCATTTCGATGTTTTCACGGTTTTGCCCGTAAGCTTCACATCGGTTGTTTGGCGTATCGCATCCATGGCGGAAATCCGGGATGCTTTGACGGCCGGGTAATACGTCGAAATGAAAATCGTCAACATCGAAACAGCGCAGGTAATCAAAAGCGATAACGGCGTGACGATTACCGTTAGCTTTTCAGTAATGCCTAAAGCTCCTTGTATTGTAGCGTTAATAAACTGAAAAGTAATGCCGATCCCGGCAAGACCGCATAGGATTCCAACAGGAATGCTGATCAAGCCAATAATGACACCTTCAAAAAACACCGATTTTCTCTTCTGCCTTTTTGTAGCCCCCACGCTTGCCAGCATCCCTAAATGGCGGGAACGTTCCGAGACGGAAATCGCAAAAGCATTATAGATGAGCGAAACCGAGCCGATCATAATAACCGCGATCAGGATCACCGATAATGAGAACATCGTGCTGTACGAAGCTTCGCTTTTGGAGACGCCATAATAATGAAGCAAATCGTGATGATATTGGACCGTTTCGATATGGTTGTCCTTTGCCAAATTTGCCGCATGAGCGAATAAGGACTGATTGACTTTTTTCAAGACCACCGCCGCATGGACTCGATCGTTTGCCCCCATGAGGTTTTCATCGACATAGCTAATGGTCGTATATCCCGGGGCCCACGCCGGTTCCCATACGGGATGCTTGATGAAGCCTACCACCGTGTAATCCCTTGTCGTTATATTTTGCAGCGTTTCGTTCTTTTCGTTATCTACGAAACGCAGCGATTCGGTTTGATCCAGCGGTTGATCGTTCCCTACTTCGAATCGTTTGCCGATGCGAAGGGTGAGACGATCTCCGAGTTCGTTTTTCACCTTGGCATTTGTCGCAACGGCTTCAGAAATCACAACTTCCTTGTCTGTTTGCGGCAGACGCCCCTTGCTCAATTCAATTGGAAATTGCGCTAAACCCTGTGCATCGTACGCCTTGATGAACAAATACGGCTTATTTGTATTTTGTCCCCCTTCTAATGGGGCATAGCCAATATCCTTGGTGATTGTAAGGGTCTTGGTTGCATCATCGTTTTTTATCGCTCCAAGCTGTTCCTTGTTGACATCTTGGTATAGGACATGCCATTCCCCTTCATCCGCGATGGTTTGCCTTTTCATTAAATCCAAGTAAGAAAAACCAAGCGTTGCAACAGCCGTCACCATGGCAACTGACAACATGACACCCAGAATGGTTACAAGCGTTCGTCTCTTGTTTTGCCTCAAATGTCTGACGGTAAGTTTATTGACAATATTCAAGGGCGAATCACCTCGTCTTTGGCCATTCTTCCGTCCTCAATCGAAATGACCCTGTCCGCTTGCAAAGCGATTCGTTCGTCATGCGTGATCACGATCAATGTCTGGCGATAGGTTTTATTCAACATTTGTAATAAGTCGATGATCTCGCTGCTATTCTTGCTGTCCAAATTCCCGGTGGGTTCGTCCGCCAGCATAATGGCAGGATTACTAATGACCGCTCTGCCGATCGACACCCTTTGCTGTTGTCCGCCTGATAATTGATTGGGCAGATGGTTTAAACGATGCTGCAGATTCAGAGTCTTCACCAGACCATCCAACTGCTTCTGATCTACCTTTTGGTTATCAAGCAGGAGCGGGAGCGTAATATTCTCTTCCACCGTCAGGACGGGAATCAGATTGAAAAACTGGTAGATCAGGCCGATTTGTCTCCGCCTGAAGATGGCCAACTGCGTTTCGTCCAAGTTATACATGTCCGTACCCTCTACGAGGACTTTGCCGCTAGTCGGCCGATCCACACCGCCCAGCATATGCAGCAGCGTGGATTTCCCCGATCCGGACGGGCCGATGATCGCGACAAATTCACCTTTTCGGACCGAAAATGAAATATCGTCAAGCGCCTTTACCGCCGATTCGCCTGTGCCGTATATTTTAGACAAATGCTCGATTTTTAAAATTTCCATTGTTATATCTCCCTCCCTTCATGCTCAATTCCAGCTATAAACCATCTCTTTATATCCAACATCCCACAGGGTTACATTTCCCTCAATGGTTATCGTAAGCTCATTGGCCTGAGGGAGATAAATGGAGCTCATATCCGGCTCATGGCGTCCGGCTTCTACAGATACAGTCAAGAACTCATGTCCATCAGCGGTAACCCTAATGCTGCCTCGGGAATCCTCCTGATCGGGAATCCCATAATTCAAAAAGAGGTACACCTCCTTCTTGTTGCCAAACGTATACGTGTACGTTTCCTTTTTGCCTTCGATGCTGTACACATTATATTGGGGTTTCACGTCTTGACCGCTTATCTTAAGAGTGTTCACTTTGGTTCCCGTTGAAAGATTCCCCGTACTATCCCTTAAATCGTTTATCGCTACAAAGGGGCCCATCTCTTTGGTGAACACTTGGTCAACGATCCCAAAGACACCCCACACCCCGAGCATAAGGATTAAACCAGAAAAACCGGCATAAGCGATATTTTTCCACTTATTGTTTGTGCGAAAGCCAAGTTTGTACGCCCCGAAGCCTACGGCTGCCCCCAATGAGTTCTGTATGACATCGTTCATGTCGAAGCTGCCGAGGAATGTTAGCGCCTGAATGGTCTCCAGCACGAGAATGGATAGGACGAACAAGGTCATAAAGCGAACAATGCTAGTCCGATATAACAACGGAATCAATATGCCAAAAGGAATGAACGCGGCGATGTTCCCGAAACCCACAAGATCCATCAGCGTAGGATGTAGAAGATCTAGTCTTGGCAACCTGAAAAAACTGTCAGGCAAAAATATAAAGGTGTACTCGGAGATTTGATCTACCTTACCTACTCTGCCGAAAGCGAAAAACAAAAAATAAAGAATAAACAGGGTGTAGAAAATCGTGATAGCGAAAATAATCTGGCGTTGTTGCTTCAAATGCATGGTCGTACCTCCATCGTTCATCTGTTGAATATCATTTTATCTGTCTAAAATGACTTTTCAGTGACGATGAAGGTGACAATTCAGTCACTTACGATTAAATCACTTGTTTATAGAACTTAATTCGAAATTGCGTACCCTTGTCGCTGCTGCTTGTCACATCGATCACTCCGTTCTGGCTTGCAATGATGCTGTAAGCCATCGCAAGACCAATGCCAATGCTCCCCTCACTCGCATTTTTCCCTTTATAAAAACGCTTAAATATATAAGGTAAATCTTCTTTTGGAATTCCTTTACCGTTATCGGCAATGATAATTTCCGTAAATAGCGCATTTTCGGAAAAAGAAATGGCTATGCTTCCGCCTTCATGCGTGTGCTCGACGCCGTTTTTCAATATATTAATGAGCGCTTCGGCCGTCCATTTGAAATCACCGACAAAAGAGACGTTGTCATCACCCTTGACGGTTACCGTTTGGTCCTTGATTTCCAACGGAATCAACACCGGTTCTAATGCCTTTTGTATAAGCTTATTAACGAATACCTGGTCTTCTTTGAACTGGATTGTCTTTTCCTCGATTTTCGATAGCTTTAACAAGGAAGAAACAAGCCAATCGATTCGTTCAAGCTGAATACGGATATTGCGAGTGAACTCTGTTCTTTTCGCGGGGGGCAGGTCGGGTTTGCTTAATAAATCCGCCATAACCGTCATGGAGGTAAGGGGCGTTTTAAGCTGATGCGAGATATCGGAAATGGCATCCGTTAGCCCTGTTTTGTCTCGCTGCAGAAGCGACCGCTGCTCTGATAGCATAAGCGTCACTTTATAAATATCATTCTTTAAAATGCTAAGCTCGCCTTCTTGATTATCGCGAGCGTCAAGTGAATAATTACCGCTGCTAATTTCACGCAAATAGACGGACAGCTTTTCAAGTTCGCGGTATCTCCATCTCGTGAATAACAGACTGCTTCCCATAAGTAAAATAGACATGATGAAAACGAGCGCCGCAGCTACAGACGAAATAAAAGCAGCCGCAACGCCCCCCGCTAAACTGATGGAACCCATGATCAACAATAAAATCCGAATCTCTCGATTACGCAGCATCTAATCACCAACCTTATATCCTAAACCGCGTACCGTTTTGATCATCGTGGGATGCTGCGGATCATCCTCCAGCTTTTCCCGCAGCCTTTTGATATATACCGTTAGCGTATTGTCGTTCACGAAGTCGCCTGCCACGTCCCAAATCTGCTCCAAAAGCTGATTTCTTGATAGAACTTGCCCAATATGGTTACCAAAAATCAACAATAAGCGATACTCCAAAGCGGTCAATGAAATTTCGGCGCCGTTTTTATACACTTTTCCTTCCAGCGTATTCATGCGAACCTGGTTCAGGTTAATGATCCCTTGGTTCTGAGGCGACTTATGGTATCTCCGCAGGACAGACTTGATCCGCGAGAGAAGCTCGCGAATACGAAAAGGCTTTGTAATATAATCATCGGCTCCCATATCAAGCCCCATCACGACATTGACCTCATCGTCGATCGCCGTTAAAAAGATGACCGGAATATCTCGTCGGTCTTTCACCATTCTGCACAATTCATAACCGCTTCCATCCGGAAGCGATAAATCAAATAAACATAGAGCGAATTGATCTATATCTTCAGTGAGCACATTTTTTGCAGATTCAACATCATAGCAAAGAACGGTAGAAAAGCGATCTTGCTGCAGCGAATATTCCAGCCCGGACGCAATTGTTTTATCATCTTCCACTAATAATATTTTCATCTGCAGATCATCTTTACGAACGACCATGAAGAAATAAGCCTCCTACATTCAAATGTCCGCTAGTTCAAGCTTAGCGGTCGTCAGGCATTTCAAAGCACACTCTTGATGTTATTCCCGATTAAAGATGTGGCTCACCCAACATTAACACGTTATCAGGAATCCTTGCAAAAAGCGATGGAACTGAAACCAGTCATATTATTAACCGGCATCGATAGATAACTGCCCAGGAAAAAATTAGCGTATAAAAAAACGCTAAGCCTGTCAAGATTGAAGGCTTAGCGTTATATTCGTTAAAATGATTCCCGTCTCCGCGCAAGATGCTTACCCAAGAACCAAACGATCATCCGACAGCTTATGACCGCTAATCTGCTCAAATTCCCCGAGCAGCTGCTCCACCGTCAGAGATTTCTTGCGCTCTTCGTTCACATCCAGAATGATACGTCCTTTGTCCATCATAATGAGGCGATTTCCTAGACGGATGGCTTGCTCCATGTTATGTGTGACCATGAGCGTGGTCAGCTTCATGTCGCGTACGATGTCATCGGTTATTCGGGTGATCAGCTCCGCACGCGCCGGATCAAGCGCTGCCGTATGTTCATCCAGCAGCAGAATTTGTGGCTGCGTGAAGGTCGCCATCAGCAAGCTTAGCGCTTGACGTTCCCCTCCGGACAGCATCCCTACTTTGGCTCGGAGCCGATCCTCGAGACCAATGCCGAGCCGCTCTAAATGCTTGCGGAAACTGGCGCGTTTGGAAGCTGTAACGCCAATGCTTAGCCCGCGGGACTGGCCGCGGCGATGAGCCATCGCGAGATTCTCTTCAATGGTCATATGCGGCGCTGTCCCCGCCATCGGATCCTGAAATACCCGGCCGATCCAGCGGCTGCGACGATATTCCGGCAGATGGCCAATTGAAGTGCCGTCAATGCGCACTTCGCCCGCATCGGGCTTCATTACCCCGGAAATGATATTCATCAGCGTGGATTTGCCTGCACCATTACTTCCGATAACCGTTACGAAATCCCCCGGCTTCAAGTGAAGATTGATATCCATCAAGGCAATCTTCTCGTCCACGGTTCCCGGATTGAACAGCTTGGACACACGGTTCATTTCCAGCATCAGAGCGCACCTCCTTTGGTCTTCCCTTGCGTAGCTAACAGTTCGGTTGAGCGCCTCCGTGCCTGTGAACGCTGTTTCATCGCCCGTTTGATGGTCGGAACCACAAGAGCAATAATGACAATGATCGCGGTGATCAATTTCAGATCCGACGCTTCGAGCCATGGGATCTCATAAGCAGCAGCAACAACAATCCGATAAATAATCGAACCGCAGACTACAGCCAGCGTCGTCCGGAATACCGAACCGGTCCCCAGTACGGCTTCGCCAATAATAACGGATGCCAGACCGATAACAATCATTCCGATACCGGAACTGATGTCGGCAAAACTGGACTGCTGGGCAACCACCGCCCCGGATAAGGCCACCAAGCCGTTCGAGATACTGAGCCCCAGAATGGTTGTGGTGTCCGTGTTGGCACCAAAGCTGCGGATCATACGCTTGTTATCTCCTGTCGCACGAAGCGCAAGACCAAGATCCGTACGGAAGAATGCATCCAGCAGCAGTTTTCCGATAATTACGATCACCAACATTATATAGATCGGATCGATCGACCCGAAGATATTCGCTTCCTGGCTCAACGAAATATTAGGTTTACCCATGATCCTCATATTGATTGAATACAGGGCAATCATCATAATAATGCCGGAGAGCAAACCGTTGATCTTACCCTTGGTATGCAGCAGGCCTGTACAGATACCGGCTAACATGCCTCCGGCAAATGCAGCCAGCGTCGCAAGCCATGGATTCACACCGTTGGTAATCAGAATCGCAGCAATCGCTGCGCCTGTCGTAAAACTTCCATCCACTGTTAAATCCGGAAAATCCAATATTCGGAACGTAATATATACGCCGAGTGCCATCAGCGCATACAGCAGCCCCAATTCAATCGGACCATCCAGCTTCATCACGAAATCCAGCATGTCATTGACCTCCTTAAGGATTAAGCAAGGCGCGGGCTGTTATCTCCGCGCCTTACAGTTACTCGATGATGTTGTTGTCCGGGTCTTTGACTCCCTGCTTCATAGCGTCGGTCACTTCAATACCATAGTCAGCCGCAACCTTCGTGTTCAGAATCAGATCCAGCTTATCCGGCTTCGTCACTTCCATGTCCGCCGGATTTTTGCCGTTTTTCAGGATCTCTACAGCCATTTGTCCAACTTGATAGCCGTGGTCGTAATACTTAAATCCGACGGTTGCAAAAGCCCCCTTCTCCACCGTATCGCGGTCGCTGGAGAAGAACGGAATTTTATTCTTTTGTGCCGTTTGGATAATCGCATCAACGCCGCTGACCACGACATTATCCAACGTGATATAGTAAGCATCTACCTTGCCGACTAACGACTCTGCGGCCTGCTTCACTTCCGAAGTGTTTGTGACAGCTGCCTTAACCAGCTCGATGCCATGCTCGGCAAGCGCCTCTTCAGCCGTCTTTGCCATCACCACTGCATTGGCTTCCCCTTCATTAATGACAAGGCCGATTTTCTTCACGTCCGGGAAGTTAGTGCTGATGAAATCCATCAGCTGTTTAGCTGCCTCCGGATTAGTATCCGATGCCCCGGTGACGTTGCCACCCGGCTTCTGCAGGTCGCTCACCAGCTTCGCGTCAACCGGATCCGTCACCGCTGCGAACAGCACCGGCTTCTCCTTTACGTTCTCAGCCACGGCCTGTGCGGACGGGGTTGCAATAGCGACCACCAGATCCGACTTCGTATCCTTCAGCTTCTGACCGATCGACAGGTTATTCGCTTGATCGCCTTGCGCATTGTTGTAATCGATTTTTAGCGTATTGTCATCCTCGGAAATTCCGGCATCCTTTAATGCTGCCAGAATGCCTTCACGCGTTGCATCCAAGGATGGATGTTCTACGATCTGAGAAATAGAGATACTATAGGATTTCTTCTCCGCTTCTCCGCCGCTTCCCGTTTGAGTCGTACCGCCGCCTTCCGGCTTGTCCCCGCATCCTACCGCCGTAACCAGCAGTGCGGAGAGTGTTAGTGATAACCACATTTTTCTCTTCATCATGATTCCCCTCTCATTGGTAACCGCTTCGTTCTTAAACCATAATTTTCTACATAAAGCGACAACGCTTCCCCGCTTTCATCGACGAAAGCATTAAAGTCAAAAAATAGGTCGTTCCAATTGAACAACGGTCTATTATGAACATTTTATATGTACCCAATTGTTTTCGTCAATCAAGATTTTATAAAGCGTATGATCGTTTACATAAAGAACATCCCCGGATGTCACATGCTTCCGGGGATGTCAGCCAAATGAAGTATTATTTATATAGTAGAAAAAAATTAACGTCTACAAAATCGATCGGCCATGCATCGTCGCTAACCACGCTTCGGCCATGAGCGCATGACCTGCCGGTGAAGGATGAACACCGTCAGATGCCCAATAACTCATCTCCATCTTGGAGCTGGCTGCAGCAAAAATGCCGTCGAGTGGAACGTACAACGTCTCAAATTCTCGCGATAATTCCCGAACGGCCTGAATCTTGGGATCCAGATCCTCCCGCCATTCCTTCTTCGCTTCCGTAACAGGCAGCAAGAACGGCTCCATGAGAATAAAATTCGCACCGGTTAACTCGCGGGTTTGGATAAGCAGTTCACGATATCCTTCATAGTAGGCTTCCACGGACGTTGCTTCACCCCGGTTATACTTCCTGCCGGTCTCATTAATACCGACCAGGATGGATACCCATGTCGGATCCAGATCAATACAGTCTTCCTCCCAACGCCCCCGCAAATCGACGACCCGGTTACCGCTGATTCCGCGGTTTACAAAACGCAGCCTTTTCAAAGGCAGCTCCATGCTTAGCCGGGCAGCAGCCATCAGCGCATATCCGTTCCCCAAACTGTCCGACTCCTCGTAATTTCGACCGCAATCGGTAATACTGTCGCCCTGAAACAATACGAGTGCATTCTGTTCGATATGTACCATGCTGTTCAACGCCTCCAATAATGAAAGTGTTCTCCTGCTCACCCCTTCATCATAACCGC
Organism: Paenibacillus sp. Dod16; assembly: GCF_049893405.1. Lineage (NCBI taxonomy): Bacteria > Bacillati > Bacillota > Bacilli > Caryophanales > Paenibacillaceae > Paenibacillus > Paenibacillus sp. Dod16. Next base: position 29,884 of record NZ_JBNDYG010000015.1, read on the forward strand.
TTTCAGGCGTTCATGAAACCCTTTAATTTCACATATCATGCCAAACTTTCTATACATTTAAGTTGACTATGTGGAGTGAATTCACTACAATTCTATAGGTACACGTATGGCTGAATATATAAAAAGAACAGGTGATTAAATCATGTCAGAGCAACAGAACTATCAGATCCTTCTCTATTATAAATTTGTTCAAATCCCGGAGCCTGAAGCGTTTAAAGACGAGCATCTGCAATACTGCAAAGATCTCGGACTCAAAGGACGAATTCTGGTTGCCTCCGAAGGCATCAATGGCACGGTATCCGGCACAATTGAACAAACTGAGCAATATATGCAGGATATGCACGCTAACCCGCTATTTGCGGACATGGTGTTTAAGATTGATCCTTCCGAAGGGCACGCATTCAAAAAGATGTTTGTCCGTCACCGCGAAGAACTCGTTACCTTCCGGGTGGAAGATGAGCTCGACCCTAACGAGATTAGCGGAAAACGCTTGTCGCCCCAGGAATTCTTTGAACACTTGCAGCGTGATGATGTCATCGTCATCGACGGGCGGAATGACTACGAATACGATATCGGCCACTTCCGCAATGCGATACGTCCAGAGGTGCAATCCTTCCGTGAGTTTCCGGAGTGGATTCGCGAGAACCTGAGCGAGCACAAGGATAAAACCATACTGACTTACTGCACAGGGGGCATCCGCTGTGAGAAGCTGACCGGCTTCATGCTTAAGGAAGGCTTCAAAGACGTTGCCCAGCTTGAGGGCGGCATTGTCACCTACGGTAAAGACCCTGAAGTCCAAGGCCGTCTGTTCGACGGGAAATGTTATGTATTTGATGAGCGTATTGCCGTGCCGATCAATCAAACGGACGAGGATGTCATCGTTGGTAAATGCCACCATTGCGGAAAGCCTGAAGATCGGTATATCAATTGCGATAACGACGCTTGTCACCTGCAGCATGTATGCTGCGAAGAGTGTGAGGAGCTTCATCATAGCTGCTGCTCTGCGGAGTGTGAAGAAATTGTGGCTGCAAGCCACAATGCTTCCTGAGCCAAGCCAGCCATAAATGCTATAACCAAACGAAAGGGCAAGGTGCGAATCAATCGCACCTTGCCCTTTTACTATACAATCTCGTCTACATTCAGACGTATTAAATATCATGGAAAACAGCCAGTTCAGCTTCGATAGCAGCTTTGATCTTCTCGACGCATTCTTCCGTCGTTGCCGCGAATACACGTTTACCATTCACCAGTGCATATGGCCGCAGCTTGCATAGACCGCAAAGATTCATGCAATCAGCCCGCAGGACAGCGATTTCGGGATACAATTCCTCAAGATGCTCAAGTTCCAAAGCACTCATCAAGTTGCTGTCGCATATTTCCACAACAACAATCCCCATCCCCATCTTCATCACCACTATTCAATTTGACAATACGTTCATTTATTATGAGGAAAACGTCCGGTTTTGTCAAATCGGTCTTTGTAGATGATCAATGAATGAGGGATTCCGCCCCATCAATGTAGATTTCAGTGCCGGTAATATGGGAAGCATCATCGGATGCAAGAAATGCTACGAGCTGGGCAACCTGTGAAGGCTGTCCCGGTCCATCCGCCAAGGGCTGGTCTCCTTCCGGATATTCAATTGGGATCGTCACCTCGTCCAGCTCTGGCTTCGCGATGGTGCTCTCATCAATGTTGGTGGCAATCGCGCCAGGGCAAATGGCATTCACCCGGATTTTATAACGTGCAAGCTCCAGAGCCGCCATCTTCATGAAAGCCACCTGCCCGGCCTTCGTGGTGCTGTAGGCTGAGAAACCAAAGCCGGTAAACACCCGGTTACCGTTAATGGAGCTCGTAATGATGATACTTCCTCCATGCTCCTTCAAATAGGGAATCGCGTATTTAACCGTGGCAAACGTTCCTCTTAGATTGGTATTGATTGTAGCATCCCATTCATCCAGCTCCATGATCTCGATCGGGGCCTTGGTCCCGTTGATCCCGGCGTTGGCAAACACGATATCAATCTTTCCCCACTTCTCGGCAGCCTGGCTAAAGCAATCTTTCAGCGATTCCGCTTTGGAAATGTCGCAGTTGCCGGTTAGCGCTTCGCCCCCGCCTTGTTCAATCGTTTGTTTAACCTTCTCCACACGTTCACGATCAATATCGATCAACAGCAGTTTAGCTCCTTGCTCCGCCAAAAGAAGGGCTGCGGCCTGGCCGATTCCGGAACCAGCACCGGTAACGATGGCTACTTTACCATCCAAACGTTGATTAGTTGACATTGCCACAACCTCCTCGTTTAAGTTTTCCTGATTATAGATAACCCAACGAGTCCGTGTCTGAATCTTAGTGCCTCGAGCTGTTATGATCCGTTTACGTAATCAATTTCATCTCTGCCCAAAATTTCCTGTCAGGCAAAAAAGAAACCGCTCCTCGACTCATCATGGCAAACAGCTTACCACTTGAGCCGTAAGAACGATCTCTAAGTTCATTCGCTATGCGATTACTTGTTCTTTCGAACCTAAAGCTGGAATACCGCTGGTTTTACGCATACCGGTTTGGACTGCGAAACCGTATATCCTGTAAAGGCAAGCTTGCCATCCTCCGGATTCACCTTAAATAATACAAGATTATTCCCATCTCTATTAGCAACAACCAAGAACTTGCCCCCAGGCATGAGTGTAAAATGACGCGGGTGCCCGCCTTCTGTCGAAATATATTGGACCGGGCTTAAGCGACCGGTATCTTCATGCACGTTGAATACAACAAGGCTGTCATGTCCGCGGTTAGATCCATATACCGTTTTGCCATCCGCAGACACGGCGATTTCGGCGCAGTAACTCTCCCCTTCAAAATCCGCAGGCAGTGTCGATATCGTCTCCAGGACCTCAAAACGACCGTCGTTTTGGATATAGCGCAGCACCGTGACACTGGAATTCAGCTCGTTGATGACATATGCATAAGCACCGCTTGGGTGGAACGCCAGATGACGAGGGCCTACGCCCGCTTCCAGCTGGGTTTCGCCATGAAAGCTCAGTTCTTGGGCATTCTCATTTACCGTGTAAGCGAGAATTTTGTCCAGTCCCAAGTCCTGTACGAACACGTATTGACCATCCGGACTATAAAACGCCGAATGCGCTCTGGATTGCTGATCTTCCCGCACGGATACGAGATCGGCATGTCTCTTCTCATCCAGCAGTTCACCGGCTTGTCCATCCTTACCGATCGGATGAAGACCTACCAAGCCTCCATGATAACTCGAAACAATCAGATACTTACTCGCTTCATCACGCTGGATATGGCAAGTAGAGCTGCTCACACTGCGAACACGGCTCCGTTCGGTCAGCTTGCCGGCAACAGGGTCAATCTCAAAGCTGATGACCTCGCCAGCCTTACCGCCATCCTCTGAAATTTCGCCAATGGCATATAAACGTCTGGCTTCCGGGTCCACGTTCAGGAAGGTCGGATTCTTAATGCCGGACACCTCATCAAGCAGCTTCAATTCGCCGCTATCCTCATTAAATTCATATACGCATACTCCGCTTTGGTTGTCTTCCGCATACGCACCTGTAAACAGCAGCGTACGCTGGGATGGATTCGCCATAATGCCTATCTCTCCTCTCGTTTATCTATAATGATCATGATTTATGTAATGGACTATCAGTTACCATGTTAACTTCAACCCCAATGAAAATCAAATGACTTGATGTCCGAGGCCTGTTTGTCTTTTGCCATACCGGGTATGTATGTATTATATCGACTGAAGGAGGTATTCCCATGAAACAACCCAACAGCGAGGAAGTACGCAATCAGCAGAATGCGGAGAATGACTCTCAGGAACAAAGAGACAAGGTAAAGAAACATCAGGATGTGGAGCCTCAGGCTGAAAATTGGAACCCTCGGGATCTCCCCGATCCGAACGATAACGATAAATCAAAATCATAATCGCTAATGTAAGAAGGCCGCATGGCAATGTCCATGCGGCCTTCTTATTATGATTGTGTCGCAAAGCTTGGGGAGTTAGCCTTCCAGAAGCAGCGACTCTGGATCTTCAAGGAGCTCTTTAACCGTTACCAGGAAGCGAACCGCTTCGGAACCATCAACGATCCGATGATCATAAGACAATGCGATGTACATCATAGGACGATTCTCCATACGCTCAGCATCAATCGCTACCGGGCGAAGCTGGATTTTGTGCATGCCGAGGATACCCACCTGCGGCGTATTCAGGATCGGCGTAGACAACAGCGAGCCGAAGACGCCGCCATTCGTAATCGTAAATGTACCGCCTTGCAGTTCAGACAAGGACAGCGCATTATTACGAGCCTTCGCAGCCAGATTGCCGATTTCCTTCTCAATCTCGGCAAAGCCAAGACGATCTGCATCGCGCACGACCGGAACAACTAGTCCTTCTTTCGCGGACACCGCTATACCGATATCATAGAATTTCTTCACAACAATATCATCGCCATCGATCTCGGCATTCAGATGCGGGAACCTCTTCAACGCACCTACAACCGCCTTGGTGAAGAAGGACATGAAACCTAGGCCTACGTCATGCTTCTCTTGGAAAGCTTGCTTACGGCGCTTGCGCACATCCAGGATCGCTGTCATATCCACTTCGTTGAAGGTAGTCAACATGGCAGCCGTATGCTGCGCTTCGACCAAACGATTTGCAATCGTTTGACGACGACGGGACATGCGAGTGCGTTCTACCGGCTTGCCATACTCAGCGGCCGGAGCTTGTGCTGCCGGTGCAGCAGTGGAAGCTGCAGGCTTGCTCGGTGCAGCAGGCTGCTTGGCTTCATTATGATTCTTCACATCATCATGGTAAATCCGACCGATTGGGTCGCGGCCCTGTACCTGGTCCAGATCAATCCCGCGTTCACGAGCCAGTTTGCGTGCGGATGGCGATGCAGTTAGACCCGCTCCTTCCTCGTTCTGAGCCGGTACCGGAGCTTGCGGCTTCGGTGCTTCTGCTGCGGGTGCCGGAGCAGCCTCCGTTTGTGCGGATGCTGGTGCTTCAGCCGCCTTCGCTGCCGGAGCGCTTGCAACGCCTTCCTGCGGAGAAATTTGACCGATGACTTCACCGATCGTTACATTCTCCCCTTCTTGACGAAGGATTTTTTCCACAACGCCTTCAGACTCTGCGCTAATTTCAAGATTAACCTTATCCGTTTCTAACTCGAGCAGCACATCACCGATGTTAACGCTATCCCCTTCTTTAACGTGCCATTTGAATATCGTTCCTTCGGTGATGGATTCGCCCATAGCTGGTACAGTAATTTCGCTCACAGCCGCTACCTCCCCAATGAGATCTCTTGATTTATAGTTTTACGATTAAGGGCAAAAGAAATGATGGTCTGTTGCTCATAAGCATGAACATCCTGATAGCCGCTAGCAGGGCTCGAACGCTCAGGACGTCCGCTGTAACGGACCTCTGTGCCTTTAGGTGCAATTTCACGAATTCTTGGTTCCATGAAGCTCCAGCTGCCCATGTTCTGAGGTTCTTCCTGAACCCACAGAATCTCTTTCAGGTTTGGATACTTCTGCAGCACACGGGAAATTTCTTCTTTAGGGAATGGATACAGCTGTTCCACACGAAGAATATGAATCCAGGACTGATCCTGATCCTTCTGCTTATCCAGCGCGTCCTCCAAATCGATGGCAACTTTCCCCGAGCACAGAACAAGACGCTCTACCTTCTTCGGTGTTTGGCCAAGACCCGGCTGCTCCATCACTTTCTGGAAACCGCCCTCACTGAACGCGTTCACAGGCGATGCCACGCGCGGATTACGAATCAAACTCTTCGGTGCCATAATCACCAGCGGTCTGGCATCTTCCGTTTCGGTCAAGGAAGCCTGTTTGCGCAGCAGATGGAAATACTGAGCAGCGGAAGTCAGATTCGCAACCGTCCAGTTGTCTTCTCCACTCAGCTGGAGGAAGCGTTCCAGTCTTGCACTGGAGTGCTCAGGACCATTTCCTTCATACCCGTGAGGAAGCAGCATAACCAAGCTGGACTTCTGTCTCCACTTCGAGCGGCCGGCTGTGATGAACTGGTCAATGATAACCTGGGCACAGTTAACGAAATCACCATACTGCGCTTCCCAGATCACCAAAGTCTCAGGAGAGTACACATTGTAGCCATATTCAAATCCAACGACGGCTGCTTCGGTCAACGGGCTGTTATGGATCGCAAACGATGCCTTAGCTTGCGGCAACCGGTGCAGCGGGCAGAAGGTCTCCCCATTAACCGCATCGTGAAGGACGAGGTTACGATGGGCAAACGTTGCACGTTCGGCATCCTGTCCTGTAATCCTGATCGGCTTGCCATCGGCAAGAATCGTAGCGAAAGCCAGCGTTTCGGCATGGCCCCAGTCCACCTTCTCGCCCTCGTCGAGCGAATTGCTGCGGCGCTCGAGAATACGTTGAAGCTTCGGATATACCGTAAAGCCTTCCGGCCACTGCAGGAGCTCGCGATTAATCCCGCGCAGCACTTCTGCAGACACATTCGTAGCTACTTCCGTCTTGGATTTACCGTCAGTAGCGTTCAGTCCAAGCAGGATCTGATCAACAGGATCCTTCGACTTCACGCTCTCGTAAGAATTCTTCAGGACCTCCAGAACGCTATTCTTCAGACCGTCCACTTGTTCTTGGGTCAGAATGTTTCCATCCACCAGTTTTTTCATATAAATCGTGCTGACGGTTGGATGGTTCTTCACCTTCTGGTAGATCAGCGGCTGGGTTGTTTCCGGATCATCGGTTTCGTTATGGCCATATTTCCGGTAACCGACAAGATCAATCAGAATGCTCTTCTTGAACTTGTTGCGATAATCGCTGGCTAAACGAGCAACCGCGATACATGCTTCCGGATCATCCGCGTTCACGTGGATAATCGGAATCTCATATCCTTTCGCCAAATCACTCGCATAATGAGTGGATCTGGAATCCTTGCCTTCTGTCGTAAATCCGATACGGTTATTCACGATAATGTGAATCGATCCGCCCGTTCGGAATGCCGGCAGTTTATTAAAGTTCAAGGTTTCCGGCACGATCCCTTCGCCAGGGAACGCGGAATCACCATGAATCTGAATGCTCAGCGCTTTGTTTACATCCTGCTTCGGATAACCCGCTTCACTGCGATCCTCCTGAGCAGCACGAGCAAAGCCCTCTACCACCGGATTGACATACTCCAGGTGACTCGGGTTGTTCGCAAGGGTAATCCGAACCTGCCGTGCTTCATCCTTCTTCAGATAACGGTCCGCGCCCAAATGATACTTCACGTCACCTGTCCAGCCATAGTTAATGCCCATGGAGCCTTCGGATGGAACGAGATGTTTATTCGGAGAGTGCATGAACTCCGAGAAAATCTTGCTGTAATCCTTGCCCAGTACATGAGCCAGGACGTTCAAGCGACCGCGGTGTGCCATCCCCACGAGGATGGAATTGACATCCACTTCGGCCATTTGGCGAACGATCTCGTCAAGCAGCGGTACGAGTGCTTCGTTGCCCTCAACCGAGAAGCGTTTCGCACCTACGAACGTGCGGTGCAGGAATTCCTCGAATTGCTCGGCCTCAAGCAGCTTTTTCAAAAGCCCCTTGCGCTCTTCTACGCTCATGGCGGACAAATAACGTCCCGATTCGGCCTGCTGGTTGAGCCATTTGCGTTCTTCTTCATCGTGAACATGGCTAAATTCATAGGCAATGGAGCCTGTATATAGTTGTAACAGCCGCTGGATTGCCTCTAAGCCATTCTTGATATCGCTAGGAGCCTCCTCCCAGACGATCTCTGCAGGCAGGGCTGCCAAATCCGCTTGGCTGAGTTGGTAGCTTTCTGGTTGAAGCAGACGCGTGTCAGCTTCGTTTCCAATTCCAATCGGATCAATGTCGGCGGCCAGATGACCGTAGGTTCTAATGTTCCATACCAGTTTGCCGGCAGCTACCCCTTTTTTCAGTAATTGCGGGTCGTAGCTAACACCTTGTCCCTGCGAATCCGCTTTCTTTTCATTGTTTTCCAAAGATGGAGGCGGTCCCCAGCTGGCGAACAGCTCACGGTATCCTGGCTCCACAGATTGCGGGTCTTGCAAAAACTTCTCATACTGATCTTGAATGTACCCCAAGTTCGGACCGTGATATTTCTGCCAAGGTCCATCTGTCATTCTGTCAAGGGTCTTCATCGCTGACTCCCTCCGTCAGATTATTTTGATTGCTCAAGGACGGAATTTCTAATTTTACATTTTACGTACTGCATTTTACATTAAATAAACGTTTTCTTACGATTACATTATAATACACTTGGCCTCAATACCGAAAATACCCTTTATATATAATAATGATCTCATAAACAGATGAATTTGCGTCAATTTATTGACGATTTGTCCACGAACCACCCAATTCTCTGTATAGGGTTCCAATTAAAGTCATTTATCTGAAAAAATATCCACTTCCAGCCAGTCCATCTGCCGCAGAGGTTCAGGTCCGGTATCCATCCCCATCAGCTGGAGAAGCTGTTTGGCGTTATCGGAAGCATCGCCTCCCGAATTGTTATTGAATATAATCCAGCACTGCTTCGCCTTCTCAAGCAATTGCTCTATCCATACCTTCCACTGCTCCAATTCCTCTAAGCTGTAACGGTATAAATATCGCACCTCGCGCCAATTGGGCTGACCGCTGGAGTGCCACCCTTCGGCGTTACGGCCATGCATCCGGACCATCACAGCCTCCGTACTGGTTGTCTCAAGCACGACCGGTACGGATCCTATGCCTGCTTGCGGCTCGTCGGCGATGCTGTGAATCCAGCCCTCGCTTCGCATCAACTCAAGCGTCTTCTCCCGAAACTCCGGCGCATACCAGCTCTGATGCCGAAATTCCAAGGCTACGGGCACATCCTTCATCCACTCCCGCGTACGCTTCAGAATGTCCACGTGTTTGCGTTCGCACCCGAACCAGGGCGGGTATTGAAACAGAACGGTCCTTAATTTGTCCGCAGCCCGCAATTCCTCAACTGACGAGAGCAAATGATCAAACATCGATTTGACGCTAGGATATCTGTCCTTGCCCTGGTCGCGTGCATGACCTGTCATGCCTTGATATGCTTTTACAATAAAACCAAAGTGGTCCGGGACGGCAGCTGCCCACTTATTCATTTGTTCCGGTGACGGTATGGCATAGAACGAATTGTCCATCTCCACGATGGGAAAATGCCGGCTGTACATTTCCAGCCTGTCCGAAGGCCTCGCCCCTTCATCATACAGCTTGTCATGATCTCCCCATCCGGACAGGCCCACCTGAATTACACGCTCATGCTTTTCTTCCTTTAACATAACAATCCTCTCATCCACATGATTTACCATATCGGGGACTTCTATTAATTAACCTCAAGCGGGATATTTCAAAAGCAGGCTACCCCTTACTGATTTTACCAACGCCTTCATATACGCTTACTTCTGATCGTAAAAAACATGATTCACCTCCAGTATTCCGTTCTCGATGAGCATCCTTCCATAGGAGTACCGGGGCTGCCGCCTTTTATCCGTGGCGGAACCGGGATTGAAGAGCAGCACCCCTTGCACATGTTCTTTAAACGGGATATGGGAGTGACCGAACAAGATACAATCCACCTCCGTGTCCGCAAAAGCCTTCCTTGCGCGGGAGGGCGTTGTTCCTCCTTGTCCGTGCCCATGCACCATACCGATGCGTTTCCCTTCGATTTCGACCAGCTTCTTGTAACCTAAACGTTCGATGATCCGCTCATCGTCCACATTTCCGGCTACACCTTCCACCGTGGCATATTGACTAAGCTGTTCATAGAGCTCCCAATTGGACCAGTCACCAGCATGAAGGATAAGATCCGAATGCCTTATATCTTCAAGCAGCGAGGCAGGGAGCTCTTTCGCTTTTCTTGACATATGGGTGTCTGACAATACCGTAATCCGAAATGGATGACTCATCTTGATGACCCCCTTCTTCATGATATGAAATGCTGAGAAATCTGCTTTCTAATACCAATCTATATCCTACCAAATAATCGAATCCAAACAAAACCGCGCAGAGTGAGCTGCGCGGTTTGTTAGTCGGTTACCTGACAGAAAAAAATTCCAATTCTAAGTTTTAGTTTGTCCACGTGCTGAATACAATGTATGAGCATGAAGGTACAAGCTTTCATACTTATCCATGTTCATGACGAGAGGTGGAAGTCAATGAGTATTTTTATTAGCTACATGATTCTGGGACTTTCTCTATCAGCCCCCGTAGGCCCGGTCAATGCAGCGCAGCTCGACAAAGGGATCAAGAAAGGTTTTTGGCATGCCTGGTTGTTCGGCATCGGTGCGGTCCTGGCGGACATCCTTTATATGATCCTTGTCTACCTGGGCGTTGTTCACTTTCTGAATACGCCTTTCATGCAGACCTTTCTGTGGCTGTTCGGTGCCTTTGTACTTATCTATTCCGGGCTGGAAAGCATCCTGAATGCCAATAAAGTGACGATCAGCCAAGAGAGTAATGAAGATTCATTATGGAGAAGTATTCTCTCCGGGTTTCTCATGTCGTATCCAATCCGATGACAATCCTGTTCTGGCTGGGCATCTACGGCTCCATTCTCGTCAAAACTGCGGCGGACGAGGGATCCGGAAATCTGTTTCTTTACAGTGTAGCCGTTATCGCAGGAGTCGTGATATGGGATTTGTTTATGGCTGCCCTCGGCAGTGTATTCCGCCGATATTTGAGCAATAGAGCCCTCTCCCTGGTCTCCATTCTTTCCGGACTCTCGTTGATCATCTTCGGCGTTTATTTTGGAATCCGGGCTCTTGCCCTGCTATATCCGCTCATATTCTAACGGGCCGGCTTAGGACGGAACTTGGGCTTGTCCGCCTCTCTCGCGCGGCCTTGCCCGGATTTTTTCCACACGGATCGCATGAATAGCACGACCAGGCCGATTACCAGGATAAACCCGAGACTGATCCAGAGCCCCGGGCGGCTTGTGGGATGCAGCGCGGTTCCACTGACGGCAGCCGCAATCAAAAGCATCCCGATATACCGTTTGATTTTGCCCCAAACCGTAAGCTCTATGAGCCGGCCCGCCGATATGAGGATGAAGAACCAATTATACAGCAGCATAAGTCCTGCACCGGTCGTTAAATATTCATAAATCTTGCCTGGCATGAGCAAAGACAACACAATGGATACAATCAATCCGATAGCTGTAAGGGAAAGTGCGTATATGGGCGTATCCCGCTTAAACTTTTTCTTGGAAAAAAGCTTGGGAGCGTCCTTATCTTCGGATAACGTAACGAGCATTGTGGTCACTGCATACAGCGAGGCAACCATGGTCGAGAAACCGGCTATAATCAATACAGCATTAAAGATATGCGGGATAAAAGGAAGCTGGTAAGAGCTAAGCGCGACAACAAAGGGACTTTTCGTCGTGGAGAATTGATTCCAGGCTACCATGACCACCGCCATGCCAATAGAAAGAACGTATACGATGGATAGCAGCAGTATCATCACTCTACCCGCTTTGGGTGCTTCCTTCGGATTCTTCAAGCGAATCGCCATGACCCCCATGACTTCAATTCCGCCAAAGGCGTAAAACGCAAAAATCAAGGACGACCACATGCCCATGCCGCCTGCCGGAAAAACTGCGTTCAGGCTGCCAGGAACGTGCAGCTTCGATCCTCCTTTTAACCACCCCATCAAGGCGGCGGCAGCAATGACCAGAAACATGACAATCGCGGCGACCTTAATCACAGCCAATACATTCTCGAGCCGGTCGAAGCCTTTGTTCCCGATCCATATGACAAACAATCCCAATACGGCATAACCTGACGCAAATATCCACATCGGAACGCCAGGAAACCAAAAACGCGAGAAAATCGCAAGCGCCGTCATCTGGCTCCCCATGATCAACACTTCGGAACACCAGTACATCCACCCTGTTGAGAAGCCTGCCCATCGGCCGTAGGCTTTTTTGGCATAGGTTCGGAACGAGCCTTTCTGCGGGTCCTCGGCCGTCATCCGCGACAGCACATCGAATACGAAGAAGGTGGCTGTCGCCGCCAGTATTATCGATAGAAGAAAAGCCGGTCCTCCCAGCCGGATACCTAATGCGGATCCGAGAAAATACCCTGTGCCGATCGTTGATGCAACCCCCAGCAGCGATAGCTGCCACCATTTCAAATTCCCTGCCTCCGTCTTCGCCCCTTTGTTCACGGTTCAATCCTCCAGAATATTGTTATGGGTTCGTTCAAAACTTTCCTTATTATGAAGGGAACGTCCGTGCTTTATGTAAAAGGCGGCTGACCTAAAAATACCTTTTTCGAAAAACGGAAGGCTGATGTCCTAACCTCTTGCTGGGTTCTCTCGCATATTATGGTTGTTCTCCGAGAACCATAAACGGAAGAAAGCTGAATTGGGGGATCACACATGTCAGGAGCTCGCGGTATTCCAACGAATCAGGCGTTTATGATTATGATGCTTACGGCCGGCTTGACCAATCATGTCATGATCATACCCGTGCTTCTGGAGAAATCCGGACGGGATGCCTGGATCACCATTATGGTGTCCGCCGTATTATTCTTGCCCTGGGTTCTGCTTATTTACGGGATCATCAATAAGATCGGCAATCGTTCCATTACGCAGGCGTTAGACGAAAGCAGCGGCAGAGGGTTCCGCTTGCTGGTGATGAGTATGTCAGGTTTGTATTTTTTCGCCTTTGCCTTCTATACCTTGAAGGAAGTTATCGATTGGACGAAGTCCTCCTATATGATCCAAACTCCCGTCATTGCAACGGCATTAATGCTTATGGTGTTATGTCTTGTCAGTATCAATCACGGCATAAAGACCATCGGCGTATCCGCAGGCATATTGCTTCCTTTTGTTGTATTGCTGGGGATCTTCGTATCCTTATCCAACGTTAAAGTAAAAAACTATAACTATCTGCTGCCCGTGCTGGAGGACGGCTTCCTGCCGGTGATAAGCGGGATCCCCGTTATGTTCGGAGGGCTATCCCAGTTTATATTGATATTATTCTTGCGACCCCATCTTCAGAAAAAGCCTAGTTTTCTTACGATCCTACTCATTCATGCCGTCCTCATATTCCTGACGTTCGGACCCACTGTCGGAGGCCTTGCCGAATTTGGACCGGAAGAAATGAAGCTTCAGCGATATCCTGCCTATGAACAATGGCGTCTCGTAAAGTTAGGCAAATTCGTAGAGCATGTCGATTTTTTATCCATTTTCCAGTGGCTTAGCGGTGCTTACATCTCGATATCGATTTCGATTTTTATGCTCTGCGAAACCATGCTTCCAAAGTCCAAGCAAAGTGTCGGCATATTAGCTATCTCTACGTTACTTATTATTTTGTGCGCCTCCCCAATCAGCAATCTCAAAATGTATTATGCAATGGCTGATTATTTTTTGCCGGCATCCGCCATCTATATCACCGTCTTAAGCTTGCTGCTGTTCTTCCTGATCCGCAAGCCCCCGCAGCAACAACAGAATTCTACTTCAGCGAAAGGAGAATCTCAACAATGACCTTAACAGAACAACAACTTCGAGAACGCTATACCGATTCCGATGACGTCTACATTACGTCTTATCCGGGTGTGGAAGGCGATTTACTGCCATGGGCGATCCTAGTTTACAGTCCGTTAATGTGCGATTCACAACTGATGTCGAAGATTCTGCTGCCTGTTGTCAGTAAAGAATGGAACATATCGGTCTCCCAAAGACACCCGTTCGATCCAAAACATCTGGAATATCATCTTACCCTTGACACTTCCGAGTCCACCATGGAGTCGGTCGATGATATTGTATACTCTGGTTATGTTGCGTTGTATTTTCCAAAGGACAACAAGCTGTATGCTTACAGCGCAAGCAAAAGTATTGGACGTGCACCTGAAGAAAGTGCCACAGAAACCTCTGTCAAAGGACCTCGTGACGGATTTGTCGAGGATCTGGATATCAATGTATCTCTTATTCGCAAACGGCTGAAATCTCCCGGACTTGTCTATTCCTCCTTTAAGCTGGGCGATAAGAGCAAAACCTCTGTCGGCATCATGTACTTAAAGGACAAGGTGATACCGGAAACTGTCAAGGCAGTCGTAGATAAACTAAATGATTACTCCGGGGACCCTCCCGTGGGGATCGGCGAGCTTGCCGAGCATTTGTCGCCGTATCGCTTCACGGTGCTCCCGATGTTCGATTATACGGGCAGGACGGATCTGGCTTACGACTCGTTAACTCGCGGCCGATTAGTCATTATTATGCAGGGAAGCCCCGTGCTATTGATTGCACCTGCCAGCTTCATGCAGCTCCTGTTTGCCGCAGAAGATCCGCAAATGCCGTTTTACTTCGTCATGCCCTGGAGAATTCTGAGAATGGTTGGATTCATTTTTTCCATTTTCCTTCCAGGATTTTATATAACGCTGTTGTCCTTTCATCAGGATCAAATTCCCTTTCCGCTGCTGGCCACGATTGCAAACACCAGGCTCGGGCTTCCTGTTCCGACCGGGTTTGAGATGCTGATCATCCTGTTTCTGCTCACGCTGCTTCGAGAAGCCGGCATGCAGATGCCTTCTCCTATCGCGTCAACCATTACGGTTGTATCCGGTATCATTATCGGCGACGCTGCCATTCGGGGCGGTTTCTTTTCTCCGACGATGACGGTGGTCGCTGCACTTTCCTTCGTTGCGGGCTCCACCCATTCCAACCAGGATTTTGTTGTCACGCAGACGATCCTTCGCATTTTTGTCCTAACTCTTTCCTCGGTGTTCGGGTTATTCGGCTTCTTCATATCGCTCTTCTTAATCGTTCAGTATGCAGCCCACCACAATCCCTTCGGACAGCCGTACCTTGCCCCGTTCTCCCCGTTCTCCATTTCCAAAATCATTGGAAATCTCATGCGATTTCCGGGAAAGCGAAAAAAGGGTGGCGCGCTATGAAACGGGTATTGTTACTCCTGAGTATGCTGTCTTTGCTGCTCTCCGGCTGCTGGGACAACAAAGAAGTACAGGATATCAACTATATCACCGCTTTGGGCATCGATTATAAGGACGACAAGTATATTATCTATGTGCAGATGCTGGACTTCGCCACGATTGCCAAACAAGAAAGCAGCAAGCCAACTGAAAAAGCGCCAATATGGGTCGGCCGGGGAACCGGTACCACTTTGACTGAGGCCCTTATTGATTTGTATACATCGAGTCAGCAGCGGGTCTCTTGGGGCCATGTCACGGCCTTGGTGCTTGCGGAATCCGTATTACAACCCAAGCAGTTGTCCCAAGTGTTTGACCTGACCAACCGTTCGCAGGAAATCCGGTATACGAAATGGGTTTACGGCACCCAGGATAAGATGGAGGATCTCTTTACGGTGTCTCCGTTCTTTCAGCTCTCCCCCCTGCATTCGCTCCTTCATGAACCCAGGGAAAGCTATGTCCAATTCTCGTTTATTCGTCCGATTCAATTCGTGAACTTTATTCGTCTTTACCGGGAAAAAGCCGCCACCGTTATACTGCCTTCCCTTCATATTTCAACGCAGAACTGGTCGGAAAATCTGAAGCAGCATCCGATTCTGGAAGTCAACGGCGGATTTCTGATCAAGAACAAGGAATTGATGGGCTGGCTCAAACGTTCCGACCTGCTGGGGACCCGCTGGTTAGCATCGGCTAATACTCACGCTGCTGTCATCGTTCAGGCGGATGGCGAAGCCATCGGGAGTATAAGACTGGAGAACCCGCACTCTTCGATTGAAGTTATCCGCAGACCCAACGATGCTTTATATCGAATCAAGCTTAACGTAACCGGGACGGTACAGACAATGTACAAGAAGGTTGGAATTGAGGAGATGAAACGCTTAACGGAAGAGACCCTGCGTAAAGAAATGCATAATACCTTCCATAAAGCAGCATTGCTACACGCGGATCCGTACGAGCTATGTCTCCAATTGTACCGAACCGATCCGAAGCTCTGGAAGAAACTAGTGGAACAGAAAAAGGAGATTTATGATGAAACGCCTCTTGAGCTTGAAGTTGACGTCAATCTCCGATATTGGGGACAGCGCAAAAGCTTGAACCGATGAACGCGGCTCTATGAACTGCTGCATGTACCTGAAATGTGAAAACAACAAAAAGAAGCAGACCTTTATCGGCCTGCTTCTTTTTGTTGTTTCTTTATTTCTTCATAATTTCCTTGATGTCGTCCTTAATGGATTCCGCCTGCGGTCCGAATACGATCTGAACCGCACCTTGACCCAGACGCATGACACCGGATGCTCCTAACTTCTTCAGCTCCGAATCCTTCACGGCCTTCTCGTCCTTAACAACCAAACGAAGGCGTGTGATACAAGCATCAACGCTGACGATGTTATCTTCTCCGCCGATGTTTTGCAGCACCTTGGCCGCCTTAGACTCATTGGATGCTGCGCCGGATGGGGACGGGGCATCTGTATCAGCATCGTCAGAAATCGTATCCACGTCGTCATCTTCCTCGCGTCCTGGCGTTTTCAAGTTCAGCTTGACGATGAGGATTCTGAACAGCAGATAGTAAACAACACCGAAAGCCAAACCAACCGGGAGAAGCAGCCAAGCATTGGTAGACAGCTTCAGATTCACCAGGTAGTCGATCAGGCCCGCCGAGAACGAGAAGCCCAAATGCACATCCAGGACATACATGATCAATCCGGAAAGCCCTGTTAAAATCGCATGCACCACATACAATACAGGTGCAATGAACATGAACGCAAATTCAAGCGGTTCGGTGATTCCCGTCAGGAACGATGCTACTGCCGAACCGATAAAGATGGAGCCGACGAGCTTGCGTTTGGACGGCTTGGCGGTATGCATAAAGGCCAGCGCCGCAGCCGGCATCGCAAACATCATGATCGGGAAGAAACCGGACATGAACATACCAGCCGTCGGGTCTCCAGCAAAGAAACGCCATAGGTCACCGTGCACGACTTCGCCCGCGGCATTCGTGTAATCACCGATCTGAAACCATGCGATGGAGTTTAATACGTGGTGAAGACCCAGAGGGATCAGCAAGCGGTTGGCCGTACCGAAAATGAACGATCCGATGCCTCCAAGGCCGACAACCCAGTTGCCGAAGACGGAAATGCCATCCTGAATTGGGCTCCAAATCATACCGATCAGAACCGCAAGCACCATGGTAGAAGCTGCTGTGATAATCGGAACGAATCGTTTACCCGCAAAGAAGCCCAGCCAATCCGGCATTTTAATCTTGTGAAATTTATTATACAGATATGCGGACCACATACCGACAAAGAGACCGCCAAGAACGCCCATATTGAGCTTCACGTCATCCGGTATAAACGGCATTTGCAGCGGTACTTGTTCCAGCACTCTTGTAAGCACCATGTACCCAATAAGAGCAGATAGAGCCGCAACGGCGTCTCCGGCGAACCCGATTGCAACGCCGATCGCAAAGATAAACGGCAGATTATCCAGAATCGCAAGGGCACCAGAGGTCATGAACGGAGTTACATATTGATTTAGAAAAGCGCCTAGAGCTCCCAAAGGTATATCTTTTTGATAGTCGATCATTCCAAGCCCCTGCAAGATCCCTGCAGCAGGCAAGGTGGCCACCGGCAGCATAAGGGACTTACCCAGCTTTTGCAATTTAGCCAGCATGTCAATCATCCTTTCAACTTCAATAATTTAGCTTTTTACTGAAAACGTTTACATAATGCGTCGAATGAATAACCATTTATTGCCTTCCATTCAAGGAACAAAAAACTCAGAAAATCCTCCTCCTTGGTCGTACATATATTCATCATTTTAAGGCGGCATGGATGCCATCATGAGTCGATACCAATAAAAAAAGCCAAGAAGAACGGTGACTATAAATGTTATAGTCCGATTCTTCTTGGCTCATGCCCATGTTTATGGTAACACGCCTTAAAACGTATTCATTTGATGTTGTTATCTTAATTCACGACTTCCTGTTTTGTCAATAACCAATATTTAAATCATTCGCCTATAGAATTGAACTATTTCAATTCAATGGTCATGACAGGATCCTGGCCGATCACGACACTGCCGGTCTGACCGTCAWCCTTGGAAGCCACCTCATCCGCATTGGTCACGATAATCGGGGTAATCGTCGGATAACCTGCGGCTTGGATTGCGGCCATGTCGAATTCGATGAGCGTCTGACCCGACTTCACCTGATCGCCTGCTTGAACATGGCTTGTGAAACCTTCGCCTTTCAAACCGACTGTATTAATCCCGATATGGAACAAATACTGCAGACCGGTCGCCGGATCCTCCAGCATCACGGCATGCTTGGATTTGATGACATGCGCAACCGTCCCGTCAAAAGGCGCAATTAATTTGCCCTCGGAAGGCTCGATGGCTATGCCTTTGCCCATATGACCAGCAGCAAATGCCTCATCCGGTACTTCCGATAAAGGCACAGCTTTACCCGACAATGGTGCTGTGAGTTGAATAGCAGTAGCTGTTTTTTTCTTTTTCCAACGATCAAACATGTTAAGATTCCTCCCTGGGTTGATTCTTTTGCTGTAGCCGGCCTGTGAAGAGCCGATATAGATGCATCGCTAGAAAGCAAACCTCCGCTTCAGGTACTTTCTTGCCGAGTTCTTTCTCCATCATGCCTGCGAGACGTGTAGCCAGACCATATTCATTCGTGAACTTGGAGCGGATCTGGTCCGCGAACGGATTATCCACTTGGATGTCTTGATTCAGCATCCGGTCTACCGAGAACCTCAAATGCATCAGAAGACGGACATAATCCATGCTTCCCCGGTCAAAAGCGACCTGCCGCTCCTCCTCAATATACCTTACCAGGTTTCCCACCACATTCGATGCCTTCACCAGATGGCCTACGGGCACATGGCTGACGGCGGAATACACATGGTAGGTCAAGAAGCCGATCTCATCCTCCGGAACTTCGATATCGAAGGTCTGGCCGATCAATTCCGCTGCTTTGGCTGCAATATCATATTCTTTTGGGAAGCTGATCCGGGTCTCTTCAAGGAAAGGATTAATAATATCCATGCCTTTGCGGATTCTGTATATCGTAAACTGGATATGGCTTGGAAGCGCCAGGTACACCTTATCATTTAATGTGCCCGGAAACTCTTGTCCAATGAGATTGAGTATCTGATCCGTGATCTCCATCACCAGTGGATCAAATTCTTCAAGCAGATGATGAGCTTGACTCCACTGCTCCCGATCCTCGAGCCTGAAGAGCTTCTCAATCCGCTTATCGTCCGAAGCGATCGTTCCGCCTGCTTTGGCGCCAAAGCCAATCCCTTTGCCCAGGATGACGTATTCCGATTCTTTCTTACCGCCTGTGACCATCACGACATTGTTACCAATAACACGTACGACTGTAAACAACTCGATCCCGCTCATTAACTTCCCCCTTTCCTTTAAGTTTAATCAGAGATACAGCGAAGGATTCATATACGAAGAAATGCTGCATACCGATTCCCCAAAACATTAAAAAAGCCAAGAAAAGACCCCATGTGAAAGCTGTCTCTTCTTGGCTCATGCCCTGTTAAGGTAACACGCCGTCTTATGTTCCTGCTATGAATCCATCATAAAACAATTGGCTTGCATTCGTCAACATACGACATTACGACAATATGCTAAGCTACCGCAACGGGTAAAAAAATCTCCTCAAGCCCCGATCCATTGTTGTAACGCATGGATCACTTCTTGGATATGAATGGGCTTGTGCAGATATCCATTCGCGCCGTCTGCTATAAACTGATCCGTATCCCTCATTGTGTTGGAGCTCATCACGATGATGGGGAGTTCCGCCCATTCCGGGTTCTCGCGAATCCGCTTCATCGTTTCGACTCCGTCCATTTCCGGCATTACCATATCCAGCAGCACTGCATCGATGGTTTGATGCTTGTATAACAGCTCCAAGCATTCGAACCCGTTCTGGGCAGTATGCACGGTCATCTGGAGTTTCTCCAGCACATTAGTCAAACCGTATACGTTCCGAATATCATCATCCACGATCAATACGGTTTTGTGTTCCAATCGGGTAGTTACTTCCATGTCGAATGCCTCCATTGGGAGATCACTCCAACTGGCGTTGCTCGTGGTGGCAGCCACTTCAGGCAGCATAAACAAACTTTCATTGGTGCCATATTCCGTTAGCAGCGGTAAATATAAAACAAACGTGCTCCCGATTCCTTCCTCGCTCTCCACGGTAATATACCCGCCAAGCAGCTTCGCCAAATGCAGCGATATGGATAAGCCGAGACCAGTCCCCCCAAATCTTCTGGCTGTAGTCTCTTCGCCTTGCTGGAACGCTTCGAAGATCGGTTGAAGATGCTCTGCAGCAATCCCGATGCCAGTATCCTCAACGGAAAAAGCAATGACGTCGCCACTGATCGCGAAATCCGAGGTTACAATGGAATTCATCTTTTTCACCCGTAGTTTAACGCTGCCGCTCTCCGTAAACTTAATTGCATTCGAGAGCAGATTACGCAGAATTTGGTGAAGCCGCATTCCATCGCTGTATATCATGTCAGGCAAGTCGTCGGCCATCTCAATTTCAAATTCCAGATTTTTGGATTCCGCGCTTTTAGAGAAATAGCCTTCCATCAGTTCTGGAAGCTCGGTCAAATTAACCAAGTCCATTTCGATCTGCATCTTACCGGCCTCAACCTTAGACAGATCGAGAATATCGTTGATTAAATTCAGCAATTCACTGCCTGAATTATGAATGACAGAAGCGTAATGCTGCTCTTCCTCCGTCAGGTTCCCTTGCTTGTTCTCAGCTAAAATCTGGGAAAGAATTAACATGCTGTTCAGCGGTGTCCGCAGTTCATGGGACATATTGGCCAGAAATTGAGACTTGTACTTCGAGCTCTTCTCCAGCTCTTTCGCGTATTTTTCCAATTCGCTGGCCGCGATTAATGCGGCTTCCTTCTGGGCTCCTAATCGTTCGTTCAGCATATACATTTCCGCAGAATGGGTTTGCAGTTCCTCGGTCTGCGCCTGCAGCTCTTCGGTCTGACTCTGAAGCTCCTCATTCAGCGTTTGGGATTCATGGTACAATTGCTGGATTTCCATCTTACTTTGAATCGAGTTCAATGTTACCCCAAGCTGAAAATTCAGTTGTTCGATCAGCTGAATTTCCAGCTCGTCAAACGGTTTAAACTTGGCCAATTCAATCACACCCAGAACTTGTCCTTCAAACATAACAGGCGCCAGCAGCAGCGTGGTAGGCTCAGCATCACCCAGCCCCGACTCAATTCGCACATAGTTAGGTGGTATATCGTCCAGAATAATCATGCGCTGCTCCAGCATGCATTGTCCCACCAAACCTTCTCCTGGTAAAAAACGATCTCTGACCTTATTCCAAGGCTCACCGTCCGGATCGGCAAAAGCAGCTGCCTTTACCAGTTCCGATCCACCCCGGTTTATAAAAACGGCACCGTACGGCAGCTTCATGATCAAAGCCAGCTTATGAATGAAAAACTGTACGGCCGTCTCCACGCGATCGGATGATTGGAGAAGCGTCGACATAACCGAAATATGATCCTTGGCCCAGTTCTGCCTGCCGACCTGTGCAAGAAGTTCGTTGGTTGTGTCCGCCAACTGGCGGACCTCATCATTAGATCGCACGTGAATCCGCTGGGAGATATTCCCACCTTTGACAATATCGGAGATGATATGAGTTACCTGCGTGATCGGCCTCACAATGCTCTTCGATATCACCAAAGCTGCACATATGGTAATCAGTGCTGCTCCCGCCCACAGGAGATACATCGTATACAATAAATGGGTATTGCTATCTTTCATCTCTTCGATTCTGCTGGTTGTCAGTTCTCTCTCCTTGCTTCGAAACGAGAGAAACAGCTCATGAATCGAGTTCATCGCTTGCTGACCGGGATCGTTAATAAAGAAATGAAGAGCCTCCTCATCCTGTCCGAGCTGCTTCAATTGGACAGCAGGCTGACCGGCGTTGGTAATCCACTCCTTGATATTCTCCTTAATATTTTCAAGGTGATTGGCTTGCTCCGAATTATCGCTAACAAGCTTGTACAGCTTGTTATAGTTAATCTGCCAAGACGACAGCGCTTGATTGAAAGGCTCCAGATAGGTATCATCCCCTGTTATGACATACCCCCTCTGACCGGTTTCCATTTCAAGTAAATTCTTCTCAATTTCGTGCGTGAGATTATGTACTTCGATATCGTGCTTCTCTATAAAATCCGCCTCTTGCTGCAGTGAAGAGATGCGGTCTGATACAATCCAGAGAAAAGCTCCAAGACATAATAATATCATTAAATATCCAACTACGATCTTGCTGCGGATGTTGAATTTCAGGTTGTTAGACAAATGGCTAACCTCCCTTGTCATCTATCAGTCTAAGTCTGCTCCTATCCTCATAGTAATTGTTATGAAAATGGTTTACAAGCAAAACCAGTTTTGAAGCCATCAATGATTCTTTAGTCGTAGGCAGTCAGATTTATAAACGTTTGGGCATATATTATAAAGGAACACGCTTGTACAACATCCTTCGTTCTCATTCTTAAAAAAGGAGAGTACCTCATATGATGACCTTAAGAGCGCTTGCGGGGATACTGCATTGACAAGGCATGTTTATCATTCCAGGAAACAGGCAGAGCGTTTAGCCGGCCTTGGAGTTGCGAATGTGTCGTCACTGGAGCTGCCCCTTCTGCAAGGCATGATGATGTCAGAAACCCATCTTGAACGCGGTAAGGGTCTCTCTCCCCATAGCCACCCGGACACGGACGAATTGTGTTATGTCATTCACGGAGAAATCAGTTATTCCCTAATTGATCCGGACACTCATCAGAATCTTGTATATCAGGTAGTACCCGGTCAGGTGGTTCACGCTCCCATTGGTTGGTGTCACTGGGTAACTGCGCTAACCCCTGGAACGATCTTGCTGTTGATCTATAACACCGAGTCCCCACACCAAATGGACATAGCGCCAGTCTGGGCTAATACGCTTATGGAAGCAGAAGCGCTGCAATGCAATTGCGTGAACGTGAAACCTCATTCGAAGGCGCTTATAACACCTGTCCCGTTACATAAAAAGACGGAGAGCGACGTTTCAGGCGGACCTCTGCCGGCCCCACCCTTACTCATAACCGGGCATCCAGATAACAAAACCACACGCAGCCGGTGATCGGCCATGTGTGGTTATTGTTGTAGAGACGCTTTTTATGTAATGATTTCGATCGCAACGTATAACATCAATCAATATAAAATCTTTGTTCAGGGCGGATCTGCTTCTTAAGAGTGCGCAGGTCGGCTTCCAGCTTCGCCACCGTTTCTTCAATCTCTTCCGGGTTCAGCACCGGACGTTCTGCCTCTGGCTTAACGCCAGCCCTGAGATCGCGAATGGTAATCTGCTGCTCCTGCCATTTATCCATAAGATCGGAGATGGTGGCATAAAACCGCTCATAATCTTGAATCACTTCGTCCAGAAAGGAATCCACTTCCTCCTGATCATAACCCCGTAGTTTATTCGAAAAATTCTTTTCATGGATAGACAAAGCGTCCAGTTGAATGCCTAGTTGCCGAAATAGCTTTTTCTGTTTATCCAATCGGCGTTTCATGTGTTCATCCATAATGATTTACCTCCAAATATTGGTGCAGCCCTACTTTTTTTAGCCTTCTCTCTCTATCTTTGTTTATATCATATTAAGCACTGGGATTAAAACACTCCGGGGCTTTTTTGGAGAATGTTCCAAAAACGAGAGGCTGCCGTTCCCATGGTTCATGTGATTGTTACCAATCCATTTCGGGTATTGATTGTACATAAGGAGCTATATTACGTACTTCAACCCAGAGAGGAGCGACTTTTCTATGACAACGATGACAAAACAACAATACAACGAACTTAAACAGCGGTTGCTCAGTGATAAAGAACGATTGGAAGAGCAGCTGGAGTCCCGCGATGAAACCAACAGGGATTACTCTCTCCGGGAGTCTACAGGTGAGCTGAGTGCAGCCGATAACCATCCTGCAGATGTAGGGACTGAGGTATTCGAACGCGAGCGTGATCTGGCCATCCAGGGAACGCTAGAGCATGAATTGGAGCAGATCCATTCTGCCTTGCAGCGAATGGACCAGGGCGAATACGGAACCTGTGCCGTGTGCGGCCTGGAAATTCCGTATGAGCGGCTGGAAGCTTTGCCTTATACGGCCCATTGCCTCGAACATGCGCCGCGGAAAGATATCAACGACAACCGGCCGGTAGAAGAGGATATCATGACACCGCCCCCTTCCGGAGCAGGCGTCAACCGCCAAGCGGCCGACGGTAAATTTGATGATGCAGGCGCGTGGGATGCCGTTGAAGATTACGGAACGTCGACGTCGCCCGGCATGTCCATTAAACCCGGACAAGACGATTATAAGAAGAATGTATGAACCGGTACAGCAAAATAGAAGGGAAAGCTGGTACCTGCACGTTAGGTACCAGCTTGTTTTCCGTGATCAGGATTCTTTACGAGTCCGAACATTGGAAGCAAAAAACTCATATTCGTCGTAACCTTCCCCGCGTTTCTTTTTATAAGGGGTCAGCATTTTATCCAGCTCAACAAAAAACTCGCGCGCTTCATCTTCGCTCATATACAAGGTTGTATTGGTCAACATGGAGGTCGTTTCGCCCTCTTGACTCATATTTTTGAAGAAACGGTCTCTATTCTGGTCAAACAACTCGGATAATAATTTGTTCGTTTCGGATCGAATTAATTCCTTGATGACCGGCTCGTCGGAATCTGCCCCTCGTTTGATCTTTACCGTACCGACAAAAGGTTCATAATATTTAGCGATGATACCGTTGATCTCTTTCGTGGATACGATCTTGACCAGTCCGATTCGCTCCAGCTTCTTCATATGATAATGAACTTTAGCCGGCACATCCCCGATCTTGTCCGCGACTTCCTTTACCGTTGCCGGACGGTCCATCTTATTCAATACATTCAAAATCTGGAGCCGATATGGATCTGAATATATTTTGATCTCTTCCAGTGTAGTCAGTTCCTTCGTTTCCACACCGTACACCTCAGCTTCATGTTATTTTTCACTTCTTTTCATTATAGGCCGAGAATGTCGAAATTACAAAACGCTGAGGATTTAAATGGCACGGAAACTCTTCTTCCGAATGAGGAATATCACGGGCAGCATCATGATGAATCCCATGATCGAAAACAGAATGGGAGGGGAGTACTGCTCCGCTACAAATCCAGTAATCAAGCTCCCCACAGGAATGGCAGCTGTGCAAGCTACCGTCATAAGGGCACCTATTCTGCCGAGCATATGCCTTGGCGTTACTTCCATCAGATACGTCGAGATAGGGGCGGTAAGCATAGAGACGGCAAAACCGGTAATGAACATGCAGAACGCTGCAGACTCCACCCGCCATGCCGGCAGATGTCCTGGAATCCCTAACGCAAAATAACCGATTCCGAGCAGGATAGATCCTGACATGATCAAGGTGCTCTTTTTGAAGCTCTTCCCGTAACGTCCAATCCATAGCCCGCTGCAAATCATGCCGATCAGGAGGGCCGTTCCCAGTACTCTCAGACCTCCGGCTCCGGCACCCAAGGTCTCTTTAACGTAGACCGGCTGCAGTACATTCAGCGGTGCCAAACAAAAATTATTGATCATGGCGAGCACCGTTGTTATGAGGAGCAGCGTATGCTGCTTCACAAAAAGAAGAGCCTCTTTAATATCGCCGAACACCGTTTTCGTCATCTCTGTCGTAGGCCGTGCGGAGGCTTCCTTGGCTTCAGCCTGTTCGGCTGCCTCCGGATTCGGCATAAAAGCGATAATGGTGGCGGCAATGAGAAACGTTACGGCATCGATCAGGATAGTCCCCGAAATTCCGACCAAAGCGATGAGAGCACCAGCGATAGATAAACCGATTAATTCAGCGCTCCGACTTACGGAAGTTGAGAAGGAATTGCCTGCAAGCAGTTTATCCTTGGGAAGCAACCGGGGGACGATGGAAGTCTCGGCGGGTCTGGAGAAGCATTCCAGGGTGGAATTTAGAAACGTGAACAGGAACAAATGCCAGACTTCAAGAGACCCCACAGCATACAGAAAGGCCGTTAGCGAAACCACAATGCCGCGGCTGAGATAGGTTAAGGCAAGCACCAATTTCTTCGGCCAGCGATCTACATAGGTCCCGGTAAACAAACTGAAAAGCAATCCGGGCAGAAAGTTAAAGGCGAACAATGTACCCATTAATAGTTCAGAACCTGTGAGCATATAGACCATCCAGCTGTAAGCGATGGAGTCCAGGGAATCCCCGAATCGGGTAATGACCTGGGCAGATAAATAAATCAGATAGGGGCGGATTTTCAAGAGCTGACCAAAGCCTTGCTTTTCCAAAACAGCGGCATTTTGCATGGTTTCCTTCTCCTCTTCGTTAAATGGATAACAACATTAAACTTTTTCAGATCGTTAAAATAATAATTACGTTAAAATTATTTTATCGTTAAGTTTATTTTAATGATTTCGAAGAGGAATGCAATAGGCAAAAAAAATAAATCGCCAACATGGCGATTTATTCGATCTCACGGATGACAACGATTCTTCTTTATTTAATGATCACTCGCGATGAGGATCTGGCTGCTTGAAGACATGCTTCAATGGCCCTGATGTTGCTGATGGCATCTTCCGGACCATAGGGCAGCGGCGTGCCGTCCATTACGGCCGCTGCCATAGCATCCGCTTGCAGTGCAAAGTGGTTGTAAATCCCTACCTTCTCCTCGCGGGAGCCCTTGGCCGTATGAACGCAGATCTGGGCCATGTCCTCCATCCTCTCCCATCCAAAAGCTGAAGGAAGCTCAATCCTGCCATCGGTACCTGCAATCTCTAAAGAGCATTTGGAATAGGTCCACATCCCGCACTCAAACGTAAGCCCCAATCCATCTTCAAATTCCACCATCCCGTGGACCATCATGTCCACTCCGTCATGCTCCTCAGAGAAAAAAGCATGGGCCGTTACTGCCTTGGGCTCCTGCCCATAAATCATTCGCGCTGCCGAGATGGGATAGCATCCCACGTCATAGATTGAGCCTCCGCCCATGTCCTTGCTGTAACGGACATTGCTTTTATCCTCCGCATTGTTGAAGGTGAACGATCCGTGAATTCCGCGAAGCTGCCCGATTTCGCCGCTTTCGATGATTTCGCGTACACGCGCGTGTTTCGGATGATATCGGTACATAAAGGCTTCCGCAAAAAGCACGTTGTGTGCTTTAGCAGCCTCAGCCATTTCACGGACATCCGCTTCGGTCAGGGCTGCCGGTTTCTCGCATAAGATATGCTTGCCGGCCTGTGCGGCTTTGATGGTCCAAGGTTTATGAAGGTGATTCGGCAAAGGAATATATACCGCATCAATGTCGGGATCCTCCAGAAGCTCGTCATAAGAACCATAGTATTTCCCGATATGATATCGCTCGGCGAGCTCACTTGCTTTTTCTGCGTTGCGGCTAGCAACCGCCCCGACCTCACAGCGTTCCGATTTCAATATGCCTGGTATCATTGAATTTCTTGCAATCCGAGCAGTACTCATAATTCCAAAGCGCAGTTTCTTGCTCACGAGGTCATTCCTCCTTTGGCTGCATTCCATTCAGATTATTTTTTAAAAATTATCGTTTACCGCTTTATGAAGGATCCCTAAACACCGATCCAAATCTGTTTTAACCTGTTTTTTGTAGAGTTTGGCTTTCTCCGCACCGTCATCGGTAAAATGGTAAAGAACGATTTCTTGAAAATCGACCCGCGGATCATTCCCTTTCAGCTGCTTGGTACGATATAACACACCCTCCTGCACCAACTCATGCAGAGCCCGGTAAATTTCGCTTTGCGGCGGTGAGTACCCATGGCTCTTGAATTCTTGCCGCAGTTCTTCAAGCATCTGATATCCATATCCTCGCTGCTGCTCCACCATGGTAATGAGATATACTTTGATAAAAGCACGCTGGGCGATCATAAATGCCATCTGGACGCCTCCTCCTTCACGAGCTACTTGTCCCATAATATACCTAATTATAACCCACAGTTTCCCAGTTTGCACAATAGGAAGCATCCCCCTCTTTTTAAACCAAGAAGGTGTAGATTGAAACGTGGTTGGGTGTTAGTTGAATAAACGTGATGCAATAACGCAAGCTTTTATTCTATTATGAATTTTTCATATATTGAAATTATATAGTGTATTATTTTTCACCTGTTGTTTTATGGGTTGTTGGCGTGGCTCGTTCGATTGGTTTCAAACAAAAAAACCACCCTGAAGGGTGGGTTTAATTTCTTCACATTCCGGCGGATGTGCCTGTGCTTGGTCGCGATTTGCCGTATGGGCGAACCCCGCGGCTTTTTCTTGCTCCCGCGATTCCGACAAGCCACTTCCCGAACGGCAGCTTGGCTAGCATGCGAGTGGCACCATAAGCCACGCCCACGCTGATAATCCATGAAGAGAGGATCCGGACCAGAGGGTGCATGCTGATCAGCAAAGATTCATCGACTGCATAGCTTATACGCAGTGTCAATAGATGCATCAGGTAAGCACCATACGAATAGAGCCCAATGGAGGTCAGAAGCGCATTCGCACCCGTTCCGGCATGACGACATATCCAGCCGGCCACATCGTACATGACCAATATAGAGCTAATGAGGAAAAGTACCATCATCGGGCGAAGCAGCGACAAGGAATAGAACGTAATCGCGCCATTCGCAGCAGAACGGATTTCATGGACGGCTTGCATGAGCATCCATCCGAACAAAAAAGCGAAGATCAGCCATATGACCGGCCGTGCCTTATGAATCCATTTTTTCCAAGAGTCATGGTATAAACCGGCTGCCGCCCCCAGCGCAAAATAGAAGAAATAATAAAGTGCGTTCCGATCTGCGTAGGTTGTGAACAGCTCACTCCATACCGGGACATTTAGGCTCCCCATCCATTGGCCAATATCGTTAATCATTCCTGTCAAACCCACGTACAATAGTCCGGATAAAATCAATATCGTAAGCTGCGTCTGCCAGCCCCATCTTTCTTTGATTCCTAGTATAGCGGAGCGGAACAGCGGGTACAGCAGATAGAATTGAAACAGCATAATGATGTACCAAAAATGCGAGCTCGATTTCCCGGTTAGCCATACTTCTCCAAGATATTTCCAATCCTCAATGACAGCAGGATTAAACCTATGATTGATTAATAAAGTAATCAAGGTCCATACAGCAAACGGAACGTAGATGTCGCCAAAACGCCTCTTGATGAACCTTCCGTAAAACAGCTGACCTTTATCGTTATAAAACAGCACCATGCCTGTAATAAAAATAAAGACGGGTACAGCAAATTTCGTCGCCATCAGAAGAACTGCCATCATTAAACCATCACCTGTCGTCATTCCCGGCGCGACCGAATAATGTGCGATGGAGTGCTGTAAGACCACAGCTAGAAAAGCAATTCCCCGTAAGCGCTCGATTTCCGGTATTCTTTCTTTGGGCATACTGCTCCCCCCTTCGTCTGACTTCGTGTGCACACCTCATTGTAAGGGACACTGCCCCTGATCGGGTAATCCAATTATTTACTGATTCTGATGTTATCAGCACTATTAAGTACGTTCTATTGGGCTATGTATCAAGAAAAACTTCTATCGATCGTACCTTTACAGAAGACAGAATGCGGTTGATCTCTATAACAAAAACCCGGTTCCCATCGGAACCGGGTTTTGTTTTCCTTACAGCAGCGTAGTGCCACGCGGCGGAAGCGCGTCGTCCCGTTCCAGATCAACCGCTCCCGCACGGCCCTCGTTTCTGTAATCATAATCGCGGAATATATCGTAGATGCCTGTATTTTCTTGATCGGCGTCCACCAGCACCAGAATCCGTCCTTGCTCTATATAGGATTCGTATTCTTTTGCCTCATCTTCCGGGATCCCAAGGCCGATAAAACCGCCGACCAGCCCCCCGGCTCCCGCACCGACTGCTGCGCCGGCGAGCGTCGCCGCTATAGGTCCTGCAGCAAGTATCGGGCCGATGCCGGGAATAGCCAAAGCCCCGAGTCCTGCCAGCAAACCTGCCGTACCTCCAAGAATGCCGCCTGTTGCCGCGCCTGCAGCTACCCCTTCAGGCGCCATCGTCCCCGTCTGCTCGGCTATCATGTCTGCTTCGCGTTGATCCTTCGCTATAATGGAAATGGCCTCGTTCGGAATCCCATGCCGCTGAAGCTGCTCGATTGCTTGGGCTGCTTCCTGTTCCGAACGGAATACTCCAACAATTTTCTTCTCCATGATAAACCCTCCTCATCGGTGGTCGTTCATAATTAACATTACCCGACGGAGGGGGAAATTAAACGTGACGCTGCCGTGTTAAGCCTTGGGCCGAGTCCGATGGGTTGCAGTCGCCTCCATGGGATCATCAGGCCAATAATGTTTAGGATATCTTCCCTTTAAGTCTTTTTTCACCTCGTAATAGCCGCTGCGCCAGAAACTGGACAGATCCGAGGTAACCTGAACGGGCCTTTGAGCCGGCGACAGCAAATGCAGGGTCAACGCAACCCGTCCGCCAGCAATTCGCGGCGTATCCTGAAGTCCGAACATCTCCTGCAGTCGAACGGCCAGGAACGGTTGTTCAGGGTCATTGTAATTAACTGGGATCAAGGACCCGCTTGGGACCCTAATATGAGTCGGCGCTTCCTTCTGAAGCTGCTGCTTTTGCTCCCAGCTCAGCATATGCTCCAAGAGCGTTCCCGGAGCGAGACGTCTCATATCATTGCGATTCCGCAGCCCTTCCAAGTATGGGAGCAGCCACTCCTCCGCCTGATTCAGCAAGCCTTCGTCCGAAACATCAGGCCATTTCCCCTTGGGATCATGCCTGAACATGAAGGCCAGCCGTTCTCTCAGCTGCAATGCCGCCTTGCTCCACTGCAACAAACCAAGGCCCTCCTGCCTGATCCCTTGCAGCATGGCTTCCGCTATTTCCTCTCCTGTCGGATTCGAATAGGCTTGTTCCTTGATAACGAGGGCTCCAAGCATCAGCTTCTGTCTCGCCCTAATGCTGCCGGAAGCTGAATCCCATACAACCTCTTTATGCTGTTCCATCTCGTCATGGTAATACTTTTCGAGCCATAATTCATCTATTTCAGAAGCAAGCTGAATATTCCCGTCCGGGCCTTGATCATCAACGGCAGCGACCACAATATACGGTGCGCGGCTCATAGGCTGAACCGACACCAATTTCACGCCTCTGCCGCTGCGCATCAAAAAACCGGTTCCTCCCCTGTTCTTCGCGATCCGATCCGGATAGGCGAACGACAGCAAAAGGCCGCAGAAATTCAAGTCCCCGCTAGTCGTATATGCAATATTCAGCTGTGTATGCAGTTTTCTGATCTCTTGTTTCATCCGCTGCAGCACGGCTTCATTAGTCACGTCTTGTTCAGCCGATCGCTGACCTTGTCGTTCAAACAAGAGAAGCCGCTCCACACGTGAGCGCAAATCCTGATCCCTGATGGCTTCACCTCTGCTCAACATGTCACGCTCTTGAAGCAGTACAGCAATTCGGATAGCCAGCGATGTTTCTCCTATTTCTTGTGCTTTCAGCAGCATGTGAGCGAGCCTCGGATGAAGCCCAAGAAGCGCCATCGCTCGGCCATGCTGTGTGATACTGCCTGAATCGTCCAGAGCCGACAGCTGCTTCAATAACGCTTGTCCTTGTGCAAGAGCTAGTCGGGGCGGCGTATCAAGCCAAGCAAGCTCCTCCGGGTCACGCGTTCCCCATACCGCCAATTCCAAGGCCAGCGGCGTCAAATCGGATTCACGGATCGCCGGAATGGTGCTTTCCGACAGATGACGATGCTCTTCCTCGCTCCATAAGCGATAACATACACCAGCCGATACGCGCCCAGCCCTTCCCCTTCTCTGATCCGCGGATGCCCTGGATAACCGTCTCGTAATCAATTGCGGCAGTCCCGTTCTGGGCGAGAACACCTCCGTGCGCATATAACCGCTGTCAACAACCGTCTTGATCCCCTCAATGGTAATACTGCTCTCGGCAATGCTTGTGGAGAGTACAATTTTACGCCTGCCGTTCGAATCGCGTCTGATCGCTTCGTCCTGCTTGTCTGCCGGAAGCGCGCTGTACAATTCCCGAATGACGACATTTTGGCTTAAACCTATTCTTAATAATTCATTAGCGGTTCTCCTGATTTCGCGGGCACCCGGCAAGAATACAAGGATATCGCCTTCCTGTTCGGAGAGCGCTCGCATGATGGCATTCGCCGCACCTTTATGCAACTCGTCGAGAGAGAATGAGCGCAAATAGTGAGTAGACACTGGAAAAGCACGACCTTCGCTAACGATGACCGGTGCGTCGCCAAGAAGCTTCGCGACTGGCTCAGCCTCTAGGGTAGCAGACATGACGAGCAGCCTTAAATCTTCCCGCAGCACCGACTGGGATTCCATCGCAAAAGCCAGGCCGGTATCAGCCTGCAAATTTCGTTCATGAAATTCGTCGAATATAATCATACCGATGCCGGATAATTCCGGATCATCCTGCAGCATACGCGTCATGATGCCTTCCGTCACAACTTCGATCCGAGTGTTCTGACCGATCTTGCTGTCCATTCGGACGCGATATCCGATCGTCTCACCAACTGCCTCTCCCAAAGAGGACGCCATATAACTCGCAGCCGAGCGAGCTGCAATTCTTCTAGGTTCCAGCATGATGATCCGCTTGTCTTCCAGCCACGGTTCATTCAGAAATGCCAAGGGCACCTGGGTCGTCTTGCCCGCACCCGGTTCAGCGATCAAAACCGCATGGGTTCCAGCAGATAAAGCCATTTTCAATTGTGGAAGTATTCGGTGAATCGGTAATTCAGTCATGGATACATCTCCGTTATCCTATCAAATATCAATATAATCCCTTAATTATATAAAACAGCCGATGTACGTCAAGGGGAGCTGCTTGTCGCCAAGGCTGGAAAGTATCGATATAATTGCGATACAATATGAATATCATTCCCATGTCAACATCAAGATTCATGTAGTCGGAAGGTGAAATGTATGGAGCAGCATGCCACATTTCGCGGCCGCTTTGCCCCTACGCCATCAGGAAAGATGCACATCGGCAATGCGTTGACCGCTTTACTTGGATAGCTGCAAATGAGGAGTATGAACGGACTATATATACTCCGTATAGAAGATATCGATGTCCAGCGTTCCCGCCAGGAGCTTGCCGTCGAGATGATGAGAGATCTGGAATGGCTCGGCTTGGATTGGGATGAAGGTCCCGGTGTTGCCGGAGACTACGGACCCTATCATCAGGCGGCGCGCCAAGCGCTATATGAGCGGGAAATCACCAAGCTGCAGGAAACCAATAACCTGTACCCCTGCTATTGCAGTCGGGCCGATATTACGGCCGCAGCCAGCGCACCGCACGGCATTGCATCGGAAGGCCTCCGTTATCCGGGAACTTGTAGAGACTTGACTCGAGAGGAAGCGGCGCTTCGAGAGCTTCATAAGAAGCCTTCGCTGCGGATGAAGGTACCGGAAGACATCGTTTCCTTCGTCGACGGCATCGCCGGGGAGCAGTCCCATCGACTATCTGACGGAGGAGACTTTGTGGTTCGCAGAGCGGACGATATCATCTCATATCAACTCGCGGTGGTTGTGGATGATGCTTTAATGGGCATAACCCACGTACTCCGAGGAGCCGACCTACTGGACTCCACGCCACGTCAGCTGCTCTTATACCATGCGTTAGGCTATCAGCCGCCACAGTTTGCACATACCCCGCTAATGGTCGATGCGGAAGGCAGAAGGCTCGCCAAGAGGACCCGCGGGCTTAGCCTCTCATTTCTTCGCGGCCAGGGCATCATGCCCGAGCGCATCATCGGCTGGCTGTCTTGGACCGCCGGTCTCCTGGACTATCCGGAACCCGTTCGACCTGTTGATCTAATTCCTGTGTTTGACTTATCGAAAGTATCTTCTGCCCCGATCAAAATAACGGATCATGTCAAAAATCAGCTGTTGAATCCTAGATGCAACTTATCGAAATAAGGGATTCGTAAGCGTTATTAAATTACATTCCTTCGTACCCTGATAAACAAGCAGCGCCAGCACGTTCATCCTCGCAAAGAGAAGAAAGGCTGGCGCTGTTCTGTTATTCCTCATGAGTTAATCGTTCCCTAACTTTGGACTCATACTGCGTAAACGCGCTATTGCCGCTAAGCCCGCGCTGTTCCATCAGCAATTGCAGTCTTAGACGCTTTTCATTGAGCTTGCGTTGAAGCTGCTCCTGCTCACCGTCGCTGCAGGCAGCACCGAGCAAGTCATACAGCTGAACGCATTCTTTGCGAAGCGTAACCTCTTCAGGGACATAACCCGCATTTTTCATGATGCGATAAGACATTCTCAGATCCTCCGGAATGTGCGAAAGATCGTCGATCGGAAGTTTCTTTCCGGCAAATGGCAAATGATCAAGCTCCCCGTTGCGGATCGCTTCTTCGATCTTCTGCTCAGCCAATCTGGAAAAGATGCTCATGATTACACAGCCTCCTCCTTTTTTCCTTTGTCCTCTTCATCATATAGCAGCGCAGTTTATATTCCAAGTTCTGAATGCAGGGAACCCTCGAGATTTCTCCTGAGCTCATTTACAACAGGGATTCGGCTCCATCTATGAAGATTTGTGCCCCTGTAATATGTCTTGATTGGTCGGAAGCGAGAAACGCCACCAAATCCGCGACCTCTTCAGGCGTACCCGGTCCATCAGACAACGGCTGGCTCCCTTCCGGATATTCAACCGGAATCACGATCTCTTCCAGATCACCCTGCTTCTTCGTGCTTTGATCAATGTTGGTGGATATCGCGCCGGGACAGATTACATTAACCCTAATCTTGAATTTCGCCAGCTCCAGCGCAGCCATCTTCGCAAAAGCCACCTGTCCCGCTTTGGTTGTGCTGTATGCGCTCATCCCAAAGTTAGAGAAGGTTCGGGTACCATTGACGGAGCTGGTAATGATAATGCTGCCCTGCCCCCTTTTCTTGAGGTGCGGAATCGCATATTTGACCGTCAGAAACGTCCCGTTCAAATTTACGTTCAGCGTCTTGGTCCATTCCTCCAGCTTCATTTCATCAATTGGCGTCATCACGCCGTTAATCCCTGCATTGGCGAATACGATATCAACACCGCCAAAAATCTCCACCGTTTCGAGAACCGCCTTCTCCACCCGGTCAGGATCTGTAGTATCTACGTCAAACGCTCTGGCGGAACCCTCGCGAATAGAGTTGATCTCCGATTCCGCTTTATTCGTTCGGTCATCCAACAGATCGAATAAAGCAACATTTGCGCCTTCCTTCGCCAGCTGAATGGCGGCTGCCTTCCCTATGCCTGATCCGGCTCCGGTAATGATCGCTGTTCTCCCATGAAAACGTCCGTATCCTTCATTCATCATCAACACGCTCCTTATTATCGTAATCCGTTATGCATTCATCTGTCAAAGATTACCCAAAAGGAGTTGTTTTATAATCATGATTTCTAATTTTTTGCATAAAAAAGCCGGACCCCTTGGGTCCGACCATTGTTTATCATCATCTGACATTCTTAGAAACCTACCATACAATCTCCAAAAACGAAGCGTCATCTTCCAGACCGTCTGTATGGCGAGCATTCATTAATACTTGCACTTGCTCATCAGGAATCGGCTCCTTCAGCGGATCCAGATCGTTGAGCCCATCGCTGTATAACTGAAGCCGATATTCGGTCTCCGGGTCTAATTTGCACGAAAACACGTGAGGACTGCCTCCGATCGGACCACTACGGGAAGACCATCGTTCCGAGGTCCGGAAACGATCTCCGAAAACCGAGGTGATCTCGTCTTCCTTGCGCCACAAGCGTACCCTGGAGTCACCCTGCCATGCGAGCCACAACCTTCCTTTGCGACGAAAACCCGAGGAGAGCTCTATGCGACCGCAAATATACATAGCTTCGCTTCCCTTGCGCTGCTTCTCTTCCAGCACTTCGCGAAGCAGCTTGGGCGTTTCGGAACTCAGGGAATGAGTCCGCATTTCCCGATCAGCTTCCTGCGTAATCTCCTTCAGTCTGCGTTCAAGCGATGCGGTCGTGAGTTCCTCAACCGTCTCCAGCCAATTCATTAACCCCTGGCCTAGCAGACGCGAGGCCACATCGCCCCGATAACTCAATCCGACGCCATCGCACAATACAAAATGGCACACATCTTCATTCATCTTCAAAGCAATGAAATCCTGACCCATCTCGGAGAGCATGACAGACTCTGCCGCTCTGCCATACGCATAACGACATGTGAACAAATCTTTAATCTTCGTAATCGGTTCTTCCACGGTCTGCTTGCTCTCGTAATAAAACGATGCTGCTTGAGCCTTCCGTTTACGAATTCCCAACGATTCCATGCTTCTTGCGTATGATCGCTTCATCTTTGTGACCCTCTTACCTTACCGGCGTGGCAGCTGACATCTGAAACCCGATGGACACCAGCTCAGAGCAAGTGCCTGGAAGCATCATCAAAGCTCCCGGGCTCAGTTGATAATCCGCCTCAACCAGCATTTCTCGATAACTTTCGGGAAGAACGGAAGACATCAATTTAAGTTTGCGCGCGTGTTCATCCTCAAGCGAAGTATCGGCCAAAATCCCTTTCCAGCGGCGCGGTTCGGATATCGGCTGGTTCATCAGATGATCGGATATGAATATATTCTCCACAAGCACGTTGCCGTCCGGAACACTCATGTTCATGATGCGGCGGGCAATCGGTTCCGGATCCTCTCCCGTAGCCACGCCATCCGTCATATGGCACACAAGCGGGGCGGGGCAATCCTGCATGTTCGGAATCTCCGACTGCAGGATTTTCTCGGCCTGCAGGAACGCTTTCGCCGAATCGGAGAAACGCTTCGGCGTTAAATCCGGAAGCGATCCGATCGCCGCAATTTCGTCAATGCCCTTAATCCCGTTTAACAAATCATAGACATCATCGCTGTATGCAAGGATGGCAATCCGGTATCTAGGCGTCAGCCGATTGCCCTTCGTGGACCGAAATACCATTTGCCGAATGGCCAGGGACAAGGCCTCGTATACGACATCAATCCGCCTCCGGTCCTCCATCAGCATGTTCATGGACGCGCTGATATCAATCAGATATATAATGAGCGCTGGCGTGCGCTGTGATGCTTGAATGGTATAGTTCATCGTGAATAACATTCACCCCTGCATTTTCGTCATGTTTACTTCCTTACAGTTTTGGTATCCAGTGGCTGTCGTCACCTATGAATTGCTGCAGATTGCTAAGGCGGCTGCTCATTTTACCAACGGTTTTATAATAGGCCTTATCCTTGTTATATAACTGTATGAATTCACGTGCGGCATTCTTAGCACGGTCTTTGTTCCCGGCCACCTGCGCATTATACGCTTTATTATATAAAGCAACCAGTTCTACAACGTTTTGGGAACGTTGTTTCTGAAGCGCTGCGGCTTGGGCTTGTTGGGCAGCCCTGGCTCGCGCCTGGCGCTCCGCTTCCGCCTTGGCAGCTTCCTTAGCTGCCGCCTCTTCCTGTGCCTGTCTTTTCTTCTTCTCTTCGAGCTGAGCTAAGTACGCCTCATACTTGGCCTGATTATCATATTTCTCTTGCAATGCCTGCTTCTTTTTCTTCTCTTCAAGTGATGCCAGATAAGCTTCATACTTCGCCTGCTTCTCATACTTGGCCTGAAGCTCAGTTTTCTCCTGTTCCTTCAGTGCCTGCTCAGCTTCTTGAGCCTTCTTGGCCTCCTCAGCCTTCTTACGCTCCTCTTCCGCTTTCTTAGCCTCTGCCTCTTTCTGGGCAGCCTCTTCCTGCTGCCTCCGTGCTTCTTCCTCTTGCTTACGCGCTGCTTCTTCCTTCTCCTGCGCTTGCTGCTCGGCTAATTTCTGAGCATCCAACTGACGGCTCTCTGCCTTCTCCGCCAGAATCTGATTCACCGTAATCGCAGAACCTGCCAATATGACGATGGCCGCAGCGGTTGAGAGCATGAATTTACGGGATAACAACAGTGCTTTAATGCCTTTGTTGGATGATTCTTCAGCTGGACGCAGCTGCTCTTCGAGCCCCTGTATAGCGGCCGCAAGCTCCACTTCAAGCGGACTGTCCTTCTTTACAAAATGATACGCGGAGCGGAATATTTCCAACGCGCCGGAAAGATTACCCGCATCCTCCAGATCACGGGCTTGATGAAACAAGCGTCCAACCACATTGTCGTTGACCTCTCGGGTGCCTGGCTCAATGCCAAGCGATGCCATAATTTCAGCCGGCACCTCTTGGACGGTTTCAGAACGGGCTTCATCCGCTTTGTCGTCATGGGCAGCAGCAGCGGCTACAGGAGCTTGGGCTTCCTCGACTACTTCTTCTTCACTCAAGGATGATAAAGCAATCAGCCACTCACCAAAGGTAGGGCAGCTGCTCAAATCCTGACTGTCCCAGGTTCTGCCGAACAGATCCGCAATCCGTGTACCCCAACGCTGACCCAGCGATTTTTTCAGTAA
This sequence comes from Paenibacillus sp. Dod16, assembly GCF_049893405.1. NCBI lineage: Bacteria > Bacillati > Bacillota > Bacilli > Caryophanales > Paenibacillaceae > Paenibacillus > Paenibacillus sp. Dod16. The sequence continues at coordinate 68,408 of NZ_JBNDYG010000015.1, forward strand.
AAAATAACGCTCGCACGGGGTCTGCATTTCATGCTGATCAAAATAGCTTTCGCCCCATGCCCGATTCACGATAGCCGGATCGCTCCATCCCAGCATTTCCGCAATGATAACAGCACCTGCGAAACGATCGGCATATGAACTCCATAACCCGCTATGGACCGTACGGTGAGCCGCATATCCAGGAGAGCCAGCAAGCAAAACATCAGGTCGATCCATTTTGGGGCTGTACATCTGCTCCACATCGACAAGCTCAACGGCGGCAGCGCCTTCCGGCAGCTTCACTTCCGAAAAAAACGGAAGCATGACATTAGGCGCAGACAGGTCACAGTGGGCTAAACCGCGCTGCTCCATGCTTGAGCCGATGGCTGCCAATGCTTTGGCAAGCATCAGGCTATCAGAACGTCCCAGATTACGCTGATCGCTTATAACGTCAAACCAAGTACATCCATGAATCCATGGCATGATGACCGCGTAGAGCAAATCCGGATATTCCGCTATCAAATCTCCGTTTCTTTCGGGAGTGAGCACCTCTCGACTGCTTACCTGCAAACCCGGTATCTCGCGATAATTCCCCATATGTTCGGATTGATACACCATAGCCGGAATTCTGAACTTAGGAAAAAATACCTTTAGTGCTTTGGCTTCATGCAGTTCCCCATCCACAGGAATCAACTGGTAGACGATTCCCTGACGCCCAGCTTGGGCATAGGCTACGCCTGGCGCTGCGGGATGCTGCCCTACTGTATAAGCCGTTCCATTTACAACAATCCCATCGCCCGGGTTTGGCTGAAATGTCATGAACGTCATCCTCTCTTAACTCCGTTACCTAACTATATAACTCTATTAACCACATTGTTATATTCTAAACATCCAAAATTGCAAGAAAACCGGGTTGTCTACCACCCGGTTTATTCTGCCTATTAAACTATTATAAAGCAAAAGTCTCCGAATGGATATTAACGGGATTCGTCAGCCATACGGAATTTCTGAGCGATCGCTTTCAGCTCATTGCTGATGCTGTCAAGCGTTTGAACGAAGGAGTTCATCAAGCGGCTTGCTTCCTGGAATTCCTGGAAAAAGCGCTGCTTCGTCATACCATCCCATTGACCTTCCATGCCGTTGATCGATTGAGTCAGGCTGTTAACGATTTGCTGACTTTGATCACCGCTCTGTTTAAATTGGTTTGCTACTTGTTCAACTTGTTCTGGCGTAATTAAAATACGTCCTGCCATTTATGTAACCTCCTAGAAATTCGTTTTCTGGTGACACTTGACATCTTAGCCCATGAGCCTCAGTTTATCAAAGCGTCCTCAGACCTAATTTCCAGTTACCCTATACGTCCCAATTTGAAACATTTACCATCCCGATTTTCCCGAAAGGAATAGGAATTTAGTTGGCAATGCCAAACGAAGACGGATCGGTAAAGGTCCAGCTTTGCCCGGCTAACGCGGCTTGTTTAGCCGAATCTCCGTTGTCTCCACTGGTCATGCCCACGGCAGCGGCTACCGAACTCGGGTTCGATATAACCGTCGAGGAATTGCCATATTCCGGTAATATGGATGAGCGCCCCTCCATGCCGGAAGCGGCAAACAGAGCCGTCGGTGATACTGTACTTACGATGGCATGCTCCAAAATCGTATGGTACTGATGATCCGTTTCTTGAAATTGATCGGCTTTGCTTTGAAGATGCTTGCCCAGCTGAGCAAGAAGAGCTCCCAGATGCTCTCCAAGACTCCGGGCAGACTGCCACTCATCAATAACCGCCGCTTTGAGAGACGTCTCCCAAACGAGTGATTCCATAGCTTGGTTGAGCGTTCTCGTAATCGCTAAATATTCATCGCCACTATGCTGCAGCTGACGGCTTAACGTCCGGAGAGACTCCGGCTCGACAGAAATACGCATTGGTCCTCACCTTTCATACAGGCTCTGTTACTGTTTCAGCCACATGAGTAGCATATGACGAAACTGCTCTTTGGTCGCTGGCGCTGCGGTTAACCAGTCCTGGTCTCCCTCCAGGCTCATACGCAGCAGCCAATTCATGGACTCGTTCACTATAAATGCTGCATTTTGACTTTCCCAGCTGTTTCCGTTCCAAATCGACAGCTGGAGTTCCCCCGAAGACACCTTGTTTTTCATACATTTCGCTAAAGCGATGGAACCTTCCGCATCATCGGTCAACCTGGCCAAGCGATCGCCGATATCATCGCTGTTCTGTTCGGAAACGGAGGTGTAAATATCTCCGAATTCTTTCCGGCTAAGGAGCAGTGCCGGAATATCCCCCCAGTTTTGGTCGCTTAGGGCCAGATCCTGCACCAGTTGATCGCAGGTTTGTTCGATCGTGCCAAGTTCGCTTAGCAGGTAACATCGATTGTCTTCGCCGCTTCTGCATACTTGTATTACCCGTTCGTCCGTAACATGCAGATATCCTTCAAACGCCGAATCCTGATTTTCATATTTCAACCAGCACGCACGTTCCGCAAGTCCAGCAATAGCCACTCTTGAGAAGACCTCGGGTGGAATCGACAATTCCCCGCCTTCCTCTTGAATCAAATATTGCTTGCTTAGGAGTGATTGTTTGGTTTTCTCCCACTCAACCGCGATTTCTTCCGTTAAGTATCCTACAAAAGGATCTTCAACACCAAGTAATCGGTCCGATCCGATAATTCCAGCCAAGAAGAAAAATTCCTTGTCATTCAGCGTGATCGTTTCTTGTTTGGAAGCATGAATTGTCAACATTATGAGCCACCTCCCCTCAAACTACAACATGCCATCGGTCGCGAATTTCTGTGACCCATCTTTGGGCGTTCCATTCGTCATCAAACGGAACTGCGCCTTTTATTCTGGAAAATTTGCGTTTTACGTAGTACCCCTGTCCTGGCGGGAGTATTTTTAGTCCTCCAGGACTATTAGCAGATTCGGAAAAAGGAATTCTGAAGAACGATAAATCGTTGGAATCCAATGTTCCGAATAAAAATCCGTTTTGTGCAGCCTTGATATCAGTAAACCAATCGACGCCATACGTCGGGAAATCGGCCGGCACACCGGCAACGATAACATGTACCCGGCGGTCCCTCCCCTGTCTGACGATGGCTGACAGCTGGTCTTTCAAAGTAAAATCGGAAAGCTGCTTGCTGAGCACGTCAGCGTCATCAATCATAAGCAGGATCGTTGGGTCTTCACTGTCTTTCGACCGGGTTTGAACCCGTTCATAAAGACCTGAAATGAGCGGAGCCAGGTCTTCCTCATTCTCCGCATGTCCACGGACATGCGGAAGATGATTCATCCGACTCAGACCGCTGCTACCATAGCGCGTATCTACCGTATAGATTTCCAGCTCATCCGGCGATGTATGATATGCAAGTGATAACATCCAGCTAACAAGGAATGACGTTTTACCGCCTTCCATCGGACTCGCCACAATAAAATGCGGTCCATCCTCCAGATTGATAGCAAAAGGAGTCAAATCATCCGTAGTCACCCCGACAGGAACCCGGTACTTCGCCATACCTGCTGATTCGTAAGGCTTTTGTACCTTCAGCAGTTGATGAAGCGGAATCTTGTCCGGCAGTGACTCAATCCGCGGCGCTTCCTCCCCGTGCCACGCTGCCCGGTGAGTGCGAATCATATCGCGGAGCGCTGCGGAGCGGTCCCCCTCTTCCTGACCTGAAGCCGGCAAGGCCGTCTGAAATTCAAGCGGCGGCACCTGCCCCTTGACCAGACCTCTTCCCGGAGGAAGCTGGCTGGGAGCTCTTGTTGGACGCCCCACCGCATAATAGTAATCAGCAGGATCGGCCAGTTCGTACGACACTGCTTGCGAGATGTTGCTTCGGACCTTCTCGAACATATCCGAAATCCGGTTCGCCGTAATGACAAACGTTATTCCCAGACTGCCGCCCTCTCGCAGCAGGTATTCAAGCATATCATTCTCATCCGGATAGGAGTTCCGGAAATTCAGATAACCGTCAATAACCACCACCAGCTGCGGAACGGGTCCTGTGTTGCCCCGGCGATAGGATGGATGCAACAGTCTTCACACCCGCTTCGGCAATCATGTCCTTGCGAATCGCCGCCGTTTTCGTTAGAAAACGGAACAGGCGCTTGATGCGATCCTCTTCCTCCGCCGTCATGACTCCTCCGATATGAGGAAGCCCTGTAAAGTCCCGCATCATTCGGCCCATATCCACGATATACCCATGCCAAAAGTCCGGGGTGTACCGACTGGCTAACGACATCAGCATCGATTGAATAAAGGTGGTCTTTCCAAGTCCGGGCATGCCGTACACGGCCCAGTGGCCTTGCTCGAGATTGAGCATCAACGGCTTCTGGCATTGGTTTGGCAGATCATCAACCATCCCGACATAGGACACAAGTGCCGAATCACCAAAGAGCTCCTGCTTCTGCAGCTCGGTCCCAGACTGAATGCTCTCCAGATCCAGACTCTCCGGAAGCGGTGGAAGCCAAGGCCCCTGGAGCCGTTCGATTCCTTGCTCTTCGGCAACTTCCGCTACATGGTCGATAAACACCTGGAGCTGTTTGGGCACCTCCAGGTGCGCTCCCAGGGAAGGATTAGATGCAAGCAGAGGCTCCGTCTTCCCGTTGATTCGCACCTCGCGAATTACCACTGCGCCAGGCGTATCCTTCTCTTCAATGTAAGGAGCGCCGCTCCAGGCAAACTGCATTTCTTCAAACACTTCGTCACTGCCCACCTGAAAATAGCCTCGTCCGGGCTTGTTAATCCAGGCTGCATTCGGAATCTTCAGCATATCACGGCTATCGCCCTCGCTTTGTACCCGAAGGCAGATCCGAAAGCGCGAATTACTCCAAATTTTATCGTCCACGACGCCTGCCGGCTTCTGAGTCGCAAGAATCAGATGGACTCCGAGTGTTCGTCCAATAGCGGCAATGCTGATCAATTCATCCATGAATTCCGGTTGGTCTTTCTTCAGCTGTGCAAATTCATCAATGATAATAACGAGATGCGGAAGCGGTTCGCCATGCCGATTGCGCAGCAGCTTGTAGTACTCGTCGATATGCTGCAGATTTCCCGCATCGTTCAATATTTTCTGGCGGCGGACCAGCTCGGCTTTCAGCGACACCTTCGCCCGCTCGATCAGATTGTTATCCAGGTTCGTTATGGTTCCTACAACATGCGGCAAGTTGACAAACGTGTTGGACATGCCGCCGCCCTTGTAATCAATAAGCATAAATGCCAGGTCATGAGGGTGGAATTCGGATGCCAGGGAGGCAACAATGGACTGTATAACCTCACTTTTCCCGGAACCGGTCGTTCCCGCAATCAGACCGTGCGGTCCATGACCTTGACGCTCTATTTTATCATGAAGATTCAAATTAATCTTCTTTCCGCCCGCCCGGACCCCCATCGGAACGGGTAATGAATCCGGATATCGGTTCTGCTGCCAGCGTCTGTGTACATCCAAATCGTTGATTTTTTGAATATCCATCATCTCGAAGAGTGCCAAAACGCTTGGAATATCCGACGCAGAGGATCGTTTCAGCCGGATCGGCGCCATGTATCGGGTCAAGGCTTCAATTTGCTCCCTGCTAATATGATGGGATTGGAAAGTTTGCTTGGAGACCGTGCCATCTGCTTTCTTAATCGTATACGCCGCCTGCTCCCGGTCAACCTCAACAATAAGCTGGCAGTGCATCGGCAAGCTTTCCTTGCGGTCGGACAAGACGATGGTAACCGCATCGGTCGCTTCGGCATCTTCCATCAACAGAGGCAGCAGCGGTTCTTCCTCGATTAATTGGGTAGCGGATAAAATCACCACGTATGCCGGCGTCTCAATCGATTTCTTCCCATGCTCGGCACGATTATTTTTACGCCGGTATAAGTGAGTAAATATTTCATCCGCAAGCTGATGGGCATTGCTCCGTCGATCCGCAAGATAGCGGCTGGATCGATCATCATCCCATGTATGTGGGAGCCAGCGCAGCCATTGCCACTCGCTCGCTTCTTTCTCTTCGTAGAACGCGGCGATCTTCACTTCATCGGGTGAGTGCCGCACAGCCGTTTGGGCCATCATCACGCGCAGCATATTTAATACGCGCTCTCTTCCGCCTACGATCCCTATGACCTTGGATTCGAATAACGGCAGCGCAATCGATGCATCGTCGACGGACTGAAATTCGGAAGACAGCAATTCAGCTGCTTCGATCAAAGGGTCCTTGTCATACCCATCCGCGCGGGGAGGCTTTACGTTAATGTAAAACGGAACCTCTCCCTTGCCCACGCAAATCTCCAGAAAGTCTTTATCTTCCGGGGAGCGTTCCCATAAGCTGCTGCTCCGGTTCTTCACGACGTTGTAACACACGTCTGGATCGCCATGGATATCAAACAGAATGTGTACCTGATCCTCCTGCCGCTCCTTGAGCTCTTCGCGGTGCAGATCAAGCTGTGCCCGGTACTTCTGATTACGCTCGGCCAGCTTCTTCTGATAGGTCTTCTTGTTGCTTATATACATGAAGAACGGCAGCGTGTAGGATGTCAGCATCATAAAGATGGAGAGCATCTGGAACATCATGTAGTTGGTATTTCCCATTTTGCCGCTCATGTTCATATAAACATAGAAACCAACCGTCGCAGCCGTCATAATAATCGGGATAATGATGGCAATCATCGAAAACGACGGTTTGCTCGGCTCGGACGGCGGTCTCAGAATCTCCATGTCTTCATTCGGTAAAGCCGGTCTAATACGCGGCGAACGTTGGTACAACACGTTCATAAGTCACTTCCTCCTAATCCAGAGCATCTGAAATGTACAATTATGTATTTGGCTGTTTCATTCAAAACCAATGGGTTACTTACCCAATCTCAGCTTTCTTGAAACAACGATCTTCTGCCATAGACAGGAGCTTCCTCGGTGGTTGTTGAGAATGCCCGTTGCAAACGAATATATGAGCCTTCCCTAAGTCCCGCTTCAACGAGGTTAGAATGGCCGCCTACCGTAAACCACAAGCCTTCCGGGAACTTTGCTTCTAATATATATTGAATCCCTTCACCCGAGGGTTCACGAAAAAGACGTAGCCCCAGCAGCTCATTCAACCGTTCAATGGAGCACTCATCGGGTACGTCGATATCAAACCAATCATCTTCATTTCGACCGCTGATCACGGTGAGTATCATCTAGTCAACCTGCCTTCCCAAACATGGTAATCCTTATGTTTATTCCATATGCAAAGTCCAATCACCTATTTCAATAGTTACAAAAAATAGTTACATTATTGTAATAATATCATCCCAGGGTCAGTTCTGTCAATTTGTGTCATATTTCCTATTTCCTATTTTTCATGCGGGTTTGTTAGTACTGAGGGACTATTTATATATTGATTATAGGGTAAATCCGGGTTTTTCGTCGGTAAAACAGCGTCGTTCACAAAAATGTCACGCTCTGAAAAATGATGCTGATTAATTCTATGAATTTAAGGTTATTTTAAGATTGGCAATTTATAATGCAAATATCATGAAAAATCTTTCGTGAGGTGATTGATATGAAAACACTTATCATGTTCCAAAATAAGCCGGTTCCCGTATACTTTACAACGGATAGCAAGCAGCCGGTACAGAAAGTATTAAAACTGCTAACCAGCGCGCTTGACCATAAAATTCAAACCGGCAAAAAGGCGCTGCAAAAATGCCTCAACTCCCTGATCAGCATTGAAATCGAGGGTTCCGAGGCAATTCTTCACAGCAAAAGCGAAAACGACTCTCTTGCGCTATCTCTCTTTTAAAAAGAGGGATAGCCCTTTTTTTGTTTAACTCCATTATAACCCGTAATGACGATCCTCGGCTATCTGCGCTCTCTGAATTCGGATTTGAAACAATTTCACGAGATTTCTCCGCGTTGTGATCTCCTGGCAACTGTCCAATTTTTTTAGTATAAACCGATCGATGGACATACTGTTCATCCCTCCATTCTTATCTTGGAAAAACGACCCTATGTTCTGATAACTTCTATTAACCGTGCCTTTTCAAGATTAAACGAGACTTTCTTACGTTCAACAAAGCTTCTTATGATTCGACGATGTTCTGGAAATAACCCATTTTATAATCAGTACCTTGCATTAATCAGTACTTAGTGATATCTTATTGTAGACCACTACTGAATATTAATCACTACCTCATGTTTACAGCATGAACATGGACTTATGAAAGGAGGTATTTGCCGTATGAATGTCAGTATTCAATTCAAAAAAGGCGTTCTTGAACTCTGCGTGCTTGTGTTAATCCATCGCAAGGACCAGTATGGCTACGAGTTGGCTCAAGCGGTTTCGAGGCATATTGAGGTAGCCGAAGGGGCGTTATACCCTCTCCTTCGCCGACTTGTTAATGAAGGCTATTGTACGACGTACCTCCAGGAATCGACCGAGGGTCCGCCTCGTAAATATTATAAGCTGACGCACAGCGGAGTGATTTATATGAGAGCCTTGGTAAAGGAATGGCAAGCTTTTGTGGGCAATGTGACCAATCTGATAGAGGAAGGGAATTTGTATGACTAAAAAACAGTTTATTGCAATTTTGGAATCGCGTCTTGCCGCGCTTCCTCCCGACGAACGGCGGGAATTCATTCATGATGTGGCGTCCCATTTTGTCATTGGCATGCAGAATGGACGAACTGAAGAGGAAATCGCCCGTGAACTGGGAGATCCTTTTGAGATGGCTAAGGAAGCGTTAGGCGACCGGTATGTGGATATGGATATGCCTGCTCCGGCAGCGATCCGAAGACCGTCTTCTTTTGGAAAATATGCAGTAGGAGTCGGTTTGTTCTTCTGTGCATTGGTGGCAGTCCCCTTCCTTGCGGCATTATGGTCCGGAGGCGTCGCTATTGCTCTGGGAGCCCTGGCAACCTTGCTGAGCCCGGTGCTCGTTCTGCTTGACTATATCGTAAACGGTACGTTCTATTCGGCCAAATTATTCTTATCTATCTCTTTGATCGGAATCGGCATCTTCCTCGGATATGCCACACGCTCAGCCATGGTTGGGTTGTTATCGTTAACCTTGAGGTACTCCAGATGGAATACGCGTTTATTGAAGGGACGTGACGCACAGTGAACAGAAAATGGTTGTTCAGTTTAGCAATCGCACTTATATTGGTAGGAATCGTCGGCATGGCTGCGAACAAGTTTAAATTCGGAGAAGATCTTGTCAGCTATCAGAATCGCTGGGATCTGCAGGATGCCGAAAATTTGAAGAAATTAACGATTGCCAGCAATATTAATATCAGCTTCGCATTTGAGGACAGCGGCGATTCGAACGGATATATCGCGTTTGACGGCAAATTAAAACCGGAGCATATCGATATTCTTAAAAACTTTAATCCATCAGGCCCTGAGGTGAAATTGGATCTGACTACACCTTCCACTTTTCAGTTGATGAGTGTGGACTTTCGTTCACCGAAAGGAACACTGACCATCGTGCTTCCATCAACCACGCAACTGGACGAACTCGATTTGTCGACCATCTCCGATAACATCCAGGTAAGCGGAGCTTCCTCCAAGGTGGTTGACATCTCCGTGAAGTCAGGCAGCATTAACATGAGCGGAATACAAGCCGAGCAGTTAAGCGTTGAGAACATTTCGGGAAGCATTCGCGGTTCTGACATTCGGGCATCCACCCGGCTCGTCAATCATTCGGGAAATGTCGTGCTGAAAAATATGGAAGGTCCCTTGGACATCGAGGTCACCTCCGGAAACGTAAACGCAGGATTGCTTGGCGTTTCATCGGTAAATATCCTGTGCAGATCCGGCAACGTGAAAGTACAGCCTGACCCGTCATTCCGCGGTTTCTATGACCTTAAGACACTGTCAGGATCCGTCTCGGCGCCGGAGTCACTGAAAGAAACAACCGATACGATCCAAGTGGAAACGTACTCCGGTAATATCGATATCGTACATTGAGACGTTGTTGACAAACAATAAAAATGAAATATACTATACTTTATAAAGTAAACCTAACAACAAGGAGAGTTTTCATACATGTCTAATGTACTATTCATCAAAGCAAACAACAGAGCCATCGAACAATCGGTAAGCGTAAAAATGTACCATGCGTTTTTGGAGTCCTTCAAAGCAAGCCATCCGGAAGACCACATCACGGAGCTTGACCTTTTTGCAGAGAATCTTCCTTATTATGATAGCACTGCCATCAACGGTATGTTTAAAGCTGCCCAAGGATTGGAAGCTACACCGGAAGAGCAGGCGGCTGCTTCGAATGTGAGCAAATATCTTGACCAGTTTCTTGCTGCAGACAAAATCGTGCTTGCTTTCCCATTGTGGAACATGACCGTACCTGCCGTTCTTCATACCTATATCGACTACCTGAACCAAGCAGGCAAAACGTTCAAATATACCCCTCAAGGCGTTGTAGGTCTCGTGACTGGCAAAAAAGTCGTCATCCTGAATGCGCGCGGCGGTAACTATTCCGAAGGACCTATGGCTGCGGCTGAGATGGCTGTTAACTTCGTAATGGGCAATCTTCGTCAATGGGGCGTACAGGATATCGAAACCCTGATCATCGAAGGCCACAACCAATTCCCTAATGAAGCAGAAATGATCGTTCAGAACGGTCTTGAGCTCGTTAAAAAGGCTGCTGCCGGTTTCTAATCGAACTTATACGTAATAATAACACGGATCGTTATATACAATAGCCACCTTCAACTGTCTTAGGCAGTGAAAGGTGGCTTTTTGTGATGATCTCATTTAAACCTTTTCCCATTGGGTCCATAACTCGCGCGGGTTACGTATATAGATTTCATGATCACGGCTCATATATTGATGAATGATAAATTCCCGCCGAATGGTCGCATAATCGGCATGATAACGCTTGATAAACGCATTGATATCCTTTTCCGGATATTCCTTCCCTGCTTCAAGCTGCTCTACCAGGTATTCCAATATGACGAGTTTCTTCTTGTACTGGGCCGGAATGGAACGCAGCGTTCCGTCTTTCGCTATAAAATTCCGGAGAACGGTTGTTTTATAGGCTTCGATAGCAGTCGTTTCCATCTTTTTTCTTCCTCCCTCCTAACCACAAATTTTTTACAACCTACTAATTTAATATTTATCTAATTAGATGTTAATCAAATTAGTGATATTTGTCAAATCCTTTATGCTTGAAGTCAATTCAGCCGGACTCCATACCGCCCAATCTGGATTTATCCCCTTATTTGCTGTAGGATTATAATGCTGATCTAAACGCAAGGTTACTACATAAGGAGGTTCACCATGCTCGACGTCTTAATTATCGGCGCAGGCCCATGCGGTCTCTCAGCTGCCATTGAATGCCGCAACCAGGGCCTCAGCTGCGAGATCATCGATAAACACAATGTAGTTCATTCCATTTATCTCTATCCAACACATATGCAGTTTTTCAGTACGGCTGAAATGCTTGAAATCGGAGATGTTCCGTTCGCCATATCGAATGATAAACCGTTTCGGCACGAGGCGCTGGCCTATTATCGCAGAGTTGCCAGACACTTTAATCTGAAAATCTCCCCATACGAAGAAGCACTCACCATAACCAAGCAGCCCGACGGGAGCTTTCAGGTGAAGACCCAGCGCCGCGGTGGTGTAGAGTCCATACGAGAAGCTAAACACGTAGTCATTGCTACGGGTTATTTTGATCATCCGAATTATATTGGCATTCCCGGAGAAGACTTGGAGAAAGTAACCCATTATTTCCGGGAAGCCCATCCATATGCAGGAATGAAAACCGCAATCATCGGCGGCAGTAATTCCGCCGTAGATGCTGCCATGGAGCTTATCCGGGTCGGAGCCGAGGTGACGATGGTATACCGGGGTGAGGAAGTTTCACAAAACATCAAACCTTGGGTACGTCCTCTGTTTGACAGCATGGTGCAAAAAGGTCATATCCAGCTTCACCTGAACTCGCGTGTCGTACAAATCGCGGAATCTTTCATTACCGTTCTATCGAATCAAGGCCAGGAAACTATCATTGAGAATGATTTTGTACTGGCATTGACCGGATTCCGTCCTGACCGCAAGCTGCTTGCCTCCTCCGGCGTTGAACTGAATGAAGACATGGAGAAGCCGCTTTATAATCCGGATACGATGGAGACCAACGTTCCGGGACTCTATGTCGCAGGCGTCATTGCATCCGGCCGCAACGCCAATGAGGTGTTCATTGAGACAGGCAGACTACACGGTCGTCTGATTGCCGAGCATCTGGTCTCGAACGCTTAAACGATTACCGACGTGCTTTCCCAGAGGATGGATCGGTTTTTTTGATGATGTTTTTCTTACGATATCAGGAAGGAATACGCTTCGTAGTCTAACTTTCTGATATCTTAAACATAAGGAGTGATTCCCCATGGACGTAACTTCACTCATCCTGCTGGCTATGGCGGGACTTGGTATTATTAGCAGCAATTCTGCCGTGACCATTGCGATGCTGGCATTGCTTCTCATCCGCGTAACCGGCTTTCAGCAAGCATTCCCATGGCTGGAGAAATACGGACTGACACTCGGCATTATCATTCTCACCATAGGTGTCATGTCACCGCTGGCCAGCGGAAAGATGAGTCTGCAAACGATCGGCGAATCATTCCTGAACTGGAAATCGCTGTTGGCCATCGCCGTCGGCATGCTTGTCGCATATCTGGGCGGCCGGGGTGCCACACTGATGGGAACCAATCCCACCGTGGTTGCGGGTCTTCTCGTTGGCACGGTGCTTGGGGTAGCCCTGTTCCGAGGCGTACCCGTCGGGCCGCTCATTGCGGCCGGTCTGCTGTCCCTGCTGATCGGCAAATCATGAGGAACCGAATGCAGCCTTCTCTTTTTACAATTAATAAGCAGAACAATAACCTCCCTGCCAACACGTGAACGCTTGGGGAGGTTTATTTGTTCTATATGTAAGCTTCGCAACAAACGGATCATTACCATATATAGTCTATTTTATGGTATGATAGCTATCGTGTTTTAGCGCTATTTCTCGTAATCCCTTATGAAATATGATGTATCAGGAGGTAACACCATTGTCTTCAACGAATACCGAATCGGTCGCTGCTCCGCTTAAACAGCTTCCCATGCTCCTCTTCAGTCAGCTGAGGCCAAAGCAATGGACCAAAAACCTGCTCATATTTGCAGCCCCCCTCTTCTCCTTTGAAGGGGTAAATCCCGGCGTGCTCTTCGACACCCTGATCGGTTTTTTTCTGTTGTCCTTCGTTTCCGGCTGCGTCTACATTGTGAACGATTATGCCGATCGCGAAGCGGATCGCAACCATCCGGTGAAAAAATACCGTCCCATGGCCTCGGGTGCATTGCCGCCTAAGCTGGCTATTGGATTCGGCGCCCTGCTGCTGATTGCTTCGCTGGTCATATCTTATTTGCTCAATCCGCTGTTTACCGTATTATTGGTGCTCTATTTTGCCATGAACGTAGCTTATTCCTTCCGGCTTAAGCATGTTGTCATCATTGACATCATGATTATCGCGGCCGGGTTTGTGCTGCGTGCCATCGCAGGCGGATTGGTCATCCACGTCCCGTTCACGCCATGGTTTCTTCTCTGTACGATGCTGTTATCGCTCTTCCTGGCGATCGGCAAGAGACGACATGAGCTTCATCTGCTGCAGCATGACAAGGGCTCTCACCGCAAGGTGCTCGATCAATATTCGTTCGATCTGCTGGATCAGATGAGCAGCATTGTCACTACAGCAACCATCATCAGTTATTCGCTGTTTACCTTTACGTCCGGCAGAACCGTTCATCTCATGTGGACCATACCACTTGTTATTTACGGGATGTTCCGCTATCTTTATCTGATTCACATCGAGAAAAAAGGCGGGGCTCCGGACCGGGTGCTCCTGGAGGACGCTCACATCCTGGTCACCGTGATCCTTTATGTCATCAGCGTCATCGGAATTTTGGTATACTTTGAATAATACAGAATCGGTAAATTGAGGGAAATGATATGAATCAGAAATTCGCAATCTTTGACATCGACAAAACGGTCATCCATACGGACTCCATGTTTCAATTTTTAAAGTATGGCATACAAAAAAAACCGTCCACGGCCCCCGTCATACTGAAAGTCGTGCTTCATTCCGTGCTGTACAAGCTCCGTCTTCTAGAAGCTGAAAAAGCAAAAAGCGCTTATTTTCATGCGATGCGCCATATGGATGATGCCGACCTGAAGCATTTTTACGAAACGGAATTGAAACCTGCTATCATCCCGGCTGCGCTGAAGGAAATGCAGCGAAAAAAAAGCGAGGGCTATCATGTGCTTCTTGTAACGGCGTCCCCCGATGCTTACATGAGATACTTTGCAGAGCTTCCTTGTGTCGACACGGTGATCGCTACCAAGCTTTCCGTACGGGACGGACGCTTTACATCGATGATCGAAGGGAACAATTGTAAGGGAGAGGAAAAAGTGAACCGGATTCAGCAGTACTTGAACGAGCGGCAGCTGACCATTGACTATGCAGCTTCCTGCGCTTATTCCGACTCCTTGTCCGACCTCCCGATGCTAGGGCTCGTCAAACATAAGTATTTGATCAATCACAAATCCGCTCAGGGATGCGAGGGATTAACATGGAACAGATAAAAGCGCAGAGCGCCCCGCGCCACTTGGGCAAGCTGTTCATGGTCTTATCGGCATTTTTGACGGCTACCGGCCAGCTGTTCTGGAAATGGGGACACGCCAACTTGCTGTACATGGGAATCGGCTTTATCTGTTATGGCCTCGGAGCCATACTCATGATCAAATCCTTTTCATTGGAGAAGCTGTCCGTTGCCTATCCCCTAATGTGCATCAGCTATATTGTGGCTCTGTTTTATGGTGACTTTTTTCTGGATGAACCGTTAACCCTGCAAAAACTGGCAGCCGTCGCCCTGCTTGGAATCGGGGTGACATTAACGTCTTATGAAAAATGACGGATTCCTATACTTGCTCCTGCTTCTGATGACTTTGCTTGGCTCGCTGGGCAGCGTATTCTTCAAGGGATATACCGCAAACAAACAAATCAAGCTGCTGCTGATCGGTTTTCTTAGTTACGGATTGGGAGCCTTGTTAAACATATACCTTCTGGGTGAGCTTCCCTATACGCTGGTTATGCCTGCCAACGCACTGACGTTCCTGTGGGCCTTATTGTTTGCCAAATGGGTATTCAAGGAAACCATCGGGATCCGCAAGATCGCCGGCGTCGCTTTTATTATTTCCGGATTGCTTCTGCTGATCTGGTAAGCGAACGCAGCTTAAGCCCCTTCACAGTACATATATAATGGAAAGATTGGTGGAGCGTAAAACATGACTTTTTTCAGTTATTTATTCCGACATAAAAAAGATAATTACACGGCGATCGGCCTAAGTATCTGTCTTGTCCTATGGTATGTTTTCATGAACCTTCCGTTCGTGACCTACATCAAGGATCATGCAGCCGAGTTGATGCCGCACAGCCCGTTCTATGGTGCGCCTTTCACATTGAATCTGTTCAACTTCGATCCTTCCATGGAATATGGACCGGAGAATATCTCGATCATCCATCCATTCATTAATTTCCTGACCAGTCCGTTAACGACGATGATCGGGAGTGCGAACCTCCCTTATCTTCTGATTCAATCGGTCTTGAATGCCTTAAGCGCTGCACTGGTCTACTATATCGTCCGAAGAAGCGGAGCCGGCTGGTTGTTGTCCTTCGTAACGGCGGCTTTCTTCGGTATCAGCTCATATACGCTGTTCACGGCGTTCATACCGGATTCCTATGCTTATGCGCAGTTCATGATCGTCTTATCAGCCGCTTACTTACACTATTGCCGGCTTACGAATCGATATGCCGTCATGCCGAATGCCTCCCTGGCCCTGATTAATTTCGGCATCACGTCTACGAATGTGGCAACGTTCGCAGGTGCGCTCCTGATCAGTCTGTTCGATCGACGCTGGAAGGATGCCTTTAAACGCTTCATCCTCATTATGCTGGCTTTTCTGGGAATGGTGATTATCGTAACCCTGCTTCAACACTTGCTGTTCTCAGGTAAGTCCTGGATCGCCAACGTGTTTTCAAGCGTTCAAAACGGTGCCCTCAGCTATGTTTCTCCTTTTTCATTCGAGCACCATTCCCGGGTCTTCTTCATGCTGTTTGTAAGCCCAATCCTGTCGCCGGAGCTTGCCATGATTGATCCGGGGATCGCGGCATTCGTGACGAATTTGGCCAAGCCGTATCCGATTCATGTCCATATCGTCGGGATCGGGATGCTTATTCTTGCGATTCTGTCCTTCATTAAGGGCATCCGCTCCCGCGATACCTGGGCATTTGCCACCTATATCCTGTTCGCGATTCTGCTGCACATCATCGTTGGGTTCGGTTTGGCTACGTACACTTACGATCTGTACTTGTACGCAGGACATTATCTGTTTGCCGTGTTTGTGCTTGCAGCGCTGTTTATTGCCAAAACGAAGAATCTCCGGATTCAACAAGCTCTGACCGGCATCATGATCCTGTTCCTGCTGATCACCTTAGTGAACAATATTGTATTACACGGGCAGACGTTAGAGTATATTCAGATGACCTATGATACGGTGTTCAAGAATATGGAGAAATAAGCCTTTATCCTAAAATAAAGACCCGTTCCCTGAAGCATGGCCCAACACCATGCCTCAGAAGGACGGGTCTTTCGTATTAACTCTCTAGATGCTGCACGTTATATAGTCTGGCATAACTTCCATCAAGGTTCATCAGCTCGCCGTGCGTTCCCTGCTCTGTAATTCTGCCATTCTCCAGCACAACGATTTGATCGGCGTGCGTAATCGTTGACAGGCGATGGGCCACGATCAATGTGGTGCGGTTGTTGGACAGGGATTGCAGCGCCTGCTGTATCAGATGCTCGGACTCCAAGTCCAGCGCCGACGTCGCTTCATCCAGCACCAGAATGTCCGGATCCTTGAGGAAGACACGAGCGATCGCTAATCTCTGCTTCTGTCCGCCAGAGAGCTTGACGCCGCGTTCACCCACTTCCGTCTCATAGCCTTGCGGCAGCTGGGTAATGAAATCATGGGCATTGGCAGCTTTGGCAGCGGCGACGATTCTCTCTTCATCCGCCTCCGGATTGCCGAACAGAATATTCTCACGGACAGTGCCGCTGAATAGGAAGTTGTCCTGCAGGACCATGCCCACCGATCCGCGCAGGCTGTCCAGCCTTAAATCCCTGACGTCATGACCGTTAATCTTCACCGCGCCCTGCTGTACATCGTAGAATCTCGGAATCAGTCCGATCAGGGACGATTTACCGCCGCCGCTCATGCCGACAAACGCAACCGTCTGCCCCTGCCGAATGGTTAAGTTTATATCTTGAAGTACCCAACCGGCAGCGTCGTTGTACTTAAAGGAGACACGGTCGAATTCGATCTGTCCCGCTGTTTTAAGCGTTTTGGCATCCGGACGRTCCACAATGTCATACGGCTCGTCCATGAGCTCCTTGACCCGCTCCAGCGACGCTGAAGCCTGCGTTAGCACCGTTGACGAGTTGATCAGACGGCGAAGGGGCGCATACAGCCTGTCGAGATAACCAAAGAAGGCAACAAACGTACCTAATGTCAGATCTCCCTGGATCACCCGGTATCCCCCATAACCGATAACCAGAATAGGCGCAATATCGGTAAGCGTGTTGATAATAGAGAAGGTGAGCGCATTCCAGCGGGTCTGTGCCATCGCTTTTTTCAGGAAATTGCCGTTGATCCCTTCGAATTTCTTCTGGTCGTAACGCTCCAGAGTAAAACTGCGGATAACCGAGATCCCCTGAATCCGTTCATGCAGATACGCTTGGATGCCGGCGAGAGCCTGCGACCGGTCCTTAGTCAGACGTTTAAGCCGCTTATACAACAAATTCACCGCTAGTCCATATAGAGGAAGAATCGAGATGGCAACCAGCGTCAATACGGGATTCATGAAGAACATGACAATTAACACGAACAGCAGTGTAAACATATCCAGCCAGATGTTCATCATACCGACTTCCACCAGGTTCTTGGATTGTTCCACATCATTGATAAAACGCGATATCGCCTCGCCTACCTTGGTATTCTGATAGTAACGGAGGGATAACCGCTGCAGATGGGCATATAACCGGTTACGCATATCGAATAAAATACGGCTGGTAATGAATTGGGCAAAATACTGCCGCAAGTATTCCACCGGACCACGCACCACGACAAACAGCACCAGCGTCCCTGCAAGAATCCACATCAGATCCTGAATCTTCTGTTCGATCGTCATCTGCTGGTTGATCAGCAGATCATCCACGACATATTTCATGATCATGGGCAGTAATAACGGAATTGCAAATTTGATCATGCCGATAATAAGGGTCAGAATGATCCACTTCATGTATGGCTTAACAAACGGATAATAGATTTTCCATGATTTCAAAGGTGATCAGAGCCCCTTTCTTTAGATTATAGAATTTACGAGTTTTCTGCGAAGCTGAATCCATTCAATAATCGCAAGAATAACACCTTTAACCCGCGGTCTGTCTTCTGTGAAAGCAAGTCGATGGACGTTATTGTTAAGTAGAATCCACGCGGTTGTTAGGCGAAGAGCAGTTGACATTTATGAACTTCAATGCTTTATTAGTTCTAAACTTATGAATTGTATCATGTCTTGCAGGAGGATTTAGTCATGACCAGAATTTTCGTGACGGAGGCCGTCATGCTGGCTATTTACGGTCAGCTGTTAGTACCACCGAAACCCGTCGAGTATATCATTCCGTACACAACCATTTTGGAATTATATGAGCTTCATACCACCGAAGAACATCTCATGAATAGCAGTGCTGATGACCAGCACGTCAAGATAAAGATCGGCGAATTGATTTCCTATTTTGAAGAGCCGCTGAACAAAAAGAAAATTGAGCGTGCCCTGCAGGTTCCCTGGTCCAAGAGCCCTACCATTCCCGTTAGTGAAACTACTCGGGTCTCGGTCATGAACACCATGGACACCGCACCTTATGGGGAATCCTTTGATCCCGTTGAAACTGAACTGCTGCTGGCATCCCAAAGAGCCGAGGCTCCCATACTGACTGATCAATACGAATTGATTCAGCGTATCGTCGAAAGCGCTCTTCCCGTTCAGGTATATGATATCGACGATTTTGACTTTGCATTGGAGGTCCCGCTGTCCGGGCAGCCATAATGAACATATGTGCACACCTTCGCATGGCAAAAGGAGTCCCTTCCCCCCGGTTTGAATGGGGCAGGGACTCCTCATGTTGACCGAAAAAAATTCCCCATGCGGGGAATTTAAAGCGTATAAAACTGCCACCACTAACTAAGCCTCAGCTGTTCTTTTTAATCTTGTCCAGCAAGCGGACCGTGATCGCATCCATTGCGGGCAATGCTTGAAAATCAAAATATTTAAGAGATACTTCCGTATTAGGGGACAAATGAATGGCACTGTGCAGACCGGTTGCCTCATACACACCTATCACATAATACACTTCATCTCCACCAATTTGCTTCTTCATATACTCCGGACCAGATACAAGATCCAAGAGTCGCATATCATCCGCTGTCAGGCCGCTCTCCTCCCACAGCTCTCTGGACGCTGTGTCTTCAAGAGCTTCGCCGGGCTTCAGGGTTCCGATGGGAAGTCCCCACTCGTCCTTGTTCTGCCGCTTCAGGAGCAGAATCTCTCCATTATCGTTCAGCACAAGCACCGCCGCTTTCACACGAACCACCGAACGTTTGCCGATGTATTGGCGAATATCACGGTGATATACGCTCATCTTGGGAACCTCCTTTCCCTAGATGGCGCTGCAGTCTCTCATCAGGTTAATTTACCGCGCCCTCTTCTTCATAAATATACGAAATGTCATCCAAGGATTCCTCATATTTCACGCGTAGCGTATATCCCTTCAAATACCACAGATCCTGTTCTTCCATAAAGAATGTTACCTCTTCGGAACGCTCCGTCAGTCCCGCTTCTCTTGGTTCTTCTACCGAAATACCGAGCGAAAAGCCGGGATGGAGGCCTCCGCCTGAGCTATATCGTGGAAAGAAGCGAACGAACGTGCCTGCCTGAAGGTCAAGTTCCTTCTTGTACCAACGTGCCGCCTGATCGCTGACTTGAATTTGCATGTGTCGTACACCCTCCTTAGACGTCATAATATGTTGACCCCTATCTATTAGCAGACCGGAGATCTTAGGGACGGTATCCATATTTAGTTGCAATATTATCATAACGCATACGTGCGTTAGGATACAAATCATTTTGATAATAAAATAGTGACATAAGGTTCTAACCTACCTTCGCTATCGAATATCTTGCGAATGATCCTGAAAAATAAGTTTGACACATTCCAGTTCATGGTGATAAAATTCAGTCCATACGAGATCGATTTGAATAAAATGTAAATTACGAAGAAAGGGTGAGTGACATGTTGAAACTGTTTGCAATGGATCAAGATCATCTTGATCATCATTTCCTACAATTAAATATGGATCGACTCCCCAATGGTGCTGTCTCATCATCATCAAGCCTCGTTCATTCGTTGCCAGAATGATCTGAACGAAGCTGCTAACCGTTGCACGGAAGTCAGGATCACCGTGCGTATGATAAGTTCAAAATTAATGAAGCATATCGTCCGTCGTCGGATGATGTGCTTTTTTTGGTTTTTGCGGATGATATGATGCCAGAACGACCTACGAGAGGAAGGGATAATGTGTTTGCCGTACTTAAAAATTTAGGCTGGTTTTTCAAGCAAGAAAAAAAGCGTTACTTGATCGGCCTTGCGCTTCTCATCTTTTGCGGACTGGTTGAGCTACTGCCGCCGCTTCTGCTCGGAAACGCCATTGACGATATCGTCAGCAGTTCCATAACGTGGGCTTCCCTCGTTCAATATCTGCTCATGATTCTCGGCATCGTTGCTGTCGTATACTGCGCCACTTACATATGGATGCACCGTTTATTCGGAGGAGCGAACCTCGTGGAACGCCTGCTCCGTACCCGGTACATGAACCATTTGCTGCGGATGCTTCCGCCGTTTTTCGAACGAAACCGTACCGGAGACCTCATGGCAAAAGCCACGAATGATCTTCGCTCCGTGGCAGCAACTGCCGGCTTCGGGATGCTCGTCATGACCGACTCCACCATATACTTGATTGTCGTCCTCTTCGCCATGGGCTTCATTGTCAGCTGGCAGCTGACGCTGGCCGCTATACTGCCCATGCCGATCATTGCCATTGGCATGGTCATCTACGGAAGAGCCATTCATAAGCGCTACACACTGGCGCAGGATGCCTTCGGTGACATGAACGATCAGGTTCTGGAGTCGGTAGCCGGTGTGCGCGTCGTCCGCGCATATGTACAAGAACGCGCCGATCAGCAGCGATTCCAGGACATTACGGATGATGTATATCGTAAAAATCTGGCGGTAGCAAAAGTAGACGCCTTATTCGAACCGACCATCAATTTCTCCATTGGTCTCAGTTACGTCATCGGTTTAGCCTACGGCGTGTACCTCGTGTTCCAGAATCAAATCACACTCGGAGATCTCGTATCGTTCAACATGTACCTCGGGATGATGATTTGGCCGATGTTCGCCATCGGGGAATTGATCAACATTATGCAGCGCGGAAACGCTTCACTGGATCGGGTCAACGAAACCTTAAAGACCCCGCCGGATGTTACCGACGCCGCGAGCCCTGTAGACGTGAAGGTTCCGGATACAATTCAATTCAAGGATGTCACTTTCCGTTACCCGACCTCTACGATAGATAATTTGAAAAATATTAACTTTACACTGGAAAAAGGCCAGACGCTCGGCGTCGTAGGACGCACGGGCAGCGGCAAATCGACGCTGCTGAAACAGCTTCTTCATGAGTACCCTACCGGAACCGGCGAAATCCTCATTTCCGACATCCCCATGGAGATGCTGGCGACCGACCAGCTCCACAGCTGGATCGGATACGTTCCCCAGGAGCAGATTTTGTTCTCCAAGACGGTGCGCCAGAACATCCAATTCGGCAAAAAGGATGCCAGCGACGAGCTCATTATGGATGCCATTACAACTGCCGCTTTTGACCGCGATCTGGTTACCCTGTCCGATGGCCTAGATACCATTGTCGGCGAAAAAGGGGTGGCGTTATCCGGCGGACAAAAACAAAGGGTCTCACTGGCCCGAGCTTTTATCAGCGACCCTGACATCTTAATTTTGGACGATTCCTTGTCCGCTGTGGATGCCCGGACGGAAGCCAGAATCATCGATAATATCCGGAGCAAACGCGCCGGCAAAACGACGCTGATCTCCACGCACCGACTCTCGGCCGTTCAGCATGCCGATATCATCGTGGTGCTGGAGGACGGTCGAATTACGGAGCAGGGAACCCACGATGAACTGCTGGAGCTCGGCGGCTGGTACCGTGAGCAATTCGAACGCCAGCAGGTAGAAAACAATCTGACCTCCGAGGAGGTGTCTTAATTGACTCCAAACGATACAACCATCTCGAATGAATCCGGAATTGCCAAACGGCTGTTCCGCTATGCCTTAACGGCCAAGGGCACCTTCATTACCGCCTTGATTCTGCTGGCCATCGGTGTTGCCGCAGAGCTTGCTGGGCCCTTCATCGCAAAAACGATGATCGACGAGCATATTCTGGGCATCGAGCGTCCCTATTATGAGACGACACAAGCCCAAGGTGCTGCATCCTATAATGGAACCTATTATAAACGTGAGGATCGCTTTCAAGAAGGAGAAACACGAGGACAGGAAGTACGCCTCGTTCAGGCTGGCCGCAGCTTCTATTTCATTGATGAGCCGGTAACCCGAACGGAAGGAAACCGTTCCTTCCAGGATGGTGTATTGACGATCTCCTATGCCTCGGAAGAATTGCAATATCCGGCCGTCAAATTAACCAAAGAACAGCTGTTTGAATTTTATAAACCCGAGCTGCCCAGCATTTACAAGCTCGTCGGCCTGTTCCTGATCTGTCTACTGATCTCCATGATTACGGTATTCGGCAGAACCTACTGGCTGCAATCGGCAGCCAACCGGGTCATTCAGAAGCTGCGTACCGATGTATATGCCCATATTCAGCGGCTGCCCGTCAACTTCTTTGATAATTTACCGGCGGGCAAAGTCGTTTCCCGGGTAACCAATGATACCGAAGCGGTAAAGGACCTGTTTGTTGCGGTTTTATCCAACTTCAGCTCTGGTGCCGTATATATCACGGGTGTCTATGTTGCCTTGTTCCTTCTGGATGTTAGATTGGGTTTAATCAGTTTGTTTGTTATTCCAATGCTGATTGTATGGACCATCCTGTACCGTAAATTCGCAACCAAATACAATACGGTCATCCGCTCCCGGCTAAGCGAGATCAACGCCATCATTAATGAATCCATTCAGGGCATGGCCATCATTCGTGTATTCCGCCGCCAAAAAGCGACCCAAGAAGAATTCGAGTCCCTGAATGCGGACTATATGGCCCATCAGAACAAAATGCTCAATCTGAACTCCTTCACCACGCACAATCTGGTAAATGTGCTGCGTAACGTATCCTTTGTAGTCGTTCTTTGGTATTTCGGTTCGGCATCATTGAACGGTGCCGGCATCGTATCGATCGGCGTCCTCTACGCCTTCGTTGATCTGCTTGGCCGCATGTTCCAGCCGATTACGGGCATGGTCAACCAGCTGGCCGCGCTCGATACCTCCATCGTCTCGGCCAAACGGGTATTCGAGCTGATGGATGAAACGGGCGAAAAAGTAACGGACGGCAGCATGCCGCGATATTTAGGAAATGTGGAGTTTCAGAATGTCTCCTTCGCATACAAGAAGGACTATGTGCTAAAAGACATTACATTTGAAGCGAAGCAGGGCCAAACCGTGGCGCTTGTCGGTCATACCGGCTCCGGCAAAAGCTCCATCATCAATCTGTTGTTCCGTTTCTATGACCCGCAGAAAGGCACGATTACCATTGATGGGCAGCCCGTTACCGATATTCCGAAGCAATGGCTCCGCAAGCATATGGGCATCGTGCTGCAAGACCCGTACCTGTTCACCGGCACGATTGCTTCGAATGTCAGCCTCGGTGATCCTGGGATCACGCGGGAACAGGTGGAGCAGGCGCTTCGCGACGTAGGGGCCGACCGGCTGCTCGCTCATCTTCCGCAAGGCTTTGATGAGCCAGTACTCGAGAAAGGCAGCACGCTGTCCGCCGGACAGCGCCAGTTAATCTCCTTTGCCCGTGCTTTGGCGTTCAACCCGGCCATACTGATTCTCGACGAAGCCACCGCTAACATCGATACAGAGACGGAAGCCTTAATCCAGGAAGCTCTGGAGGTACTGAAGCGTGGGCGCACGACCTTTATCATCGCTCACCGCTTATCCACGATTCGCAGCGCCGATCAGATTTTGGTCCTTCACCGTGGAGAAATTGTGGAGCAGGGTTCCCATGACGAGTTGATGGCCCTGGGTGGAAGGTACTTTAAAATGTACCAGCTCCAGCAGGGCAGCACGGCTTCGATTCCAGAGACTAAGGAAACGGTGCTTGCCACCTCCACCAGCAAGCTGGCCGGTGGCCATGTGTAGTAGTTCCAGCTGCGTTATATCAATGTAGGATTAAACAAGAAGGCTGTCCCCTGTCGAATGTAACATTCGCTTGGGAACAGCCTTCTTTTTAACATGGTATGCTGGCAGTATATTGCAAGTATTACTTTGTCGAATCAAGAGCACCTTCTGTACCTTCTGCTTTGACCGTGATTTTGGTGTACTTGGAAGGCACGAGCACGTCATCGGAAGATTTCGAGATGACTTGCGGGTACATTTTGTCCGGATCGGGTTGAAGAACTTTGTAGTGGATCACGGCTTCGGTATCGCTAACATAGTCGACCGACGTAATTTTAATGCCGTACCCCGGATTCGGCAGGTCTTCCTTGGTTACCGTAACTTTGTTCTGCGATTCATCCACCTTAACAACTTTTGTACTTACATCCGGTTCAGATTGTCCCGGCTCCTGGGGTATCATGTTCTTCTGATGCTCCTCAATGAATCGGATCGAATTGTACGCAAGCTCTGCCGCTTCTATTCGCGTTAAATTCTTCGTTGGATGGAACTTGGCGTTAGCGTCGAGCTCAGCGATCTTGGTTAACAGCAGGAACTGCACCGCTCCCCGGCTCTCCTCTTTCATCAGATCCTCGTCGGCTACATGCAAATACATCATAACCACGGGATAATTCCCGGTCTTCTGAATCGCTTCCGAAAGCAATGTCGCGAACCCTTCACGCGTTATCGGCTCATTCCATTTCATGTCTGCGGATACGGACAATCCGTTCTGAGCCGCTATATTCACAGCATCAGCAAACCAGGCATCCTTCGGCACACTGTCAAACGAACGGCCCGTAAAGTTCGGTTGTACCTTCAGGTCCGCGACATTCACAATCATCTGTACCGCTTGGGCGGTCGTTATTGTTTTGGCCGGAGCGAATTTGTCGGCGCTAACCCCTTGGATTATACCTTTCGCTTGCAGCTCCTTCACCATTTGCAAAGGCTTCCCCTCTTGAACATCATGGAACGCAGAGGCGGCGCCGGCACCGAGCAATGACGAAGTGACAAGCATTGCAGTTAACAATTTCGTAGTTTTTTTCATAATTACACCTCCTATTCTTTCTGACGCAGAGGTGCTGGAATATGTTTCATCTCAGCCCTAATTTCTTTTACACGCTTTTTTCGCTGTCCAGGCCAAGCTTCACATACATTTCGCGGGAATAGCCCTGCAGCTTCTGCTCCAGCGCTTGGGCCTGGTCCTTAAAAGCGGTCAGCTCCCGAATCATTCGGGATCGGCCGGCCGGGCTGAATGTCTCATGAATCCGCTCTTTGAAATAATCATGAACGATATAGTTGCGCTGCTTCCAGACCTCTTTTAATTGAAGTGTTTCTTCTTCGGAGAATGGAAAGTAATGCTGGATCTCGTGTACCAATTGGCCCAGAGAGCTGCTTAATTTCCGCTGATATAATTGGGTGAAATCTTCTTCTGAAGGCACATTCCCCTGGGAAAGCTTGATCAGCATCAACAGATTCGCCAGCTGCTGCTCAAGCGCCTGTGAATAATACACCGCTAATCCGAAATAGGCAAACAGCTCTTTGGAGTGGTCGCTGTCCATCAGTCGAGATTGTTTCATGGTATCCTCCTCTAGTATTGGCTGTCTTTACCGTTTCTATTTGTGTATATCCCTATGGTAAAGGAAGATACCTCCTACTTCAACCTACTTTTCGGATCATGGTTGCCGCATCCTTGCGGCATGCCGTCCATAGATAAACAGCCAGCAAAATGAAGCTGTATATGAACGTATATGTAAGGGTCATGTATAACATGGCCCGGGAACGCTCGTCAGCATGAATGAGCATATCGATCATTACAGAGACGGGAGGCAGCACATAAGGAATCATTCTCAAATAAGCAAGATCATCCTGAACGATGGATTGTCCGGCTAAGGAAATAACGATAACGATTAACAGCAAACCAGCCGCTCTTCCCTGATGCTCCATAAAGCCAAACTGAAAAAATACCGAAATTGAAATGCCGAGCAAGGACAATGCAGCATGTCCCAGATAACCCAAAACAAACTGGGATAATGTAATCGGCTTATCAAACATTCCAAACACGATCGGGTAAAGGACAGCAAATAAGCTGAACAGGATAGATAGAAGCGTTACGGTTAAATACTGGGCGGCATAATATCGTATGGCCTTCCCGCTATGAACAATCAGGAGCATCGTTTGACGCCCTTGATCATGATTGAGAAAGTTCAAACCAAGCCAAGCGGAGCCGACAAACAGAAATGCAGCCGTTACGGCATAGCTGTCCATGATGGGGTTAGGCCGGTAAGAGTAGATAAACACTACCGATATCAGTATAAAGGCAATCGGCGCGAAATACCGATAGGATCTCGTATAACTGGCAAGCATGTAATGAATCAATGATCCCATTATGCTCCCTCCCCTTCCATGGATTGACCAAGGTTAGGCTGCACTTGCTCTGCCTTCTCCATGCTCCAAGGCTCCAGCCGTGTCAGCGATCCGCCTGACTGTAGAATATCCAGCAGCATTTCATCCGCGAGCTGCCGCGAGACTACCATCGATGCAGGATTACCTCTCGATATCCAATAATGGAACCCTGAACGGCGTTCCAGTTCCAGCATTTTGTCTTGAGTAACATGCGTGAATTCCAGCTTCATCCGTCCCATCTCCGTATCGGTTTCCAGCATGCCGTCCCGCTCGATCCGCCCCTCGCGGAGTTGCGTCTCCCGGTCGGCCAGCGAAGCAATAAGCAGCGGCTCGTGAACAGACATCACGATCGCTGTTCCTTGTCTTTTGATTTCACTTAGAATGCCGATCATCTCCATTTGAGAGGGCTCATCCAATCCCGACAGAGGTTCATCCAGAACCAATAAATCGGGCTGACGAAGCAGGGCCTGCATGATATTGACCTTTTGCAGCATCCCCTTGGAGCATAGCGTCATCTTCATGTCCTGCAATCGAAACACATTCAGCATGGCATCGATCCGCTTCGCTGCTTCTTGTTTGTCCATGCCCTGAATGCCAGCCATGTGGCGCAAATATTCGGAAGGGCGAAACCGCAGCGCAGGAAAACGTTCCGGTACATAGCCGACACGCAGCGATGTTCCATGTTCGATCCGTGACCCTACCGACGGATTAGCAAGCCCTGCTATCACATGCAGCATGGTGCTCTTTCCCGCGCCATTGCTTCCTGTTATCGCAACGCACTCAGCGCGGGAGATGCTCCAGGTGATATCATGCAGGACGGCATACTTGCCGAAACGCTTATGTACTCCGTTCAATTCCAGCAGCTCCTGCAAACACTTCAACTCCTGTTCACATATTCTGGTGTTTGTATGTATTGTAGTGCTATTTTACCTGTAAACACAACATCTCAAGCTCAGCGTACAACGGATTTGTACCTCACATGACATTATCATGGCCCACATCTGCTTTCAAGGACTCCTTCGTGATTCGAATCCCATAATAAAATGCAAAGGCGGCCCCGCGGGCCGCCTTTGTATCATGTCGCTCTTCATGTTCAACCAGCCTTCAATATATGCTGCCGGCCGCCCGATGCGTTATTAATTAATGAATCAACCCAGCCGTTGACCCGCAGTTTCAAACGAGTCAACCTCCCCTGATCCGACGGCCGCAGTTAGCGCAGCGCCTACCGCGCCCTCCTCGGAATGAGTCGGTACATGCATGGGAAGACCAAACTGCCTGGCTGCTTCGTCCCTTAACCTATCGTTGCTGCGGATGGCATTGCCGGCTCCAACCAGAGAAGTGACGTTATGACGAATAGTTCTCGGCAGTCGCTCAAAATACGCATGCAGCTCCTCCACCATACCCCGGAGGAAGCCAACAACCAACAATTCGGGGAGAAAGTTATCCACAGAAATGCCGCCAATCTGACCCCGCCGATCGGGTTCTTGCCTTGTACCGAGAAATTGCGTATTCACGGACAGGCTGTCGCCACCACATGCGCTATCTTCGGCTGCCAGTCGCTCCATCCAGGCGTAGACCTGCCCCGCGGACACAGGCTCGCCGGTATAGGAGACGATAACTTTCCGAAAAAACTGCTCCAAGATCGCATAAGCTTTTCCGCCGCAAAGGGAGGAGCCTACAAGCAGCCTGCCGCCTCCGGGAAACGGTCTGGCTTCCAACCCTTCCGGGACATCGGGGCCATTCATCGGTTCATGGATCGAAAGCTGCCCCCCGGTTCCGATATTCAGCAGCACCGTGCGGTGAATGTCTTTTACGCTGCCCAGGAAGCTGGCCTGGTTATCACCCAGCGATACAAACACCGGAATTCCGCCGGACGTTGATCCAGCCATCGTACCCGAAGCCCGAACGGAAGGAAACCAGCTACGATTTATCCCTGCTTGCTCCATCGCTTCAGCATCAAAGTCTTGTTTTTGCAACGAATAGCAGCCGATCCCCGCTGCATGCGTCGGATCCATCAACGGATTTTGACGACCGGTCAGCTTTATTACGATATAATCAGGAATCGTGCAGACACGGCATGCAGACGACGGGATTAGATGATTCATCCAGTTGAAAAAATGCGTTACAACCCCGTACCCCGTTGACAGCGTATATCCTGTGAGTTCGGACAGCCGCTCGGCGTAAGTCTGTTGTGTAAGGCGCTCCGCTCCGCGTTGATCCTGCCATGTGTACAGGGGACTGACCGCACTGCCAAGCTCATCCAGGTATAGGATGCCATGCATTTGGCCCGTTACGCCAATGCCGCTAATATCCGGATGCTCCAGCTGCAGCTGTCTCATTACCGCTTCTGCCTGCAGCCAAATCGCCTCGGGATCTTGAAGCCGTTCCCACGGGTAAGCCCCGTCTCGTGCGGCCCGGTTGGTTTCAGCTGCGGTGGACAATATTTCGCCAAGACCGGCATCGAATACCACACCGCAAATGCTCGTTGTTCCGATATCCAAACCAATATATTTCATCGGCATAACTCCTACTTCAAAGTATTCCTGCTTAATCCAATGACCACGCGCGCTAGTCGATGCATCGCAGCATGTCTTCGCTGTTACACTCGATATCCAGCAATATCGCGAGCGGCTGCGGCGTCAGACGACTCTCCTGCCGGTGCAGCCATTCCAGCCATACCTTCGCCATCTTCCCATATCGTTTGCCGCTGAGTCTGTGCAGCTCAAGAAGAGCGCTTCTCCCTAACAGCGACCGGCTGTCATCCAGGTAATCGATCAGAATTTCATATCCTGCCATGCTTCCCGATCGGGCCAGAGCCCTTCCAATCGCCAGCTCCAGCATCGAGCGCCTCTCCAAAAAGTAATCGGGCTGCGCTCCCCTTTTACAGGATTGTCCCCGCAGCTCGGGGATGTTATGGAGCTTTAACAACACCGGGACGGCATCCCTTGACCCCAACCGTTCGGCTCCTTGGCATATCGCATCAATATAATAGTAGATTCCCTGCAGGGTATCCTTGAAATCCTCCTCACCGGGATGCAGCAACCCGGCAACCCGCTGCCATACCGTCAAGCTGCGAGGATCCCTTGCTGCGGCTAGGGAGTATAACCAATTGGCGGCTTCGGGCATTGCTCCGTGGTCCGGAGGCAGCTGCACATACATGATCTCTGCCGTACGCAGCGGCAGCCGGCCGCCTTGGAGTTCTTTCGTAATCGCATCAATCAGCACCTGGACTCCCGACCTTGCACCCAGCATGGACAGAGCCTGAGCGAGCACGATTTTCTTGCGCTCGGACGCCTTCGTCAAGGCCGATTCCAGATAGGGAATGATCCGCTGTCCGAGCGAGCATATCTCGACAAACGGCAGGCGGCCCCGATAGATTTCGTTCATTCGCATATTCGAATATTCATAGAGCGGCACATCACCTTCGATGGAGTCCACGAGCTGGGTCAATTCTTCATCCGTGTACCTGTAGGGGGAGAGCTTTCGGGTAACGGCGTCTTCCGGTATGAGCCCCTCTTTGCCAAGACGTTGTTGCAGCAGCTTGATGTCGATCTCTCTTGGCGACCGGCAACAGCCAACCGCTTGTACAGCTGCCAGCGCGCAAACGGCGCCCAGATTCTCCAGATCGGACTGCATGCGTATGGCAGGCAGAGCATCATGCGTCGCCGAAACCGCCTTGCCTGCAACCAGAATGCCGTCCAGCCCTTTCGGCAGCAGCATACGGTACGGGATCTCGATCTCCAGGTTCGGAGGGATCAATCCGATGTTGACCCAATCCGCGCCGCTTACCCCTTTTATGTCATGGTTGCTGAAATGAACATTAATAACGTCTGGCCAACGCCGGTGCAGCAGCTGATCTGGAAGCTGCATCACGGCATCGCCCACGATATGCCGGCTCTCCCTTGTCGCTACGTAGATGCCATGATCATGACATTCTTCGCCCCTTCGCCGCCCGGCCAGGATAGCTCGGGTATAGTCGAGAATGCTGGATACATCGACCATGCTGGTGAAATTGTTCTGCAGTTTGGAAGGCGCCTTGTATTGGGACAAGGAATACCACATCACGGTGTGATCCTTGCTGGAGCCGTACACATATTCCGCGCCGGCAAAAGCGGCTGCATCCCCGTCGCCCGAGGCATCGATCACGACGTCAGCCAACAGTACAACAGGTCCCCAGCGCGTGGCGGCTGCAATTCCGCATATCCGGTTCCCTTGCTTCACCGTACCCCAGGTCGTGCAATTGAACAGGGCATCCGTTCCCGCTTCCTCCGTCAGCTGCAGCAGCGCAAATGCCTTGGCTTCGATATTCCATTTATGGCCCCTATACCCGATGGAAGACTGTACCTGTTGAACGGCTTCATGAATTCGTGCCGCATAGCCGCCCCGGCGACCAAACCAGTAGCTGTCCACCCCGCCGTAGGTTCCCGTTCCTCCGAGACCGGGATTAAGCTCCACCAAAACGGTATCCATACCTTCAAAGCCAGCCGTTATGGAAGCACTTGCCCCGCTGGAGCCTCCTCCGACGACCAGCACGTTTGCCTTTTTGAGCACAGGCAGCCCCATGCCTGCAACCTCCGCTTCTTCTCCTGCCCATTCCTCCCGAAAAGAGGAAATGGACGATATTTCATAATCGTTCTTTTCACCCTCTTCGGAATTGGCCGACCGGTTGATCCAAGCTCTTTCCGGATCAGCCCCGCTTTCGGTGATAACCGTTTCGGCTTCTTGCAGCGTCCTTCCAAGGGCGAGCGTTTCTCCTTCCAGCAGCAAGAGAGCCGCCGCCTCTCCTAATGCAGCTGCGCTTACGGGATTCAACAAGTGGGCATTTCCGTTCACATAGACATCCCTGTACAAGCACAGGAGGCCGGGCCAAGGGCCTTGCATGGATTCATTGTCGGAAGTGGCTTCCCATCCGTGCAAATCTCCCTCCGGACCGAAAGCATAAGGACCAGATAATTCATGGGAAGCAAAGCTTAATACGGCTTTGCCAAAACCCGGTACCTGCTTCGTCAAATACGAAGCCACTTTCATGCCGATGAATCGTGCGGACACTTCCCTGTCGCGGTCCGCTTTCATCGTGTTGCCGCTCTGGAGCGACAGACCGAACGTAACGTAAACATGGCCCTCTCCCCGGCAGCCGAAGCGAACACGGATCGTGTTACCCAGGAGGCCTAGCTCTTCCGGTATTCTCATCTCACCTGACTGCACATCCACGGCTCCTGTAAATTCCAAGGTTCTATAATAACATGCCGACGATCCATGAGGAAACCGGGCAAGCGGTTCTCCCATCAGCGCAGCCGTGATGGCCGTCTCGGTGGCATCCACGATGCATTCGGCGCGTATCACCTGCCGGCCTGACTTGTTGGCGACCACGATGCCGTTCAGGCGGCCATGTTCATGATGCAGCGCAATCGGGATGGAGGAATATACAAACTCAATTCCACGCTCAAGAAGAATATCCTCCAGGCCCCGTTTTAATCGGTCTGGGTGCATAGGAATACAAGAAATGCTTGCTGCCTGATCATCCAGCCCCTGCCCCTCCCTGATGCTGCCCGTATAGCTTTCATGGAGCAGCGCTCCCATATTCTGCTGAGCCATCACAGCTTCAATGAGTTCGGGTAATGCAGAATCCGTAGCCCCGTTAAGCTCGATCCAAGGCATCAGCTTGGCTGTCATTTCCGTTCCCAGGTACGTTCGGGACTCGATTAATACGACCTGCTTGCCCCCCTTTGCCAGACGGATTGCCGCAGCGATGCCCGCAAAACTCCCGCCGATGACAACCACATCACTCCTGCCTAGAACAGGCAAGGTTTCCGCATTCATGAACACGTTCATCACGCTCTTCCCCCTAGTTATCATGTCTTGGTCAGACAGATGCTTCACAACGGCAGATCCAGATCGGCCGCGTATGCCATCGCTTCTTGTGAAGCATACAATACAAGTCCCACGCACCAGGCATGGGATAGCGTCAGCATCATGCCTTTGGGCTGGAAACAATTCGTGTTGTAAAACCGCTCGGTAACCATCCCTTTATAGGCGTTAAAATCACCGTCTTCCCTGGCCACGAACTGAAGGAAGCAGGCAATATGATCTCTCGTCCGGTCCTTGTAATAATCATCGCCGCTGTACCTCCATAGCCTGAGCATCTCCGGAACGCAGAACAATCCGTAATTATGCAGGTGCTGATTCGAGGTTGACGCCTGGTCCGCGCCCCGGGACTTGAAATCATACTGACCCAGAAACGAAAACTTGGGAAAATCGAGATTGTACGTCCAACGAAAGGTCATCATCCAATCCGCGGCGCTTTTTGCCAAGTCCAGCCATTTGTCCTGCTTGTCGTGCTCATACAAAAGAACGTAGGAGACCACTGCATTGTAAGCATCCTCCGACGTAGGGGTCAGATGCACGTCTTCCGGCGCGCCGTAAATATATTCATTGATGATGAAGCTCTCATAATAAGCTCCGCCTGCGACGGCGGCTTCCTTATAATCGCTGTTTCCGAACAGCTGGGCTCCTTCGAGCAGTGCGGCGATCCACAGCATCCCTCCTGCGCCGTCCCATTCCTCAACCCGACCACTCTCGCAGTGGTAATACGAGCCGAAATTGCCGTCTTCCCGTTGGTGCGCTTCAGCAAAATCCAGATTGGACAGAACCGCTTGTTCCCAATCCTTGTGCTGATCTCCATAGGATTGCTCCAAGACCAGTGCCCGGATCATGAACAACGTCGCTTCGGCGATCGTACGCGCCTGCAGCCAGTCCGATTTCGGATTCCATCCGGTAGTCCAGCCTTTGCCGACTATCCAGGATGCCCAGAACGTACCGTTTGGCGCAATCCCCGAGGCAACCTTGGAAAGCACCGAATGCGCGGCCTGAATATATCTAGATATGCCATGTTTTCGCCCATAGGCAAGCAATGCATAAGCATAAGGCGCGCCACTGACCCATCCGACATGCATATGGGGTCTGTCTCCCTGCTGCTTGACGTTGTTGTTAAATTCCCGGTCAAATGCCGCCGTTTCGTTCAAGATTCCGTATTCTTCGCGATAATGCCACGTATACAGGCCATGTGCGGTCAATTCGCCCGCTTCCTTCAAACTGATCCATGGATTCAACGTATGGGCCTCCTGATGCAGTTTGTACATCTGACGTACAAACGGATCGTAGGCGTGCGGGTCCGACGCTCCAGCATACAGCTTGAACTTCAATCGGATCTGCTCGCCTGGTTTGAAGGAATGCATGTTTACATCCGCCGGATCCGGAACCGGCTCTCCGACGAAGGTGACCGGCTCTTCACGGTAAGGGAAATCGAGCCAAATCTGGGTCCCTTCAGAGTTCCCTCTGAAGCCGAGTCCACTGAGTCCGATCGACGAGACTTCGTCCGTGCAGAGCGCCCCGCACATGCCGTCATTCCAAGCGAACACGGCAGGCAGCGCCGCCCTGTCGCTCCGAAATGACCAATGATCCGATACCATCTCCGCAGCCTTTCCGCCGTGATAATCATACCTGGGGTATTTTCGGAAGTTATGCTCAAATCGGTTCTCCTTATAAAAGGCGCCGGGAATCATCCAGTCAGGTTTGCCTCCGCCGAGGAGATCGCAGCCAATTCGAAGTCCGGCCTCCTTCTCAACACTGCCTGTATAATACATCTCCAGATGGACGTCGTAATAGGAAGTGATATCGTGAATCAATACCCAGCGGCTTACAATCTCGAAATCTTCATGCTTACCTTCAACCTGAAACCCGTCCTTCGTCGGAATCACACGGTCAACGGGAATATCCACGGCATGACCGGAATCGTCCAGCAAACTTAACAGCGCGGCAAAACGCATGGAACAGGCTGAMCCCGCCTGTCCGATCCCAAGAATATGAAGCTCCGTCCCACCGTTTCTATTCTGCGTCGTCCATTCCATTTATGCGTATCGCCTCCATCATCGTTATAATTCCATCATCCAGCCGGGGAAGAGCCGCTAGAGTCGATAAAGCTCTATCAGATTATCGCGGAATATTCGATCCGCAAACGTCATCGCTTCCCGTTCGTTTAGCGAGCCTTCACGGACCTTCTCTTGGAGAACATCCGCGGCAATCTGCCGTGCCAGCTTCTGATGGGCATAAGTGCCTTCAACGAAATTGTAGTCACCGCCGAAGCCCTGAATTTTGGTGCCCGGCACCATTTCGATCATCTGGCTTAAGATTTGCTTGGCCGCCGTCGGCGATATAATGTAAACCCAGGTGAAATCCGCATAAACGTTCGGGAAATTTTTCGCTAAACTCAAATATTCATTCTGGTATGGAAGACCGCAATGCAAAAGCACAAACTTGGCTTCCGGGTATTCAAGCAGCAGCGGCAGCAGGCCGGTCACCCTGGAATTCGTAATGATATTCCCGTTGCCGGAGACGCTGGTCTCGTGATGGCCGGTATGGATCTGAATCGGCAATTCATAGGCAATGGACCGACGGACGATGAAATGGATCAGGTAATCCTGAAGAGGCAAACAATCCGTTTGACTCAGCGGCTCATCCAGCGACCCGACCATCATTCGGTTAAAAGCTTGTTCCGCCTCATATCGAGTCGGTTTGCCGCAAGCCAGGCTGCGCCAGTACGCATGTCCCAGCTTCGTGGCAACCATCCCTTCCTGAACGTATCTATATAGCAAGGAATCCACCGCATTCAAGTAATCCTCCAAGGTATGCACGGTAACGGCAGCGGAACGCTCCACCGCCTGAATATCCTTTAATGTTCGCAGTTTAAAGGCAAAGTCCAGGAACATGATCGGCCTCAGCAGCTCGGTGTTCATCTCGGTTGTCTGAATCAGCGTAAACGCCACGTCGATCCCTGATTGCTCGTTCAGCGCTTTGCGGTACCAATCATCGTTGGCAGAGGCGGCTTTCACCTTCCCGTCCAATTCCAGGATGCCCTGTACGCTCCAATCCCTGAATCCGTACAGATCCTCTAAGGCGGTCTTCAACATCCGGGCATACGTCGTATTACTCGTACGGTCCCAATATGTCAGGAAGGCGGCAGCTTTCTCCTCGTCGCTGGTTTTGCTTCTTGGGCTTAAAATATCCCGTGGCATGCCGGCCGTAATCAGATCCGAGTCCAGGTAATGAAGCAAGCCGAAGATACCGGTATTCTCCTTTTTTCTAATGGCCGGCGTAGCCAAATGCTCATGCCCGTCAATAATACGGATTTGTTGCACATATTCCTGCAAGCTGTTCATCCAAGGTGTCTCCTTCCACTCTATACAATGTCTTCTTCCTACATTTCCAAAGTCTATCCTTCACGTAAAAAGACAGGAAAAGGCTGCCTCGCGAAGGAAACAGCCTTCCCTCTCCCATCAACCGCAGATGTGATATGTGACGTGCTTAATCGATTTGCAGTTCAGGGAAAGAATTCTTTACTTCCTTTATAAAATCGGCCAATACTTCGTCATAGCTCCGATTGTTGGTGACCCCTTCACCGGCAACCTTTCTCCACTTGCTCAGAATTTCCTCGCCATACTTGTCTGCGGTATGTCCCGGCATTTGCTTAACCGTTTCATAGTACGGAGCCAGTATGTTCTGATCACCGAACAGCGGGGATTTGAATTGTTCCAGGTTGTCTTCGTATACTTTGCCGGAAGCCGGCATATTTCCCGTCTTCTCCAGATTGTGCTGCTGCCACTCCGGTCCAGCGATGTATTTGATAAATTCAAAGGACAGCTCCTGATTCTCGGATTTGGAATATATGCTGCGGTAAGTGCCTCCGCTGTAGAAGCCTAACGGCGTCTTGGCTACCCCATATTTCCCTTCGGCCTTGCCATCCTTGTTATCCACCATAAAGCCCGCCCATGCCGGCATGGAAGTCAGCACGACACTGCCGTCATTCAAGGCATTCCCCCATCCCGCCGACATGAACGGCAGCTTAGCGTCCACGTTGTTCTGACGAATCTCCTTCTGAATCTCATAGTATTCCTGCCACTGTGGATCCACGTTCAGCTTGTTGTCCTTCACCCATGGTTCCAGATTATAGGCAGCGATATCAAATACGTCTCCGGCGTTTGCGATCAGGTGAACCTTGCCACCGCTAGCCTCATAGACCTGCTTTCCAAGCTGGATGATTTTGTCCCAGCTGTCGACCATCCCGCTGATTTCGTCAGGATCGTCAGTACCAAGGTATTCCTGTGCCGTCTCGCGCAGATACCAGAATCCGCCCGGTGACGAATGATCCGATACCGCGCGGATTTTGCCGTCCACCCCTCTTCCGAGCTCCGTTACGTATGGAATATTATCTTTGACAAGCTCATCAATGCCCATCGCCGATAAGTCCGTCGTGAATTTGGAATCGATGAATTTGCCGATGTATCCCCGCTCCAAATCGAAGATATCCGGCGTATCCTTGCCGGTCTGCAGCGCCGTCAGCAGCTTCGTCTGATACTGATCACCCGGGAACATCTTCACCTCGACGGTCACTCCCGGATGTTTCGCCTCGAACTGGTCCGCCATGTCCTGCACTTGATCAAAGAATGTCCATATCACCAGTTTGCCTTGAAGCTCCCCGTTCTCGTTCTTGGCCGGAGATGATCCTCCCTGACTTGCTTCGCTGCCGCCGGAGCATCCGGCGAGCAGTCCGGTTAACAGGATGGCGGACAGCAGCATGCCGATTAACTTGTTCCTTTTCAAAACAATCTCCCCCTATACATTTCATTCGTTTCTAGACAAACGTCGATTAAACCCATCCGAAATGATTTCTATAAAGAAGCGACAAGCAGGCCAGGGCATCCCTCCTTTCAGACTCCTTGCGGCCGTCACCCCTTGACTGCTCCCGCCGCGATTTCGCTGATTACTTTCTTCGACATGATCGAAAATACGATCAGAATCGGTATGGTTGAGATGACAACGCCGACGTACTGCGCGCCAAAGTCGGAAGTGAACTGGGATTTGACGCTGGCAATCATCACCGGAAGCGTTTGCAGCTGATTATCGAACAAAATGATCATCGGGGTCAGGAATTCGTTCCAGCTGCCGATGAAATTCAGAATGCCGAGCGTGGCAATGCCCGGGATCATCAACGGAATGACGAGGCGGTGGAAAATTCTCAGTTCCCCGTAGCCGTCGATCCGGCCCGATTCCATAATCTCCGTCGGCACCGAAGAGTCCGCGATCTGACGCAGGAAAAAGATGCCGAATGCGCTTGAAATGGAAGGCAAGATCAACGGCCAGTACGTATTCAGCATATTGAACGTATCCATCAGCTTGTAGAAGCCGATGATGCCAAGCTGTCCCGGAATCATCATCGTTCCCAGTACGGCCACGAAGAGAATGTTCTTATGCTTGAAGTTGTACTTGGCAAATCCGTAGCCGCCCAGAGCGGCAAAATATAAGCCAATGGCCGTGGATACTACGGAAATGATGATCGAATTGGCAAACCCGCGCCAAATGTGGACCGTATCGATCAGCCGCTCATAATTGACTAGAAACTGGTCTCCCGGTACGACCAGCAACCTTCTGGCTATATCCGAATTGGCATGCGTCGAGGTCATGATCATGCTGTAAAAAGGAATGAGACAGGTCAGGGCGATCACAAGCAGAAAAAGGTAGAGCACCGTTCGCCCCAAAATCATCTTGACGTTGTTTTGTTTAACCGCTGCAGCTCTCATAAGTTCTGGCACCCCCTAGTCCTTCAGTCTCGCAGCCCGAGCCGTAATCAGCGAGAACAGCATAATCACGATGAAGATCGCGTAGGCAATCGTTGCCCCGTAGCTGTAATCGAAGTTCAGGAAAGCTGTTTCGTACAGATACATCGCCATGGTCCGGGTCGCGTTGCCTGGGCCCGATCCGAGCATCAGCGGCGCATCGAACAGCTGCAGGCCGCCGATCACCGACGTAATGAGCGTGAACAGAAAGACCGGACGCAGCATCGGGAACGTGATACGAAGCGCCGTTTGGAACTTCGTCGCCCCATCCACTTCCGCAGCCTCGTACACCTCGGACGGAATGGATTGAAGACCTGCGATGAATACGATCATGTTGTAACCGAAATATTGCCAGCAGATGACGCCGGCGACAATCATCCTGGCGAGCCAAGGATGGTTGAACCAGTTGACCGGATCATCCACCAAGCCCATCGCCATGATGAT
Organism: Paenibacillus sp. Dod16; assembly: GCF_049893405.1. Lineage (NCBI taxonomy): Bacteria > Bacillati > Bacillota > Bacilli > Caryophanales > Paenibacillaceae > Paenibacillus > Paenibacillus sp. Dod16. Next base: position 107,488 of record NZ_JBNDYG010000015.1, read on the forward strand.
TTTGTTGATGCTTCCCGTCTGCCAGTCGAACATCAGACTGAACATGACGCCGAGCGTAACCGGCGTAATGATGTGGGGAAAGAAATAGACCGCGCGGAAAAAATGCTTGCCGCGAATGAACTTCTCGTTCAGGATCATGGCCAATATAAGCGCAATTGTCAGCTGCGGTATGATCGACATCAGCCAGATGATAAGCGTGTTTCCGATCGCCTGATAAAAGAAACTGTCCTGGAGGATCCGCTCATAATTGGCAATGCCCAGAAACACGGGGTCGTCAAAGCCATCCCATTTCGTGAAGCTGAGATACAAGGTGTATAAAATCGGCACCAGACCAAAAATAGTGAATCCAATAAAAAAAGGTGAAATAAACAGGTAGCCGTAATTCGATTTATTGATTTTCGTCTTCACCGGGCGTGCCTCCCTTTACGTGTTCGCACAGGAATTCCGAATAATAAGCTTCGGTCTTAATAAATGACTTGCGCTCTCCGCATGCGGCCTGCCGTGAATTTTATCGAACAGGCCGGCCGCCGCCTTGTTACCGATTTCAAAAAATGGCTGGCGAACCGTCGTCAAGGCCGGATAAACCCACTGCGCGATGGAGATGTCGTCAAATCCGACAATCGACATATGCTCCGGCACGCTGCGGCCGCTTTCCTGGATGGCTCGCATGGCGCCGACGGCCGTCTCGTCATTGGAGGCGAGAACGGCGGTAATCCCCTCAAGACCGTTGATCTCCAGCATCGCCTCGTACCCTCCCTGATTGCTCCAATCAGATGTCACCACCCATTCCGGGCGGTACGGAATTCCCAACGCCCCATGCGTGTCGATGTATCCCTTCAGTCTGTATTTGCTGGCAGCTGCATGATCGGGTCCGGTAATATAAGCCATGTTCCGATGTCCGATCGAATGCAGGTAAGCAACCAGCTCGGACACGCCGAACGCATTATCGACGTCGACGGAGAAGATGCCGTCCTTCTCGCCGCGGTCGCCGATAAGCACCACCGGCAGCACAGACTCCCGGATCTTCTGCAGTTCTTCCTCTTGCCTGCGCCTGAAGCTGACGAGAATCAACCCGTCAATCTGACCTTCATACAGCAGATCCAGAAACGATATTTCCCGGTTGAAATTCGATGTCCAGCTGTAATAGATGCAGTTATAGCCTTCTTTTTTGACGGCGTCCTCGATCCCCTTGATCATCCCGGAGTAAAACACGTTGGAGATGTCGTCGATGGCGATGCCGATCGTGAACGTCTTGCTGGTTACCAAACGGCGGGCGTGGGCGTTGCGGTGAAAATTCAGTTCCCGTATCGCCCTGTCGAGTGCAGCCTGCGTCGTTTTCTTAACCTTTTGGCCGTTTAAGTAGCGGGATACCGTACTCTTGGAGGTATTCGCCAGTTTGGCCACGTCATGAATGGTAGGAACCATAGCGATAAACGCTCCTTCTTCTAAGTGATGGCTGAACAGACTCATGCAACAGCAAATTTTTGGGAACGTTCCCAAAACGGGAATCGCCGAGGAAAGGCCGTTTTCTAACTGATCCGTCCTGGCTGCCAGATAGCAACCGCGACCTCTCCAAAGCGCATTCGGCCTTAAACCTTGAACTCATGGAAAATCTCGATGACAGGCTCTCCCTCTATTTCGCAGCAATCAATCTCACACAGCTCCCCGCTCCGAACCACCCTGGCTTCCAAGCCATTGACTATAGCCTTAACGGAGCGGGCAGGGTCCGCAGCAAACCCAAAAATGCCCCCTTCAACCAAGCGAACCGCCGTTTTCTGAGGATGCTCTTCAATCTGCAGCACAGCGTGAGCGGATAGAAATTTATCCGTCAATCCGATAGGCGTGCAGAATTTCCGAACCGGGATCACGTTGTAAACCGCAACCTCACCCGGCTGTAAATGCAGGCTCAGTTCCTCTCCTCTTTGGAGCGTGCGCACCTTCCGCGTAAGCGGTTCAAACAGTACAAAAGCTTCGCCCTTAAGGCCCGGTACATCGCTTGGACGGACGGTGCCCTTCACGATCGCGTCATCCAGCGTGATGTTAAAAGCGGCGATGACGCCCGATGGTCCGACCCGGTTCCATACCTTTAACGGAATCGGCTCCGTGTTCGGGTTGCGGAACAGGCAATCCACTGTCGGCTGGGCCGGCAGGTCTCCTCTCGCGATCCGGCCATCCCGATAGATCATGGGCCATACCCGAGCCGGGTCGGTGGTACCGACGGGATCGCTGAAATAGACCGGTCCGCCGCTGATTGCCCTGAGCACGGCGCTCTGCAGCGCATCCACATGCGATGTCCAGAACATGTCCCAATCTCCCCAGTAGAACTGTCCATGATAATAGGAATTGTATACGTTCTGAAGCGCATGCTCCTTAAAGCTGCCTGCCTCCTGCGGCACAAAGTCGTCACTGTTCCGGGACATGGAAGAGACGGGTCGGTGCCATACGTTCTCCGAACCCATGCCCATGCAATTCATGATGTTCCCGTCAAAATGTTGATACACCGAAGCCTCCAAAGCCTCATGGGCTCCTGCCGCTGCTTCGCCGGCCGTCATGTTGTACATGGTCATGTTCGTAATGGAATTTTGGCCATCAACCTTGACGAAATCGATGCCCTGTTCCTTAAGCTCCCGGTGCCAAACATCCCAGAACCCGAAGCCCTTGCTTTGTTCCGGAGATGGAATTAGCCTCCCATTCCGAGTTTCGTGCAGGAACTCCCCGTACCGCGCCGCCAAGTCGCTTCCTTGGGAAATGCCGCCCCAGTATCCGGCAATGGTATGCCATACTCCGACCCAGTCCACGCCATAATCTTCTTTGAGCTGACGCGTAACCGGCAGAAAACCTTCCGGGAACTTATTCCCGTCCGGCTTCAGCGACTGGAGCCGCATCTCCGACACATCGAGCCAGCCATCATCAATCATGAACCACCTGACCGGCAGCTTCAGGAGCTTCAGCTCCTCGGCCTTCTCCAGTATTCCGCCCGCATGAACCTCATGGTAGAAGGCATCCCAGGAGCAAAAACCGATATACTCCATCAACGGCGGGTATGCCTTCCCTTTACGATGCTCCCGGTTCAACGCATGAAGGCTTTCTGACGAAGCCTTCTCTGCAACCTCGTAAGGCTCCCTTCCCCACGATAGCGAAAACGCCAGCGCTTTGATGGAATCATGACCGAGGATCAAAGGCGATACTACGGCTTGAAGCCCGCTGTCATCCCCTTGCAGATCCGTTCGGCATCGGTCATCGCAGACCGGAAGCAGATACAGGTACTGGTCCGGGGCCGTTCTCCACACCAGCGACTGGGTACGCCGAGGCAGCGTATCCCATCCCGGTCCGAAATGCGGACGTGTCCACCAGTCCTTATGCCGGTAATTCGCCATATACCCCTCATGAACGGGATGGCCAAAGTTTATAGTGACGGCCGCTTCCGGTTTGAAATAGCTTTGTTTGCCAAACAGGCTCTCATTCGCCAGCTTGGCATCCACATAGGCCAGCACGCTCTTTTCCTTTATCACGATTCGAATATCCGCCGAGGCGGTTCCATCGGCACTGCGATAAGCATAGAGAAGATAACCGTCCAGCCTGCCGCCATCCGTGTTGCAACATATTGCGTCAGCGGCTCCCGAATGGTTCGTGGCAGTATAATTCGATCCCGTCTCGTCCTGTACGCTCTTTTCCGAGACGCTTGTGTCTTTCGTAACCGTTACCGGTATATTCCCTTCTCTGTGCGCCCCAGCGTCATGATCGAATCCGATTTCTTGAACGCCGATGAGCTCCAAGGGAATCATTCCTCGTTCATAGTCATGGACGGAAACCGCCATTTGATGGATCAGATCGAGCACATGCCTGCGCTGAGGCAGCTCTTGCCTGGTTACATTCGTGTAGGTTGCGGACATTTCCGATATTCCCCCTCTTCTCTTTGGTTCATCATCGTGGATTAACTGTCTCCGCATCTGCCAGCATGGACAGTGCATGCATGGCGACCGATAGGCCCGCATAATCTCCGACCCGTTCGCCCAGCGCTGCCGGAACCACTTTGCATACCGACAAGGCCTCAGGTAACGCTTCCCGTTTCAAAACTTCAAGCGCCACAGGCTCCAGCAGCTTTTGCTGGCGGCCGTAGATGCTGCCGATGACAATCATCTCGGGATTCAAAATATCCACCAGCACGGACAGTCCCCGCCCCAGTTCTTCTCCCACGAGGTGAAAAACCTTCAGGGCCGTTGGGTCGCCGTTCTGGGCCGCTTCGCCGACCGACTGGGCCGTGATGGAAGCCAGCTGCTCTCTATCGCAGCAAAAGGATGTCGTACCTCCGGCCTTCAGCACCGCTTCCGCGTGAGCAGCGGCCAGTCTGGCGATCCCGCCGCCGCTGCAAAAGCCTTCAAAGGATCCGGCTTTGCCATACCCGACCGGACCGTCATGCTCCAGCCGGATATGGCCGATCTCGCCGGCCATATCGTTCGTTCCCGTATACAGCCGACCATTCAGGATCAAGCCGGCTCCCATGCCGGTTCCGAATGTCAGGAACAGCATGTTTCTCGTGCCGCGGCCGGCGCCCCATCTCCATTCCGACAAGGCGCATGCATTAGCATCGTTTTGGAGGCCGACCGGTACCCGGAAACGTTGTTTGACCGGACTCACAACATCAATCCCGTTCCAATGCGGCAAATTCGGCGGACTGTGGACAAGCCCGAGCTCGCTGTTCAGCGGACTGCCGCAGCTGATGCCGATTGCCTCAACGCCGGGCAGGTGCAAATGCTGCAGCAATTGCTCAAGCACATTCATCATGATGGTTAGTGCTTCCTCCGGTTCATGAGGCGTCGGAAAGCGTTCTTTGGCCAGGATGGTCAGCGTTCCGTCAGCTTCTTGCCTGCCGACGGACACGGAGCATTTCGTCCCTCCAATATCGAAACCGGACAAATAGGTCATGCGAAGAACGCCTCCTCCAGCATCAGACATAAGGCATGATAAACCGGAAGATGCCGTTCCTGAACGTCCGAGGTCTCTTCCCAAGGAACGGCAATCGTGACATCGCTGATCGTTTTAAGGACTCCCCCGCTTTTGCCGGTCATGACGACGCTGCTCATCCCCGCTGCCTTGGCCACCTGTACCGCCCGGATTACGTTGACGGAATTGCCAGAAGTGCTGAGTCCCAGCAGAACATCGCCAGGTTTGCCGTACCCGTATACCTGCTGGGCATACACCATGGACGGCTCCACGTCATTGCTGAACGCGCTGATCAGACCCTGTTGGCTGACGAGCGATATGGCCGGGAGTGCTCCCTGCAGGTGATCGGCCATATAATCCCCCTGCTCCGGGTCGACCTCGATTAGTTTACTTCGAAACGCCAGGGGCACCGGACGCGTCATCCGGAACCCCTTCATCAATTCGCCGACGATGTGCTCCGAATCCGAAGCGCTTCCCCCGTTGCCGCAGATCAACAGTTTGTTCCCTTTATAAAAAGCAGATTTTATAATTTCAAAAGCACGCAGAACATCATGCGCGCAGCCCGCAAGCTCCGGGTATTTGCTCTGCATATTTTCCATGATTGCATTCATGTTAGCCTTCACTCCTCATCCAGCTCATTTCCGTAATCTAAGTTGATGGCTGATCGGAATATATTGAGATTCGTAAATATCACGGAAAGCCGAATGCTCCTCCTCCCGAAACGGGATATACTCAGAGCTCCTTGCGTTATTTGCGCTGGCCGCTGCTTCCCGGAGCGAGGAATAGATACCTGATCCCGTGCCGCCGAGCAGCGCAGCTCCCATCATGGACGCCTCCCGGATATCCGGTACCTCCAGCATGCATCCGGACACGGCCGCTTTTATTCGCAGCCAAGAAGCAAGCCTTGCACCACCGCCCGTCACGCGGATCCGCCCCATCGGCCCTTCCAGCAAGCCCGCTGCCGTTTCGCGTACGCGTTCCATCTGGTACGAGGTCCCTTCCAGCACCGCTTTGCACAGATGGCCGCGGGTATGGCCTTGGGTTAATCCGATGAACGCAGCTTTGGCATCCGCATCGGGCTCCGGCGGACCGCTTCCTGTCAGAAACGGAAAGTACAGAATTCCGGTCGGTCCCGGCCCGCAGCCGATCACCTCCTGCTCCAGCGCTTCGTAAGTGAGACGAGGATGGCCCATAATCGAGCGTGCCCATTCCACAGAACCTCCGGAGGCCGAATTGCTGCCCATCCAGAACATGCGCCCCTCCACCGGATGGAGTCCGAAGGCAAGCTTTGAATCATAATCGCGCGACTTGAGCCCTCGTTCCTCCATAACGCCAACCAGCGTTTCTGCGGTGCCCATGGAACTGTACACGTCTCATGACTCATTACGGTCGGATCTCGAAGGCCATCACGCCCGTCAGCCGGTAGGCGATGTAACCGGCTACCGATAGCCATACCGCATGACTCATTACGGTCGGATCGCGCTGCTTCAGCCACAGGATTTTGGCCAGGCTCAGCTTGAAGGAAGGATGCAGTCCGCTGGCGAGAAACCTCGCTAACGGATCATCCTCCGCTTCCAGCAGTTGAGCCTGAGGTGCGGAGCTTCTGTCCGACCAAGGCACGATCTTCGTTATGGGCTCTCCCGTTTTCCTGTCAAGCAGCAGTCCGCTCTCCGCCATGCTGGTGATTCCGATGGAAACGATCCGTCCCGCTTCGACCTTGCCGGCGGCTTCCTTGATCATGTCCGCAACGTCGGTCCATATGCGGAGCGGGTCAAAGTAGGTACTGGCATCCCTGTGAACATAAAGCTTGGTTTGACGGCTCGCTTGGGACAGCATCCTGCCCGTATCATCAAAGACACCGACCTTGCTGTTGGTCGTTCCGATATCAATGCCGATCATGAGCATGCCAAACCCTCTCCTTATCCGTTGAATTCAGCCACCGACAACCGATTTATTTCAATCCGGAGCCTTCCTCCAGATCCCATTCCATCAGGTTGGTCTCCTTCACCGGCTCTTCCGGGTTTTTCGGGATGCGAAAGGTTTTGATCTCGCTTGGCCCGAATGCCGCCTCGATGCTGCGGTTCCATTTCGGCAGTCGAATGACGGCCTCAGTTCCGACCCGGTTGCTTTCGTAACAACGGATCACCAAATCGTCATTGTCCTCCGCTTGTTTCACGGCGCTCACGATGATATTGTCCTGATCCACCTCCAGGAGTGAGTCCTTCTGCGGCAGTTCGCCATCGTGATAGGTCTCAATGACAATCGTCGGCCGTTGATTAAGCTCGAGCGCCCGCTTGACGGTGCCGGCATGCTCCCATGTTCCGGCATGGGGAAGCAGCCGGTATTGGAACTGCTGAATGCCTTGGTCGATGAAGGAATAGTGTCCGTCGCGCTTCGGCACATGCGGATCATGGTGGGCATATATTGGACTCCGGAGTACGGTAAGGGCCAGCTCCTTGTTATGGATGCTGTAGCTATACTTCGCGTCATTCATCAGCGACATCCCGTAGACGCTTTCGTCCTCACGTACAATCCCGCTGAAATCGACCCAGCTTTGGCCGGGCTCCTCTTCCCCGTTTCCTTCGCGTTCGATGTAACCGAACGGAATTTCATAGCTGTGGCGGGTAAAGATCAGATTCATCGGGAAGACCAGCTTGAGCATTTTAAACTGCTCGCGCCAGTCCGCATGCACCTTAACATCGATGTAATCAAGCTCCTTGTACATCGTAAAATCCTGCACCAGACGTGAAGATCCGTACTCGCTTGTCACCCGGATGACCGACTTCACCGGACCATGCTCGACTCGCTTCACCGAGACGGCCCGAAATTCGCCGATCTTGTCCTGGAAGTGCAGCACCTCATGACTCCATGTATCCGACTCGTCCTTCATGACGGTCGGCACGGCAGCCGGACCCTTAAACAGCTCAAAGCCGACCTTCTTGTCGTAGAGGCTGCTGATACATCCGGTTGCCGGATCAAATTCCAGCCGGAAGCGCTTGTTCTCCATCGCGAAGTCGCTGGCTTTCAAGCCTTCCGGTTTGACGTCGGTGCTGCCGGCAAGCTGAAGCAGCTTATACACGCGGTATCCCAAGGACGGCAGTTCGGCCACGAAGCTCAAACGGTAGCGTCCATTGGACGTGGCATAGGGCTGCACCGTCTGATAAGGGATCGTTTTTCCCGTTTCATCCACCAGAACGGCCCCTTCCTTCAAGCCGCCGATCTCCACCTCGACATTGACGCTGCTTGCCCAGGCATGCGGGTTGAAAACCACGAACGGCTTCATTCCCTCCTCATGCTCGATGCCGATGTTCCATGAGAACTTCTGTATCGCATAATTCAGATTGCGCTCGGCGATTGACATGGCTTCCCCATGCATGTTCCGGGCATCCTCATAAGCGGATTCCAGGCTTGTGCCAGCCAGAATATCATGGAACTGGTTGAACAATACGTTCTTCCAGGCGGTTCCGTAATCGTGCGGATAAGGCTGACCCAACAGACGTTCCGCGAGTGCGGACCATTTCTCTGCAGCGCTCAGCTTGTTCTCGGCTTGCCGGTTCCATTGCTTGATGCCGGAATGGGCCGCGTAACAGCCGCTGGCATGGTGCTGGAGATCGTCATGAACGACAGGCAGGGGAACCCCCAGCTTCTCCATCTCCGCAAAATATTGATTCGGCGTAGAGAATACCAGCTCCGGGAAAGACTCGTCGTCATTCAGCCTCTGGATGCTCTCGATGTTTTCCTTCGTCGGCCCACCCCCGTGATTGCCCACGCCGTAAAACACCATGATCTCGTTATGGGGATCCTTAAGCTCTGTCATGCAGCGGCTGACGTGCCGCTCCAAATCCTTGCCCCAGGACAAATATTCGAACGGAATGCGGTAGGAGGTAACCCGGCTCCCATCGCTGGACTCCCATAGGAACAACCGGCCGGGCAATCCCTTCTCGCTTGGCATCGGACGCATGAAAATATAGGAATCCATCCCGCTTTTCTTCAAAATTTGCGGCAGCATGCCGTTATGGCCGAAGCTGTCCACGTTGTAGCCGACCTTGGCCGTCACGCCGAATTTCTCCAGAAAATATCGCTGACCATACAGACCTTGGCGGACAAAGGATTCCCCGTTCGGAATGTTGCAGTCCGGCTGGATCCACCAGCCGCCCACGATCTCCCAGCGGCCTTGCGAGATGCGCTGCCGAATCTCTTCAAACATGGCCGGATCGTTGTTCTCCACCCATTCGTACATGGCGGCCGAGCTTGACGTATAGACGAAATCGTCATACTCGTTCATCCGGTCCAGCACCGAACGGAAAGTCGCCTTTGTCTCCTGGAAACCTTCCTGCCACTGCCACAGCCACACGGGATCCAGATGGGCATTGCCAATCATGTGGAGCTTCTGCTTTTGCTTCATATGTGTGAACCTCCTGTAAGTTCAAAGATTTGAATGTGTATCAGTAATTCAAACGCATCCGGATTTCAGCAAATGAGCCTACTAAAAATGATGTCCTTGACCCTCGCTGTTCAGAACATGTCGAATTTTCTCTACCACCGTCTCCGCAACGGCCTGCCGCCCCAAAGCTAGCTGGGCTGGACTTAACCGAAGGCATTCCTTGTTTGTCATCCGTTCCTTCCGGTTCAAAGCGTCCAGCAGCGCCAGCTCCAGATCGGTGGCGATATTCACCTTGCTGACACCGCCATCCGGCAGCTTAACCGCCTTCTGGACCATATCGGCCGGCACGCCGGACCCCCCATGCAGGACCAGATGCACGGGTGTCAGGGCACGAATCGCCCGGAGCCTTTCATAGTCCACTTTGGGCTGCTTTACCATGTAGACTCCGTGAGCTGTACCGCACGAAACCGCAAGTGCATCCACACCGGTCTGCCGGACAAAATAAGCCGCTTCCTCGGGATCCGTATACAGCTCCTCGTCCTTGTCCGTCTCCACGAAATCCGTCGTTCCGATCATGCCGAGCTCGGCTTCGACCGAGACGCCCTTGGCATGTGCATACTCCGCCACCTCCCGGGAAATGGCGATGTTATCCTCCAGGCTTTTCTCCGATGCATCAATCATGACGGAGGTGAAGCCTGCCTCTATCGCTTCCTGAATCGGTCCCGGTTCCTTGGTATGATCCAAATGCAGCACGACCGGAACGGTGATGTGGTCCGTGTTCAGCCGCTCGTAAAATTCATCCGCGAATTCGGCCGGCGTTATGCCGTAACGGATCAATTCTTTATGTGAAATTTGCACGATTGCCGGTGAGCCGCTCATCTGGGCTCCTTGTAATACGGCCGCGATCATGGGCGTATAGCGCGGCGAGAAGGAACCGATGGCAAACCGGTTGACCTCGGCAATCTCCAATGCTTTTTTCAGCGTAAGTACGTTGTCCGGCTTGGTTGTACGAGTCATGATTTCATCTCTCCCTATCCTTTTTTTGTCTATGTGAAATAAAGCTGCTTTAGCCGCTCCATTCCTAACCTTGGGCTGGTTAACAAACGCGATTCGATTTCCTCCGGCAAGGCCGAAATGACCCTGGACATCGATGCCTGCGCCAACACCACGACATCGCATTGCTGCGCCAGCTGCTGGATCTGCTCCGCAAGAAGCTCATCATGCCCCCTCTGGTCCCCGCCCATCAATTTGGCGTAAGCCTCGGAGACTACCAGCGGAATGAGCTGAATGGAGTCCTGCTGATCGGCAGCCTTTCTGTGAAGCAGATTCAGGGTGGGCCTCATGGTCGTCTCCAGCGTTGCGGCGACCCCGATCCTCCGCCCCCTCGATACGGCCAGATCTGCCATGGCATCATCAATGCGAACCACAGGCACGCTGACCGTTCCAGCGGCCCGCTCGGCGATGTCGCCAACGGAGGAACAGGCAGACAGTATACATTCGGCCCCCGCTTCTTCCGCATACCGGGCATAGGTGGACCATTTGTTTGCCACAGTCTGGACGGCTGCTTCATCCCCCTCCCTCAACTGCGGCAGGATCGAATCATCCAGCCAATGAAGGAGTGTGCAGCCGGGCAGTATTTCGGAAGCCAGCTCTTTCAACAGTGGGATCGTGACCGCCGTCGTATGGATAATGGCTAATTTGTTCACGTTCGTGCCTCCTTGTCGATGCCTTAGTTGTCATTTCATATTTATTTTTGGGAACGTTCCCGTTCGCATGGAAAAGAGCGGATGGAACATCTGGATGCCCCATGCCCATGGACATGGACATGGGGGTTACGGCTGCGTAAACCGTCATCTAGATGGATCAACCCTTCAGGGCGCCGTTCAGATTCATGCCTTCTAGGAAATAGCGCTGGAACAGCAGGAACACGATAATAATCGGAAGCAGCACCATGCAGGATGCGGCCAGCAGAAAGTTCCACTGCGTGTTCAACTGTCCAATGAATACCTTCAGACCGATGGGCAGCGTAAAGGTTGCCGGGTCCGTTAAGTACAGCAAGGGGCCGAGAAAATCGTTCCAGCTGCCGTTGAATGCCAGTACTCCGACGGTGGTCAAGGCCGGTGCGGACATGGGCACAATCAGTTTTCGCCAGATATAAAAATTGTTGGCCCCGTCAATGTAAGCCGATTCGATCAGTTCCGTAGGTATCGTCATATAGAACTGCCGCAGCATGAAGATGAAGAACGCGGAGCCCAGAAACGGCGGCACGATCAGTGGCAGAAACGTACCCACCCACCCAATATTCGCATAAAGAATATACTGCGGGATCATCGTTACGAACCCCGGGATCATCATTGTGGCAAGGATGACCGCAAACCAGAAATTTCGACCGACAAACCTCATTTTTGCAAACCCATATGCAACGAGCGAGTTGGACAAGACCGATCCGACCACCGCAAAGGCGGCGACGATGACTGAATTGCCGAGGTAGCCGCTAAACGGCGCCGCCTGCCAGGCTTCACCGAAATTGCTCCATACAAATTCCGTAGGCCACCATGTCGGGGGATATGCGAATACCTCCTGAGATGTCTTTACCGCTGTAATGAACATGAACCACATAGGCAGCAGTACGGTTAACGAGAATAACGACAGCAGAATAAAGTTGACCGCCTTCAGCATGCGGTTGGTCTTTTTCACGCTCGACAGCCGTTTCAACTTGGGGGCTGCTTCTGGTGCAGGTACGGAATAATGGGGAGTGCTCATCGATGGTCACCGCCTTCGTAATGAACCCAATATTTCGAAGCGGTCATGTTGATGACCGTGATGATCATGACAATGACGAACAGGAACCATGCCATAGCCGAAGCGTATCCCATCCTATAGTCCACGAACGCCTCGTTGAACAAATGCAAATTGTAGAACAGCAGGGAGGAGGCCGGGCCGCCTGCCCCGTTCTCTGACATGACGTAAGCTTCCTGGAACACCTGGAACGCGCCGATCATCGTCGTGACGACGTCAAAGAATATGATGGGCGTAATCATCGGAATCGTAATTTTGAAAAAGCGGCGGATTCTTCCCGCCCCGTCGATCTCTGCGGCTTCATACAGCTGCTTCGGAACGGAATGGATGGCAGATAGGTAAAGCAGCATGCTGGTCCCGATTCCCCACAGTCTCATCAGCACGAGCGAAGGCTTCGTCCATGCCGGATCCGTCAACCACGAAGGGCCTTCGATCCCGAAGAAACGGAGAACCGTATTGATCAGGCCGGTCTGGGGACCAAGCATTTGCATCCACAGCATATACATCGCAACGCCCGCCAGTACGGTCGGCAAATAGAACAGCATCCGGAAAAATCCGCCGCCCCATACCTTCTGGCTCAGCAGCGCGGATACGGCGATGGCCGCGATGGCCGAGAACGGAACCCCGACCGCTACGTACCACAGCGTGTTGGAGATCGATTTCCAGAAGAGAGTATCCTGAAAGAACATTTCGGAATAATTGCTGAGGCCGATCCAGTCCCGCCTGGAAGTAATATTGTAGTTGGTAAAAGAGACATAAAGGGAAAACAGCAACGGTCCGCCGGTTAGAGCGAAGAACCCCAACAACCACGGCGAAATAAACAAGTAACCCTCCAAATTGCTTCTTAAGCCGATTCTTGCCTTGTTCCGCATTTTCATCACTTCCCGCTTCTAGTTAGTGGTATATCCGCAAAAGCGTGCAACACCGAGTCGCGCCCTTTTGCGGATCATACGGTTATGATGCTTACTTCTTATTTCGCTGCACGAGATCCTCGACCGCTTTCTGGGCTTCGGCCATGGCTTCTTCCGGCGTCTTTTTGCCGATCCATACTTCCTCCACCTTCGGTTTCACGAGGTCCATGTGGCTTGGCGCGAATACGGGGAACGGCGTCAGCGCGGTCCACTCCATGTTCTCAGTCGCTTTTTGGAATACTGGATGAGAGAGCGCCTCCTTGCTCTCCGCGGCTTCGATGTTGGCTACGCTGTCGTATACTTGCGTCGCCCAATATGTTTGAGCCTTCGTATCCGTCAAATACTTGACGAATTCCCACGAGGCATCCGGATGTTTGGCCCCGACCGGAATTTCGGCCGTAAAGCCGCCGCCCCAGGACCAGTACCCGGAGCCTTCTTTGAACTCGGGAATGAAGGCCATGCCGTAATTTTTATCCGGCGCAAAATCGCGAACCTTGGTGAACTCGGTAGCCGTTTGCGCAATCATCGCTACCTTGCCGGATACGAACGGATTGGTCATTCCGTTGCCGAACTCGGCTGTAAACGCATCCAGTTTTCTTTTGGTGTAATAATCAAAATAGTTCTCCTTCACCCATTTCACGGCTGCCAGCTTCTCAGGCGTATTCACGGTTACAGTTCCGTCATGTTGGAGGAAAGACTGTCCCCCGGACGCATTCAATGCCCAGAAATCCCAATCGACATGGGTTAACGGATAGAATCCCAGGCGCTCGATATTTCCGTCGTCGCTCACCTTATCGAGCTTTCTGGCGGTCTCGATCAGTTCGTCCCATGTTGACGGAGGGGCTTCCGGATCCAGGCCCGCTTCTTTGAACATATCTTTATCGTAGAACAGGAGCCTTGTATCCGTGGTAAACGGAATGCCGTAGGAATGGCCCTCATGAACGGTTGCATCCCAGAGCTGCGGATAGAATTTATCTTTAAAGCCCGGCTCCTTATCGATATAAGGCTGCAAATCCATCGATTGCTTGGCGTCCGCCCGGGTTGGAACGCTGTTAATATCCTGAATGACAATATCTGGAGGATTGCCTGCCGCGGTTGCCGCTAACGCCTTTGTCCACACATCACCCCAAGGATAATGGACATGCTTGACAACGATTTTATCCTGGGAAGCATTGTAATCACTTACAATTTGCTCGATGACAGCCTTATGCGTACCGTCACCCCACCAATCCCATAACTCCAGCGTGATTTTGCCGGCATCGGCCGGATTCGCCGATGTATTCGTGTCCGTCTTTGCGCAGCCTACCAAAGCAGTTGACATTAAGAGTGCAAAGGTTAAAAGCATAGTGCCAAGCCTTATCTTCTTCATCATCGTGGCCCCCTGTATGAGTTAGTAGTGAACATTTGAACATTCGATCATTAAATTATTAAACCTTATTCAATAATTAAGGAGTCATATCGGCATTATAAACGCTTACATTATAAAATGTCTACATTTTTTTAATGATTTAACCTAATTTATTAAACTATCTTCAATAATAAAAGAGGGTGAGGGTAATCATTTCCCCTCTACTCGCTCATTTCGTTCAGAAATTTTTCGAGCACGATCGTTCCGGCACCGATGATCCCTGCAAACTCTCCCAGCTCGGATGGCTGTAGCACGATTTTATTGTGGAAGCTGGACAGGCTTCTGTTATAGGATGTCTCTTTGACATATTGGAAGAAATCCGGGTACCGGTTCGCAAGGACTCCACCGATGATAATGGTCTCCGGGGTAAGCAGATTAATGACATTCGCCAGAGATATGCCGACATAACGAGCCGATTCGTTCAGCATGTTGGCAGCCAATTGATCTCCTTGCAGACCGGCCGTAATCACATCGGTGACGTCCAATCCGTGATCATTGCCATCAAACGAGGATTTAAGAGAACTGGCAGCTCCGCGCCGCAGCTCTTCTCCGACCCTGCGGACGATGGCGATGCCGGAGGCGATCGCTTCCAGGCAGCCATAATTGCCGCAATTGCAGCGCGGACCGTCAATATCGATCGTGCAGTGCCCGATCTCACCGGCTCCAAAAGGATACCCCTGATATATTTTCTGGTTGAAGATCAATCCGCTCCCAATCCCGATATCGGCATCCACGTATACCAAATTGTTGAAATGCCTGCCGTTTCCATACCATAACTCACCGAGTGCCATCACGTTAGCGTCCTTCTCGATTTGGGTCGGAAGCTCCGTATTCTCCTCGATCAGTCCCTTTAATCGTACCTGATGCAGCCCGGGAAGGTTCGGCGGAGACAGGATCTTGCCTTGGACCGGATCCAGCGGTCCGGGAGCTCCCACGCCTATGCCGATGATTTGGGACTTCAGGCCCGACTCGTCCAATACGGCTTGGATCGTGGAAATAATGACATTCACCACGCTGCCGCGATTCGCGTTATCTTCGAAGGTGGAGCGTTTCTCCATCATCGCTTTCCCCTGCAAATTAATGACTGCCGCTCTTACGGAGGAGGCGCTGATATGAACGCCGACCGCGTAAATATCACCGGAATTCAAGGAGAGGAGTTTGGGCTTCCTGCCCCGGCTGGACTCGTCATAGAACCCGGCTTCAGCAATCAATCGATCCTTCATCAGCTCTTCCACCAAATTGTTAACGGCGGTAAACGTCAAATTCATCTTGGCTGCGATTTCCGCTTTGGTTAAACTGCCATAGTCGCGGAGCAGCGCAATAATGCCGATACGATTCAGGTTTCGGACATGCCGATTGTTCTTTCCAACGGAATTATTCATGTTACAACCTCATTCTTTTACCAATAATTGTACTTGCCCTCTAACACATCTATCATAGGGGAAAATTCGGAGTTAGTAAAACCCCTTCCTCAGTCTGCAAATGAAAAGCCTGATCTCCTCATGGGAAATCAGGCCTAATGATATCACACAATTGCGTTTGTTAACTTAAACGTGGCTCAGCATTTCACGGCATGCTTCGGCACACTTCCGGCACGCCTCGGCGCATTGTTTGCAATGCTCGTGGTCATGCTTCCCACACTCTTCCGCGCAAGCCAGGCATGCCTTGATGCACAGCTCGCAAATCTCCTTCACGTAAGGGCTTTTGCGTGACATGGCTTGAGCCGCAAACGCGCAAATATCCGCACACTCTCTGTCGAGTGTAATACAATCGCGAAGCATGGCCAGTTCGTATTCTTTCAGGCAGGATACATAACATACATTGCAAGCGTTCATACATTGGAGACATGCTTCGATGCATTCTTTATATTTGAGTTCATTTAACATTGGATAGATCCTCCTTGTAGTTATTACGCTATGCCTTTGTATTAAACGTTCGACTGCCCTCTGAATCAAACGCCGGCCAGAAGACCCAGGGTACAATTGCCCAAGTTAACCAGGCAAATGGTTGACTTATGCCCGGCTTGTCTTCCCCTCGAGCTTTTCAAGCTGCTCTCTTAGCAGTGATTTCTGAAAGTGCTCCCCGATAAATACCACCACATCCGGCACTTGACCCTGGGGCGTAATCTTCATAAAATCGGATTCGCGAAACGCGTACTGGAACAAAAAACGGCTGTTCGTATCGCTGAAGGTGAGAATGCCCTTCGCCCGGTACACATCCCTTGGCAGCCCGGCTATCAATCGCTCAAATTCCACACTGTTTACTGCATGGCTGAAATAGTAGGTGTAGGACATTACATGATCATGAGAGCCATGATCATGTGTTTGGCCGTGGTTGTGGGTATGATGCTCATGGCTGTGGTCATGCTCATGGCTGTTGGCTTGCTTGTTCTTGTCTGTATCCTCATGGGCATCATCCCTGCCCTCTCGATTATGTACAATCGAATGCTCATCCCGGTCCTGGGGATCGCTCTGCAGCAGATCTTCAAGCTTTATGTCGCAGCGCACCGCAGGCATGATCGGAGCATACGGATTCCAGCGCTCGACCAGCTGCTGGACCGTCTCCTTGTCCTGATCCGTCACTTGGTCCATTTTATTGAGAACAAGCGCCGAGGCTGCACGAATCTGCTCCTGCATCAAACGATAGGTTTTCCCCTTCTGCTCTATATTCAAATGCAGCAGATGCGCGGCATCCACGACGGTGATCAGTTTTTTCACATCGATTCTCATGTATAAAGAAGCTTCTGCCGCCGCGTCCAGGATTTCCATCGGATTGGCGATCCCCGTCGCTTCAATGACGATGACATCCGGCTGCTCCCGCTGGATTAGCATCGCGATTTCAGATGATAAATCGGATCGAATGGTACAACAAATACAGCCGCTTAGCATCTCTGCCGTCGGTACTTCTTCACCGGCGACAAGCCCTTCGATGTTGACCTCGCCGATCTCATTCATGACAATGGCCGGCCGCAATCCCTGCTGCTTGAAGGAGGTAATGAGACGGCTAAGCAATGTCGTTTTTCCACTGCCAAGAAAACCTGATAAAATATAAATGGGTGTTACGTGCTCCACGTTCCATACTCCTTTGCGTGCATCATGATTATGCTAGCGAGTGTACTACATTTCATCCGTCTACTGCAAGCGCGCCGCCACTAACTATAACAGGAGATGTCATTTCTATGAATTCATCGCAAGAGCATAAACAGCAATCCCCCGCTTCCGTGAACTGCAAGGTGATTACGGTCTCGGATACGCGGACCAAGGACACGGACAAGAGCGGCAAACTGATGATGAGCTTGCTTGAAGAAGCCGGGCATGCCGTTGTATCTTACAGCATTGTTCAGGACGATTATGAAACGATCCGCGAAACGATCTATACTGCGGTCAGCAATCCGGACATTGATGTCGTCCTACTATCAGGCGGAACAGGCATATCGAGCCGGGATACCACCTACGAAGCCGTATCCTCATTGCTTGATAAGGAACTCCCTGGATTCGGCGAAATCTTCCGCTTCCTAAGCTTTACGGAGGATATTGGGTCTGCGGCCATATTGAGCCGCGCGATCGGCGGCACGCTAAGCCACACGGCCGTCTTCTCCATGCCGGGTTCTAGCGGAGCCGTCAAGCTTGCGATGAACCGAATTCTGCTGCCTGAGCTGCGGCACATCAAATATGAGCTGGATAAACACAGATCATAACCAACGCCGACGAAAAGGCCGGATGCATATGGGCATCCGGCCTTAGCTGTATCTTAACTGCTGGCACGTCGTTGATGTTTGGCAAGCAGGGAGGGCGCTATTTTTTTGACCTGGTCATAATAGTTATCCGTTTTGTCGCCCGTTGACGTATATACGATGGACGTTTCTTTGTCGCTCACGATCAGGTTATGCCCGCCGGCCGCATTGGCATCCCCTTCTGTAACGCCGTATATCTCCTTGATCCCTTTTTCCCTGGCCGCTTGATCCTGATAGACATATACGGTGATAAACTGGCTTGCATCATAATTGATCCGGTATTGATACGTAATATTGCCGACGTTGTCCTCCGCATAGGTTTCATTGGTCAACGGCATGCCCACCTGGTTAAACGAGGCTTGGAGATCCTCAAGGAATTTTCCGTTCAAACCCCGTCCCGATATCCGGGCCTCCCTGGAACCTTCCTCGTAAGCCCTCATGTTATATAGGCGCATCTCGTCCCTGGCTATCTGCCTGGAACAACCGACCGATATGGCAAGAATGGAACAAAGCAATAAAACGGTAACGATTCTGCGATAATTCATGTTCACTCACCCTTCCTTAGGTGTCAGAGGTTGCCTTCCCTTAGAATGCCTGAGGATGAGGAACATTATGCGTATGAGAAATCAAGGTAATATTATAGAGCGATGACGCTTCTTCCAACCGCTCCACCCTGCAGAATGGTGTTCAGCACTTCAGGCAGATCGTGTAGACCGTATTCTGTAATTCCTTCTTGTAGCACGGATGCCGGCTTCCATTCATCCGCCAGTTTCGACCATACCGATCGGCGGTAGGCCATAGGGCAGTATACCGAATCGATTCCGAGGAGATTGATGCCTCTAAGGATAAACGGAAACACCGTCGAATCAAAAGCACCGCCACCCGTCATACCGGAAACAGCGACGCTTCCGCCATATTTTACGCTTTTCAGAAGTGAACCCAGTTGGTTTCCTCCGACCGGATCTACTACCGCTGCCCAGCGCTCGGCAGAGATCGCCCCTTTGGAGGCCGCCGCGGCTTCCTCCCTTGATATCACTTCATGAGCTCCCAGCTGTAATAGCCAATCCCTCTGACTGGATTTCCCTGTAGATGCCGTCACGCGATAGCCTAATTGACTCAGGATGGACACTGCGAAGCTGCCCACTCCCCCTGTTGCCCCGGTAACTAGAACGGCCCCCTGTTCCTGTCGCAGTCCATTTCGTATCAAGGCCTCTATCGATAATGCAGCCGTAAAACCTGCGGTTCCGATAGCCATCGCATCACGCGGGGACAAGCCCTGCGGCAACGGGACAAGCCATTCTCCCTTAACCCGTGCGTACTGGCTGAACCCGCCTTCATGAGATACGCCTAATTCATAACCGGTACAAAGAACGGAATCGCCTCCCTTGTAATCAGCATGAGCCGAATGCACAACCGTTCCTGCCAGATCAATACCCGGAATGAACGGATACCGGCGGACAATTTTCCCCTCCGGTATGCTGGCTAGACCGTCTTTATAGTTGACCCCGCTGTATAATACCCGCACAATAACGTCACCTTCGGGCAGCTGCTTCAAACTCATGTTCTCCACGCTGCCGCGAACCCCTTGCTCATCTTGACGCAGCACGTAGGCCTGAAATTCGGTTACGTTGTCCACACATATCACTCCTTGGGTTAGTTTAGGTGCTGTAAAGCAATCTGGATCTGCACTATGAATATGTCGAAGCTTAATACATGCTCTCGGAATATGGCGACTTATGCGCTTTCCCGAGAAATGATCCAGTATCGTCATTTATAATCAGAATTATGTTATTATGGAAAAAGAATACTTTCACAAAAAAATGATCAGCAGGAGTTGAAATCCACGTTATGACTCATTTTGATCATGGATCTAAACGTAGATCCTTCCGCTTCTCGTACTTTCTCACGCTGGTAACACTACTTCTGTTACCGGTCATCCATAAACCGATCAGCCAGGTTTTTGGATTCCTTGGTATACATACACAATCAGGGGGCATTGCCGGCTCGTTTCTCGTTTTCTATTTGAGTTTGGGTCTCATTCTTACGCTGTTTAGACTAGTCTTCTGGGTTTTCCCTTTAATTACCCGGCCTGGTCTCAAAGTGTACGTACTAATCGGCCTCCTCTTCATTTTGATGACAGGGATCTACGAATACACAAGCACACACCACTCGATCGAAGCGGCGGTATTCAACGAGAAACATGCTTTTCTTGAAGCACCTTTCAGCATTGATCATGCTGAAATCATACAATCCGAATCAACCTCTGAGAAGACTTATGCTTTCGTGGTGACACCTGGACTAGGACTGGAATTATCCACCTATACCAAAGGATGGTTCGGATGGTATAGGTCCGCCTTATCTACATTATACCCTTCTGCCGAGAATCCCGCTTCTCCGTCCGTATTCTCGGAGACAAGCATGGATTCATCACTCGTATTCGGCCTGTATAGAAGCACAGAACCCATTCAGATTCATGTAAATGGTCAGCCGGCACACACCATACCTTACCAACAACTGAGGCCAGACGTCAGTGAAGATTTGTACATCTGGTCTTACGAACGCCAGCCCGACATGATAGAGAACAAGGACAAGGTTCATATCACCGCACGAGACGTCAACGGAAGTATAGTGGATCGACTTGAGTTATAGCCGAGTACAAAAAGACGCCCCTTCTCCTGCCAAGCGGCAAGATTGGGAAAGCGTCTTTTTCATTGCTGTATTTTATAACCTAATCTTCATGCTGTTCCATGAACTCGGCCATCATCCGCTGTTTCACTTCCCAGACCTCTTCACTCAGATTCACACGGTAAATTTCCGGATTCAGCTTCCGCAGATACTCCGGCCAGAACTGATCCAGCTGAGCATCATGATAGCTGCGAATCTCTTCGAGCTTCGGCAGCTCATACACCAGTTCGCCATTCACAAACACCGCTTCAAGCATGGACACCGCTTCAAAGTTCTTTACATTTTTGCGCATGTAAGGATGCAGCGGATTAAACAGCTTTAATTTCCCGTTCTCCGGCGGCATCTCTTCTTCCGGGAAGCAGATGTAATCGGCGATCGCTTTGCCGCTGCCCTTGGATATGATGCGGTATACCTCTTTTTTGCCTGGAGTAGATACTTTTTCGGGGTTGCCCGAGATTTTGATGGTCGGCACCATCTTGCCGTCAACCTCCCGCTCCACCAGCTTATAAACACCCCCAAGCGCAGGCTGGTCGGCTGCCGTAATCAATTGGGTACCGACGCCCCAAGTATCCACTTTGGCCCCCTGTGCCTTGAGATCCAGAATGGTGCCTTCATCCAGATCGTTCGATGCCACGATGCCGACGTAATGAAGACCAGCCTCATCCAGCATCTTCCGTGCCTGAATCGACAGGTAAGCCAAATCCCCGCTATCTAAACGAATGGCATTCATCCGTTTCCCTTGGGCCTCCAGCTTCTTCGCCGTTACGATGGCATGGGGAATCCCGCTCTTTAACGTATCGAAGGTATCCACCAGCAGCGTCACTTGATCCGGCATAACCTCGGCAAATATATCAAAGGCCTCCTGCTCGCTCCGGAAGGTCTGCACCCAGGAATGCGCATGCGTGCCTTTTGTCGGGATTCCGAATTTCTCGCCAGCCAGCATATTCGACGTGGCATGGAAACCGGCCAGATACGCAGCACGCGCCCCCCAAACCGCCGCATCCGCTTCCTGTGCACGTCTTGTACCAAACTCCAGCAAAGTATCGCCGCTGGCAACCTGCCGGATACGTGACGCTTTGGTAGCGATCAAGGTTTGAAAGTTCATAAAGTTCAAGAGTGCCGTTTCGACCAGCTGTGTCTCGAAAATGGTGCCTTCCACTCGAATGAGCGGCTCATTCGGGAATACCAGCGCCCCCTCCTTCATGGAGTGAATATTCCCTTGAAAACGGAATCGGCGAAGCTCTTCCAGAAATTCAGGTTTATACTTCTCTTCCTGTTTGGCCAAATACGCGATATCCTCATCCGAGAAACGCAAGGACTCAATATAATGTACAATCCGCTCAAGACCGGCAAAAACGGCATATCCGTTACCGAATGGCAGCTTACGGAAATACGCCTCAAACACCGCACGCGTACGATGAGAGCCATTAATCCAGTGAGCGTACATCATGTTAATCTGGTATTTGTCCGTGTGTAGTGCTAATCCTGCTGTCAGCATCACGATCATCCTCCACTGTTACCCGGTTCATCTAGGCTTCCGGGTGGTTCAAGCTGTCTATTGATTAAGAAGTTCCTTACTTCGCACTACCGATGCCCCGAGACTGCCTTGAAAGTGACTTAAAGCCCACTTGTGTCCTTCCGGATTAAAGCTTGCGACCGCATCTTCATAAACGGTAATCCGATATCCGTAATTATAAGCATCCACTGCGGTATGCAGCACGCAGATGTCGGTGCAAACTCCGATGAGATCGACTTCGGTAATCCCGCGTTCCCGCAGCTTCTGGTTCAGATCCGTACCGCAAAATGCGCTGTATCTCGTTTTGTCCATCCAATAGATGGCGTCTTTTCGTTCCTCATACACCCGCTGAAGTTCACCGTATAATACCCGCCCCCGGGTTCCCCGAATGTTATGCGGAGGGAACAGCTTGGTTTCGGGATGATAAGCGTCATTGCTCTCATGCAGGTCCACGGCCATTACAACAAAATCACCACGATCGCTGTACAACTTGGTCAGCTCCGCGATGGTGTTCTGAATGTCAATGGCGGGCTTCCCTACCGGCAGATTGCCATCCACGAAATCATTCGTGAAATCTATCACGATCAAGGCTTTCATCTGACACACTCCTCTACGACATGATTAATGTGATCGATAAAATAACAGCTTGTGAATCCCATCCTACGTATAAATTGATAGCAATGGTGCATGATCCGTAAACCGATACAATTGGGCCGGCCGCTGGGAATATTGATTGGAGTTTAGCGGCTTGCCGTTCTCATCCCGTGCTTCTTCCAGTATCCCCTGTCTGCTGCGGGTCGACGTGATTTTACGGATAAAATTGGGCTCGTTGAACTCGGGCACAACCGTCTGGATGACCTGATATAACTCGCTCAGTGTAAAATGCTCCGGTAAAAACTGCCGCGCAATCGTCGTCTGCAGCATTTGCTGCTGAATCTTGCGGTACGCATCCATTATGATATCTCTGTGATCAAAAGCCAGCTCCAGCTCTTCCAAAGCTTCCGCGACCGTAAACAGACCTACCTCTTCCGCATCATCGGCAGCCTGGCGATGCTCCAGCATCCATTCTTCTACGAGCGCGTAGAATGCATGGCTGATAATCCAGCCCCTTGGATCCCGTCCCGGTGCGCTGTACACGCCCAAGTACTCCAAATGGCCGCCATCCACCCCGGTCTCTTCTTTCAGCTCCCGTTTGGCCGCATCGTAAATAGACTCACTCTCACGGCAAAATCCGCCGGGGAGTGCCCACATACCCGCACATGGCCATGACCTGCGCCTGATCAGCATCACCTTAAGCTCGCGTATCGGCAATGTCTTGGTGAAGGTTTTCCGTTCCCGCTTCGTTAAGGTAAACATCACGATATCAGCGGGCACACCATCCGGTGTTCTGTATTTCTTGGCACTGCTCTTTGGAGCCTGTTCGCGATCCGTCATTTCCATCACCATAACTATTATTTTGATAATTTCATTATGACATATTTAAAAATGATGTCAAGGATTTCCTGACCCCATCCTTTATAATAAGTTTACTATGCCCTATTCATTCTCATTTTGTACATGAAATAACAAGAATAGAAAAGGTGCGGAACCATTCCGCACCTCGTTTCATCTATCCGCAGCTGCTTGGCGGCGTATCTTTTCCTGTCTCCACATTCACTTTTTCCGAAACCGTATCATGAATCACGGATACGACCAGCTGAAGAAGATAATTAATGTCGCTTTGACTTTGCTGGAACTCCATCACGAGCGGAATACCGTCAATCTCCTCTTGCAGTTCTTCGATCTCCCGTTCGATTTTGGCGACCATATCCTTGTTCTGGAACGTTTCAAAAGCCACGATTTCCTTTTGCTTTTTCTTAATGGTTTTTATCAGGTTTTGAACCCGTTCGTGGTTCTGGATCTTCTCTTCGGCCTGCTTAAACATCTGAACTTCTTCACTGGTGGATATTAATTCCGCCAGCTCGCCGGCTTTTGCCAAAATATCGTCACGTATAATCAATTCACGCGTGTTGTATGTTGACATACCGTATGTGTTCGTACGAACATGATCATGTGCCAAGGTTCATCGCTCCAATTCTTCATCATCTATATGGGAATATGCAGCACCGGCCGGTTTTTGTTCGCGGCCCTATGCTGCATTTGAATACTGCCTGCTCCTCTATTATACCGCATCCGAGGCAGGAATCGTGTCCGGGATTCTATCCCCTTTGATATACCAGGTCTTCGTGTCCGTAATCCGGACATTTACGAAGCTGCCTATGAGGTCAGTCGATCCTTCGAAATGCACCAGCTTGTTCGTGCGCGTGCGTCCCGACAGCATGGAATCATTGTTCTTGCTGACTCCTTCTACCAGCACCTCCACCGTAGAGCCTAGCAGCCTGTCGTTGCTCTTGCGGCTGTACTCATTGATGGCGGCATTCAATCGCTGAAGACGCTCGCTCTTGACCTCCATCGGTACATTATCCTCCATCACCGCCGCTGGCGTTCCTTCACGAGGAGAATAAATGAACGTGTAAGCGGAGTCGTAGCCGACCTCCCGAACCAAGGACAGCGTCTCCTCAAACTGCTCATCGGTCTCACCAGGGAATCCGACAATGATGTCGGTGGTGAATGCTACATTGGGAATCGCCTTCTTAATTTTATGGGCCAGCTCCAAGTACGTCTCACGCGTATATTTGCGGCTCATTTTTTTGAGCACTTGCGTGCTTCCCGACTGTACCGGCAAGTGAATATGCTCGACCAGGTTACCACCCTTCGCCAGCACCTCAATCAGGTGATCATCGAAATCCCTTGGATGGGATGTGGTGAAGCGAACACGCGGGATATCGATCTTGTGAATATCATCCATCAGATCGCCGAAACGGTATTCGATATCTTCAAAGTCTTTGCCATATGCGTTCACGTTCTGACCGAGCAGCGTAATTTCCTTATACCCTTGCCGGGCTAATTCACGAACCTCAGCAATGACATCCTCCGGACGCCGGCTGCGCTCTTTGCCGCGGGTATATGGGACGATGCAGTATGTACAGAATTTATCACAGCCGTACATAATGTTGACCCAGCCGCGGAGACCTTCTCTCTTTTTCGGTAGATTCTCAACAATGTCGCCCTCTTTGGACCACACTTCAACCACCATTTCCTTGCTGAAGAGCGCTTCCTGAATAAGATGAGGCAGACGATGTACGTTATGCGTACCAAAAATCAAATCCACAAAGCCATGCTTTTGGAGAATTCGATTAACAACCGACTCTTCCTGCGACATGCAGCCGCAAACGCCAAGGAGCATATCCGGCTTTTCCGTCTTCAAATGCTTCAGATGGCCGAGTTCGCCAAACACTTTATCCTCCGCGTTTTCACGAATGGCACATGTATTGAGCAAGATGATGTCCGCTTGCTTCCGATCCTCGGTTGCCCGGTAGCCCATCTGCTCCAGCAATCCTTTAATCGTTTCGGAATCATGCTCATTCATCTGACATCCGTACGTATACACGATATAATGCTTGCCAGCCCCGAGGGTTCGAAACGCTTCCGGCAGCTCGGTATCGTACAAAACTTCGACACTCTGCTTGCCGCGCTGTTTTTCCTGTCTATGATTAGGCTCCGAAAGGATGTTGATTTCCCGGCCATTGATGCGAATTCTCTTCCCGTGTTCATCTTCGGAGAGAACTTTGGCTCCTGAAAAATCAAAATACTTGGAGTAGTCCTTACTTTCTTTGGACATGCTAGGTCACTCCTTAGATCCGCAAAATCTCTGGTTTACATGACAATATTGCTTAAATAGGCACTGTTTTAAATTATATCATGATCTTATTGCCTAAGCTACCACCTTGGGCATTAATGAGTCCAAACCTTAACAGACGCTCTCTCCTTCAAAATAGGTCCTCCGAAACATGGAACCCGTAGAAAATTTCAAAAAAGAGCCTGAAATCGAAATGAATCGACTCAGGCTCTTCCAGCTGTGAACGCTAAAAACGCGTAACAGCAGCACATGCGTGACACATACAGTATGTTCATGAAGTTTACTGAAGCTATAGATTAATCAATAATTTCAGCAGTGTCTCCGTTTTTGGCGCCGGCAGCGTTAGCTTCATCGGTATCGATATGCATGTCGAGCGCAAAATTGTCGGATACGCGGGCAATGACGTTTTCCAGAACAAGACCGCGTTCGCCGCCTAAGCGTACCTTCAGCAGATCCTTGTCTTTAATACCCCATTGATCCGCATCGGATGTATGGAAGTGAATGTGACGAGCGGCTACGATGACACCTTCATCCACCGTTACTTCACCAGCCGGACCTTTAATCGTGATCCCCGGGGTTCCAGCGATGTTCCCGGATTCGCGTACAGGTGCTTTCACACCGATGGCGAAGGAATCCGTGCGAGAAATCTCCAGCTGGGTTGCAGGACGTGCAGGTCCCAAAATTCTTACTTTATCGAATTGTCCCTTCGTTCCAATGACCGCTACCGTTTCGTTGGCTGCGAATTGTCCTGGCTGGGACAATGGTTTGAACTCTGTCAGCTGATATCCAGGGCCGAACAATGCCTCAATATGCTCTTGGGTTAAATGAATATGGCGGGCGGATACACCCACAGGTACAGTTTTACTCATCTGTCTCACTCCTTGTTTTTCTCTATATGCTGTACATGCCATCACCTATTATACTCTCTATTACCCAAAAATAAAAAGGCAACCCGGGTGATTCAG
Source organism: Paenibacillus sp. Dod16 (assembly GCF_049893405.1). Lineage (NCBI taxonomy): Bacteria > Bacillati > Bacillota > Bacilli > Caryophanales > Paenibacillaceae > Paenibacillus > Paenibacillus sp. Dod16. The sequence goes on from NZ_JBNDYG010000015.1 coordinate 134,572, forward strand.
GCCGCCTTCTTCCGATTCACGAGCAATCTGCTACAGGATTGTCAAAGTTATCCTCGAATCATGGTCGTTATGCGAAAGGTTACTATGCTTGGGCTGACAATGAAGGTAAATTCTGCTCAAGAAAATGGAGGGCATACTCCGACATCCAGCCCTTTACCATCGATTCCGGGTAATGTTTAAGCAGCAGCTCCTGAAATTCAGGATACCGGCCCGGATGCTCAAGTCCGGCAACCCATTGATCAATCCCGTCGAAGTCCGAACCAAACATGATGTGCTTTTCACCGCCCAGCTCACAAATCTTCTCGATATGCGGCAATATGTCCTCCGGCTTCACACGGTCTACTCCGCTGCGGATAAACCAGGGCACAAACGTGATTCCAATCATTCCGTTTAGCGCGATTAGTGCCCTTATCTGCTCATCATTCAAATTCCGGGGATGCTGGCAGACGGAGTACGCATTGGAATGCGAGGCGATGATGGGCCCTTTGGTCAGCTCCGCGAGCTCCCAGAAGCCAGCTTGGGACAGGTGAGACACATCCAGAATGATGCCCGTCGAATGGCATAGCTCTACCAGCTGCCGTCCCCGTTCCGTGAATCCCCCATTTCGCTGCTCCAGTACTCCATCCGCAGCCCAGTTCGCATAATTCCAGGTAACCCCCATCAAACGCACGCCCATCTCAAACAAGAGCTGGACGTAATACAAATTCCCCTCCAGCCCGTCAACGCCTTCCAAGGACAGAACGCCGAACCGTCCATGCTGCCCTTGTCTGATCTCTTGGAGTTGCTCCCGCCAAAGCAGGGGCTTAAGATGTCCCGGTTTAACGATGCGGCTGCGATATGTATCGAGTTGTGCCAGCACCCGTTCAAAGGATGGTCTCCCCCATTTCTCAGATAAAAAAACAGCGAACACCTGAAGGGCCAGGTCGCCCTCCTCCATGCGCTGCAGCGTTACATCCAAATGCGGGTCGTCCGCAAAGGAGGCTTGGGGAGCTTCCCACATTTTGCTCAAAACATCACAGTGAAAATCAACCGTCCTCATCGCGCCGCTCATCTCCCTTCTAAACTTGTCACAGCAAAAAGCCTGTTTACACCAAGTAGAGTAAACAGGCTAATACCTCAACATTCGAAATTTATCTAGGTTCTACGATCAATTTAATTGCCGTCCGGTCTTCGCCATCAATCACAATATCCGTAAAAGCAGGGATGCAAATCAAATCCACCCCGCTCGGTGCTACAAATCCCCGGGCAATCGCTACCGCTTTAATGGCCTGGTTCAGTGCTCCCGCCCCAATCGCTTGCAGTTCCGCTCCGCCCCGCTCCCTAAGAACTCCAGCGAGCGCCCCTGCAACTGAATTAGGATTGGATTTTGCTGAAACTTTTAATACTTCCATGGTAAGTACCTCCCCTGGGAATGTTGAGTGATGGTTTGCTTCCGCTTACTAGATGTTATTCGTGAGAGGGGAAAAAATTCCTGCTTTTTACCATCCGTTCCTAATTTAATTAAACGGATTCCGCCTTTTTTAATCCATCCGCCATTCGTCTTCGTACATGCGGATTTTCTGTATCTTCCGGGCTCTTCCCGTGTCCTCATCCATATCCACGCATACGGCATGGAACTGCCATTTACCTTCATCGACCTGGAAACGGGCAGGAAGCTGGGTCTTGAACTTATACATCACCGCATCACGCTGCATGCCGAGGATGCCTTCCTTGGAGCCCACCATGCCGGTATCCGTAATATAAGCTGTTCCTCCCGGCAGTATGGTATCGTCATTGCTTTGTACGTGGGTGTGCGTTCCGACCACCATCGAGGCGCGGCCTTCCAGATGCCATCCCATAGCAATCTTCTCCGACGTCGCCTCAGCGTGGAAGTCCACCAGAATGCACTTCGTCTTCTGGAGAAGCTCATCCACAATGTCATCGGCTGCGCGAAACGGGCAATCGATGGCTGGCAGGAAGGTTCGTCCTTGTAGATTCACGATCGCCAGCTGTTTGCCGTTCGCTTTGATGATTGTGTATCCACGGCCCGGGGTGCCGGGCGGAAAATTTGCCGGACGAATCATGCGCGGCTCATCATCAATAAACTCAAAAATGTCCTTGTTATCCCAGGTGTGATTACCCAAGGTGATGCCATGAATGCCCCAATTGAAAAATTCATTGGCGATGGCCGAGGTAATGCCGCGTCCTGAAGCAGCATTCTCCCCATTGGCAATAATGATGTGCGGATTATATTTGGACTTCAGCTCCGGAAGAGAAGCCTTCAAAGCTTTACGCCCTGTACTGCCGACAATGTCTCCGATGAATAATACTTTGATGTCAATCACTCCTTCAGGGATGCTTGTCCTGATTCCCGGCAGGACCGTTCCCGATTCATAAATGTCCGAAACTGTATTTTCGGTACTTGAAAGATAAAAAGTGGCCGAATTGCGGCCACTTTTTAAGGTCCAAACTCTATTTCGCGTAATCCACCGCTCGGGTTTCCCGGATGACGGTGACTTTGATATGACCCGGATAATCCAGCTCATTCTCAATGGTTTTGGTAATGTCACGCGCCAAGCGGAATGCTTCGGCATCGTCGATTTTCTCAGGCTGTACCATGACGCGAACTTCACGTCCCGCTTGAATGGCATAGGATTTCTCAACGCCTTCAAAGGATTCGGAAATTTCTTCGAGCTTCTCAAGACGACGGATATACGTCTCAAGCGTCTCTCTGCGTGCTCCCGGTCTTGCAGCAGACAATGCGTCAGCTGCGCCAACCAGCATGGCAATAACCGAAGTTGCTTCACAATCACCGTGATGAGAGGCAATGCTGTTGATAACCACCGGATGTTCCTTATACTTCTTCGCCAGCTCCACGCCGATTTCAACGTGCGATCCTTCCACTTCATGATCCAGCGCTTTCCCGATGTCATGCAACAGTCCTGCCCGTTTCGCAAGCACGATGTCTTCGCCCAGTTCGCCGGCCATCAGGCCAGTCAAATAGGCCACTTCCATGGAGTGTTTCAACACATTTTGTCCATAGCTTGTACGGAATTTCAGTCGGCCCAAAATTTTGATCAAATCTGGGTGCAAACCGTGAACGCCAACCTCGAAAGTGGCTTGTTCTCCGTATTCGCGAATACGTTCGTCCACTTCCTTGCGGGATTTCTCCACCATTTCTTCGATACGAGCCGGATGGATCCGTCCGTCCGCCACGAGCTTTTCCAAAGCTGTACGGGCAATTTCACGGCGAATCGGATCAAATCCGGAGAGAATAACAGCTTCCGGAGTATCATCGATAATAAGGTCAATCCCTGTAAGGGTCTCAAGCGCACGAATATTCCGGCCTTCACGTCCGATAATCCGGCCCTTCATTTCTTCATTCGGCAAAGTGACAACAGATACCGTGGTCTCCGCGACGTGATCAGCCGCACAGCGCTGAATAGCCAGCGTAATGATCTCGCGTGATTTCTTATCTGCCTCTTCCTTCGCCTGCTGCTCGATTTCTTTAATCATCTGAGCGGTTTCATGACGAACTTCCTGCTCAACATTACTGAGAATAATGCTGCGGGCATCCTCCATCGTCAGGTTGGAGATGCGCTCCAGTTCCGTCGTTTGTTTCTTGTAAATGGCATCGATTTGCTGCTGGGTTTCCTCTATTCGTTTCTCTTTGTTCGCCACTTGTTCTTCTTTACGTTCCAAAGATTCTATTTTTTTATCCAGCGACTCTTCCTTTTGCAACAATCTGCGCTCCTGCCGTTGAATTTCATTCCGGCGCTCACGAGTGTCTTTTTCAGCTTCGGCTCTAATTTTATGAACTTCGTCTTTAGCTTCAAGAACCGTTTCTTTCTTCAATGCTTCTGCTTCCTTCTTCGCACTTTCTACGATCTGCAAAGCGGCATGCTCGGCACTGGAAATTTTAGCTTCTGCAAGGGATTTGCGAATAAAATAACCGAACCCAAAGAATATAGCGGCTACAGCGAGAACGATTATGATCCAGATCCATGTATCCAGCATCTGTTTCACCTCCTCGTTGTTTCCTCCAAGGCATTCCTTGGGAAATGTGCAATTGTCAGGTTACTCATTCATACATAAAATTTTCCGGCAGTGGAAGCTGCCGTCCATACTGCGCACGCCTTATCACGTACGCAAATCCCGCCTTAGCCAGCGGAATACATTTCACTATGAATTGGCGATTAAAGAATCTTTCACAAAGTAGTCACTTTTTTGGAAGGAAAAAGGATTCTAATTTATGATAAAAAGATTCATATTTATTTTAGTATTTATAAAAAGATATTGTCAAGGGAAAGCAATGGGTAAACGTCAGTTTCATCCAATGAAACCATTTCTTTCACGGAAAAGTACCCAAACTGCCCTTTATTCGAAATCTTCCAGCTCGTCGTCCCACTCACCCTTTTCCTGATCCTCGTCAACCAGACGCTTGAGCACCTGACGCACCTGATCCCCGCCAAAGCCTCTACGCATTAAATATGCTCCTGTTTTACGTTTGCGATCCAGCATCTCTCCATGGGTTTGCTGCCATTTTTTCCGTCCCACGGCAAGCGCGCTCTCCAATTCGGCATCTGCACTGATCTCGCCCAAAGCCTCGGAGATCAGCTCCGTGCCGATTCCCTTCTGTCTCAACTCCTGCTTGACCCACAGCCGCCCCTTCTTATGGCTTGTCATTCGCTGCTCTGTCCACATCTTGGCGTATAACGCATCATCAATCAGCTTGTCCTTCTCCAATCGCTCCAGCGTCGTCTCTATGCAACTCGGCTCGAAACCTTTTTGCTGCAGTCGCTGGGTGATCTCCTTGGCTGTTCTGGGTTTCCTGGACAGATGATTCAGCGCCTCTACGTAAGCCCTCTGTCGTTCATCGGCCACGATAATTTCTTCAAGCTCTTCCTTGCGAAAAACATTCCCCTTGAACATCCGGTATTTCAGCATCACATCTTCATGAACGGTCATGAGGTACGGACCAAACGCGATTTGGTATCGGTGCTTGGGCTTTTTCAGCATTTCAACTGACGTTACAACCAAATCCTCATGGTCCGGAAAATGCCCTATACCTGATGCTTCTGCCTGCTCCGACATTTCCTTATTCTCTTCTTCCATATGTCGCTCCTCTCACTACCGCACCATTTCTGAGTAAAATAACCAAGACTGCATCTGGAAGTCTGAATAAATGCAAAGAAGACCGTCTGGCGTTACAAACACCGGACGGTCCTCAACACTGTAATCGATAACCAGCAATGTACTACTCTACTTTAAACAACTCTTGCTCTTCTAATTCCTCTTGTTCCTTATCCTTCTCGGAAGGCTCAGGAACAGCCGTGGTCAGATTGCTCGCTTCACGAATTTTGTTCTCGATAACACTAGCGATCTCCGGATTCTCTTTCAAGAATTGCTTCGCATTCTCACGTCCTTGGCCAAGACGGTCACCTGAATAAGAATACCATGCGCCGCTCTTATCCACGATATCGAGTTCGGTTCCGATATCGATCAGGCTTCCCTCTCTAGAGATGCCTTCACCGTACATAATATCAAGCTCAGCCTGTTTGAAAGGTGGCGCTACCTTGTTCTTAACAACCTTAATCCGTGTGCGGTTACCCACCACATCGTTCCCCATCTTGATGCTCTCAATTCGACGCACGTCCAAACGAACCGTCGAGTAGAACTTCAGAGCACGTCCACCCGGAGTCGTCTCAGGGTTACCAAACATAACACCAACCTTCTCACGAAGCTGGTTGATAAAGATGGCAATTGTTTTCGATTTATTAATAGCACCCGACAATTTACGAAGAGCCTGGGACATCAGACGAGCTTGCAGACCTACGTGGGAGTCACCCATGTCGCCTTCAATTTCAGCTTTTGGTACCAGTGCAGCAACCGAGTCAATAACGATGATATCAACTGCACCACTGCGTACCAGAGCTTCCGCAATTTCCAGCGCCTGCTCACCCGTGTCCGGTTGGGAGAGCAGCAATTCATCAATATTAACGCCCAGTTTGCTTGCATACGATGGATCCAGAGCATGCTCGGCATCGATAAATGCAGCCTGTCCACCAGCCTTCTGAACTTCCGCAATCGCATGGAGGGCTACTGTTGTTTTACCGGAGGATTCCGGTCCATACACTTCAATAATCCGGCCTCTAGGCAAGCCGCCGGTTCCTAAAGCTATATCCAATGCCAACGATCCGCTCGGCACAATCTCTACTTGCATGTGGGTGGATTCACCCAGTTTCATGATGGAACCTTTTCCGAACTGTTTCTCTATCTGACGAAGCGCCATTTCCAGCGCAGCACGACGATCTGACAATTGTTCCACAACCCTTCACTGTTGATAGTCATATCATACCTTGTTTTGACACGTTTGCCAAGCTTTTTTTCGAACATACATTCGTTTTTTTTATTCAGCACCCCTTCCCGTATATGTTCCATGCCTTATGTATAAACAACAAGAACCGTGGCAACATCATACGATATGCCACGGTTCTTCCGTATTTCCCATTATACTTGGAACTGTTCGTTAATACAAGAAGAGCTGCCAAGCAAGGTGTAAATTATTTACTTTTTTCGAATAACGGATATCCCTATTCTGCAACCCTAAACCTGTTTGGAGGCAACAAGACGCTGCCAAAGCCGGTAGAGCAGCGCCTTCGTAGCTCGGAGCCGGATCGTTTCACGGTTACCCTGAAGGTGCAGCTCGTGCACTTCCGTTTCTTTTCCCCGTTGAGACAATCCAATGTAAACAAGACCTATAGGCTTGCGTTCAGCATACCCTGGACCTGCCACGCCCGTTACCGATAAACCAAAGTCGCTGTCGGTTACCATCCGGACATGATCCGCAAGCGCTTCAGCAACCTCTGCACTGACGGCTCCCGGCGCATCATCCCCCTCAAGCAGCGCATGCGGGATATGCACAAGCTTCTCCTTGATCTGGTTGGTATAACAGATGATCCCGCCAAGGAACATGGACGCGCTCCCAGGGATAGAGGTCAGCGTCTCCGCTACAAGGCCTCCCGTGCAGCTCTCCGCAGCGCTCAGTGTCCAGCTATGATCCGCCATCATATCGACGATGACCTTCTCAATGGGCACATCCTCGTTAGCATACATAAATTCCGGGCCTCTCTCCTGGATCCGGGCTTCCAGTTCATTCAGCCGCACCATGGCCTCAGCCTCGCTGGCTGCCTTCGTGGAGATTCGGACGGTTACCTCCCCCTCCTTGGCATACAACGCAATCGTCGGATCGCTCTGGGCCGTAATCAGGTCCTCCAGGCGCTTATCAAGCGCGGACTCCCCGATGCCTGCGAATTTGAGCATCTTCGAATAGATGGGAAGCTCTCCCGTAAGCACATGCTGCAGAAGCCAAGGCTTGGCCTCCTGCTCAAACATCGGCATCAGCTCTTTCGGCGGTCCCGGCAACACAATGTAATGAGTCCCTTCATAGGATACCGCATTCCCGACGGCGAGGCCTGTTTCGTTCGGAAGCGGAGTCCCGCCCTCGATGGTCAGGGCCTGGCGCCGATTGTTCTCGGTCATTACGGATCCCCGTTCATGGAAAAAGCGTTCAATCCGATCCATGGCCATCCGATCAATATGCAATGAACGATTTAGAAAAGACGCGAGCGCATCCTTTGTCAGGTCATCCTGTGTGGGGCCCAGACCACCGGACAGAAGAACGATATCGGCTCTGCTGCTGGACAGCCGCAAGGCCTCCTTGAGCCTCTCCATGTTATCCCCGACAACGGTTTGATAGTATACATCGATTCCCATTGAAGCAAGCTGTCTGGACAAATACTGTGCATTGGTATTCACAATCTGTCCAAGAAGAAGTTCAGTTCCAACTGCAATGATTTCTGCTTTCATGATTCGTCCATCCTCCTGTGTCTGCTATCTCTTCACAAAATACTCGCTTTCACAATGTTCTTACCCTGCGGAAGAAAAAAGCAATAGGATAGCTCCTATTGCCGTTACGCCCCGGTACCTTTGAGAAGGTGCCTGTTCTGGACAAAATATTCGATTCCCGAATATATCGTAATCATCGCGGCAGCCCAGATTGCAATGATATCAAACGGAATTCCCAAGAATACAAACGGGAAATTATTGATCAGAAGCGCGACAATCGCCACAATCTGAATCACCGTCTTGATTTTCCCCGATTGACCTGCTGCAACGACTGAACCTTCCAGGAGTGCAATTTGTCTCAAGCCAGTAACCGCGAATTCTCTGCTGATGATAACTACAGCAATCCAGGATTCGCATTTGCCCATCTCCACAAGCGATATGAGGATGGCTGCCACCAGCAGTTTGTCCGCAAGCGGATCCAGAAGTTTACCCAGGTTCGTCACCATATTGTTTTTCCGGGCCAAATACCCGTCAATCCCATCCGTACTTGCTGCAAGTATGAATATCAATGCTGCAATCAATTGGTTGTAGGGAAGGACAAAATCATTCCACACAATAGGAGCCGGATAAAAATCAAAATCCACCAGCAGGAAAATCATCATGACAGGGATCAAGCAAATGCGGGCCAACGTGATACGATTGGGTAAATTCATGGGGCAACCTCCCTTGCAACGGGTTGTCTTGAAATTTTCGCAGACCCCGCGACTGTTATCCATCTGTACTTCAATAGGGTCGCTCTTCCCAAGAGCCTAAAGGGTTCGAAGCGTGAAGCGCTGTCTGTCATATTCATCCCCCAATAATCTATGTATACGTTAATCCTTATATATCGTTTTTTAGTATAATATTTCCGCTCACGCCCTGTCAAAAGAAACAAACCTGTCCATCCAATCCTATATGAGCCTGTGGCGGCGTTTATTTAAAATTCGTGAATTGCAGGTCCAGAGAAAGATCCGCTTTGCGAAGCAGCTGCATGATCTGCTGAAGATCATCCTTGCTTTTTCCGGTTACCCGAATTTGGTCACCTTGAATCTGACTCTTGACCTTCAGCTTGGAATCACGGATCAATATGTTGATCTTTTTCGAATTTTCCTGATCGATTCCTTGTTTTAAGGTCAGACGCTGGCGAACGGTACCCATGGAAGCCGGCTCGATCTTGCCGTACTCCACATTTTTCAGCGACAAGCCCCGTTTCACCATCTTGGTTTGCAAAATATCAATAACGGCGTTGAGTTTATACTCGTCATCGGATGAAATGACCAGTGCGTCCTTGTCCAGCTTCAAGCTGCTCTTGCTGCCCTTGAAGTCAAAACGGTTCTCGATCTCCCGCTCCGCCTGATTAACCGCATTGCTAAGTTCCTGCATATCCATTTTGGATACGATATCAAATGAGTTTTCTGAAGCCATGGTGAATCCTTCCTTTCATTTGGCGATAATGCTTCTATTATAGGTAAAACCGTGAGCCAAGTCTAATCCTCCATGAGATCAGCCGGGATAAATGTGAACGAAAAAGACTCCGCTTATCGCCACCATTCCGGCGAAAACGAAGCCTGCTCCGTCAACTGCTAGCTTTCTCATCATGCACCGGACGGCGAAACATGCTCAGTATACCGAGCAAAATATGTGCCAGTCCAAAGCCTAATATGCCATATCCCCAGTCACTTGGAATCAAATAGTAGCCCAAGAGGCTGACGATAACGCCTAATCCGAATATAATCCAGTTGACCGTCACGAGAGCATCACCTCTTCCAGGAAGTGCAATAACAGCATGCAGCTGCATGCTGTTATGATGGCCTGGAGGACAGGCAATTATTCGATATCTGTGGTATCCGATGTACCTGTAGTACCTGTAGTATCTGTGGTAGTACCTGTGGCATCCGTAGTTCCCGTGTTGTCCATCGTGCCTGCGGAACCATCCGCCGGCTCCAGCAAGATACGCGACGTTGATTTTCCATCCGTTACGGGCTGGCCGCCAACCGTAATGGTGGTTGCAGCGGAGTTCCCTGATTTCACGTAAAGTCCCTGGCTATCCAGGTCAAAGCTGAGAGAATCACCATTCTCAAGCATTTGGAAAGCCAGCTTCTCTCCGGAGGTATTGTAGCCACGATACACTTCTACCCAGCTCTTACCGTCGCTCGTTGCCACAATCTCAACCTTCACAGACGAGCCTGTTACCTTAAATACGGTGTTCTTGCCTTCCGTCCGGTCCTGCGTCACCGTCGTTTCTCCAGGCGTTGTATTTCCCGGTTCATCGATGTCCGTGCCATCTGTTCCGTCCGTTGCGTCTGTTCCTTCACCGTCTGTACCTTCGTTACCACTACCGGTATCGTCCGTGGTGTTGTCGCCGCCCTGAGCTCCGTCACCTGGCGTGGCGGGATCCGTATTGCCTTGGTCTTCCGGCTTTTGCGCTTGATCCGTCTGCGTCTGATCATTATTGGTTACCGGAGGTTCATCCTTAGGCTCATTCGAATTGATGGCCACCAAATAAATGACAACAACGATCAGAATCGGGAATGTCCACATCAGCAGTGTAGGCAGCCATTTCATGTTCCGTTCGGCTGAAGGTCTGGCGGCACGTTTTTGAATAACCGGTTCCATCGTCGCTTCCGGTTCGGATTTAGGCACATCCTGTTTATGGCCTTCAAGCAGTTCGTCCGGGTCAATCCCCACCGCTTCCGCATAGGTTTTGATGAATGCCCGCACGTAAAAACTGCCGGGAAGTACTTTGTAATCCCCTGCCTCGATGGCTTCCAAGTATCGCTTGCGTATTTTTGTCATTTCCTGCACATCATCAAGGCTCATCCCTTTTTGTAGACGCGCCTCCCTTAATTGCTGTCCCAGTTCGGACATGCCATCACCTCCTACTTTAGAAATTCGTGGTCAAAGTCAAAAACAATATTATAAATCGTCACTATAAGAGCCCGTGAACGTATCATAAACGATTTCCTCTTCCGGATTGTTTCGCAATTCGATTATAATATCGAAATCCTCATAGGAATATTCGGATTCGCGAACAAAAATATCCGGATGCTCGATCACCTTCGTGCTCTCCATCCCCATAATATCCTGCAGGAGCTGATAATGACGTTCGTTGGATCGGATCGTGCTCACAATGCCGTCAATGATGAAAACATTGTTCGAATTCATCTCGTCCTCAGAGAGTTGACTGCGAATGGTTTGACGGAGCAGCGTAGAGGAAACAAAGGTCCAGCGCTTCATCGCGCAGACGCTGCCGGCGATAATGGACTCGGTTTTGCCGACGCGTGGCATTCCGCGAAGACCGATAACCTGATTACCTTCCCTTTTGAACAATTCACCCAAAAAATCAACAAGTAAACCGAGCTCATCACGCGTAAAACGGAACGTTTTACGATCATCCGAGTCCCGGTCAATATATCGTCCATGTCGGACAGCCAAAATATCGACCAGTTTCGGGGGTCTCAAGGCTGTTACCGTAATATTTTTCATTTTGTTTAACATTTTGCCCATCAGGATAATTTTTTCTTCATCATCCGTTTCCAGCAGCATTCCGCGAGTTTGGCCTTCAACCCCGTTAATGGTCAGGATGTTTACTTCGAGCATACCTAATACGGAAGCAATATCGCCGAGCAAACCAGGCCGGTTCTTATGTATCTTGTATTCCATGTACCATTGATTCGATTCCACAAAGACACCTCTTTGCACTTCTTTTCCATCAATATTCGACAAATTCCAGCGAAAATTGCACGCAAAAACAGGTCAAATGAAAAATGGGTCACGTTAATGATATATAAAATAAAAATGAAAGGCAAGTATTAACGATGACATGAAAATTACATTCTTTTTTCTTGACAAAAAGCCCCCGTTGGCGGGGGGCTTTTTGCAAGAGGGTTATGCGTTGTTCTTGGCCAGTTTCACCATCAGACGCGCGATAACGTGGCGTTCTTCCTCGTTACCTACATCCCACAATTCTTTCAGTGCCCGGTTAGATGAGTTTTGCGGGTCAACCTTCTCATCGAGGAAATCACCGATTTCATAAGCCAGCTGAGAAATGGTGTCTTCACTCATACCCGCTTTCTCGGCTTGAACGACGCGCTCGCCCAGAAATTTCTTCCAGGAATCAAAGTTTTTGATTACGGATGACATGAATTAAATCCTCCTTTTGCGTGGTGGCAATTCAGATTTAAAGTAACAATAGTAATATGTCCCCGTAACCAATCCCTTATGAGTGGTGAATTGCACCACGTATGACGATCAGGTCACCCAACCGCCATTCGGGCTGATCACTTGCCCGGTAATGTAGCCCGACTCGGGCAGCGCCAGAAAATACACCAGTGATGAGATCTCATCCGGCTGCGCCAATCTGCCGACCGGAATTTCATCCTCCAGCATGCGGATCTCATCCGATTCCAAATGCCCCAGCATGGACGTATCCACCGCGCCGGGGGCAACGGCGTTGACCGTCACGCCTGATGGGGCAAGCTCCTTCGCAAGGGCCTTCGTAAAAGCGTTAACGCCGCCCTTGCTTGTTGAATACAATACCTCGCAGGAGGCACCCGACAATCCCCAGATCGAGGACACATTGATAATCCTGCCAAATCGCTGGGAGATCATACGCCCCATAAACGCCTGGGAACACAGAAACATCCCTCTCAGGTTAATGGACATCAAAGTGTCCCACTCCTCTTCGGTCACGTCAGACAGAAGCCCGTAATGGGATACCCCGGCGTTGTTGACCAGGATATCCGGCTCCATATCATGACTCTGAAGCTTCTCTTGCATGCGCAATATTTGCTCTTTGTCGCGAAGATCCGCGGACACGGTTAATACCTTAGCACCATAGGCCATACAGCGGCGGGCAACTTCATTGGCCGCTTCATGCGAATTCATGTAATGGATAACGACATTCATGCGTACCGAAGCAAAACGCTCGGCAACAGCCGCTCCAATACCTCTGCTGGCACCCGTGATCAGTACCGTCATTTCCCCGATCGGTTTCAATTCTCTTCCCATGTCTTGCTTCATTACGGACTCACAACGATCGATACGGCCAATTGATCCCAATCGATATGCTCCTGCAGACGGCGGTTTACATCATCTAGGGTAATGGATTCATAAACCGGTAGAACCTTAAAGAAATCCGCCCCGCGGAACTGATAGCGAGTGAATTCATGAGCAATATTTTCAGGGGAATTGAGCATGCGCAAGTATCCGCCCATTTTCTTCTTGCGGGCACGTTCAAAGTCGGATGCCTGAAATCCGGTTGCCTTTAGCTTATCCACCTCGGTGCGGATACGCTCCAGAAGTTGGTCCGGATCCTTTGTATCTCCGCCCACCGCAGAGAACGCATATTGGGGTGAACTGTTATATTCATGGCCGAAGCTGTCGGATATCAAATCCTCGTCATACAGCTGCTGATACAATTCCGTACTGGATCCAAACAGGAGGTCCATCATCAGCTTCGTTGTCAAATCTCGGCGCAGCTGCTCCTCAGCCGTTAAACCGACCTGCTTCTCCTTGAAGCCGAACAGGCATTTCGGCAGGGATACGGCCAACCGGCTCTCTCGCCGCTTCTCTTCAACTCCCTGCGGTTCCGGATCGAATATGCGCTCGATGGAGCCTTGCTTCTCATACGATTTTCCGGCTTGATTCGAACGGATCAGGTTCATCGTTTCAACTGGATCTACGCCGCCCACCACGAACAGCAGCATGTTGCTCGGATGATAAAAGGCATTGTAGCACGTATACAGATCTTCCTTTGTAATTGTTCCGATGGATTCCACCGTACCGGCGATATCGATGTGCACCGGATGCACCTTGTACATCGCTTCGATCAGACCGAAGTATACGCGCCAGTCCGGATTGTCCTGGTACATGTTGATTTCCTGCCCGATAATCCCTTTTTCCTTCTCTACGTTCTGATCGGTAAAGTAAGGGTTCTGCACGAAATTAATCAGCGTCTCCAAATTTTCATGGATGTTCTCCGTCGCAGAAAAGAGATACACCGTTTGGTCAAAACTAGTAAAGGCATTCGCAAAATGCGCAATGCCATCAGGAACGCGAGTTTCAGATTCGCCTTCAACCTTAAAATGGTTATCCACCGAACCATATTTGGTTGCAAAGGTCGCATAGGTTTTCTGGAAGCCGGGTTTAGGCAGCACATACACGTGCAGACCGTTATCCATCACTTCGTAATACAGCGTTTCCTGCAGGTTGTCATAATGAATGCTCTCCACCGGCTATTCCTCCTTTTGACCTTTCAGGAAATAGATCGTATCCAGCGAAAATGCCGAAGCTGCTTGCTTCACATCATCCACTGTAATGCCTTCCACCTGCTGCAGCAGCTCATCCGGCGTACGTTCCCGCCCCGACAGCGTGCGGTTGAAATCATACGCAATCATCTCAAAGGCCGAATCCTGCATTTCCTTAATGACGTTGCGGATCATGGCTTTCGTTTGGGTCATTTCGATATCCGTAATGGCACCGTTGGCCATGTCATCGAGCTGCTGTTGAATAATTTGGACAGCCTTCTCGAAATTTTGAACCTCGATGCCGGACTGGATGGTTGCAATTCCTTTATGACCGTCATATCGGGACGACGCGTAATACGCCAAGCTTTCCTTCTCCCTCACGTTAACGAACAGCTTTGAATGCGGGTAACCGCCTAAAATCCCGTTATACAATAGCGCGGCGGCATACTCATCATCTCCGTAAGTAATGGTGCTTCTCAGACCCATGTTGAGTTTGCCTTGATTAATGTCCAGCTTCTCCACGACCGTCTGCGTCCCGCTTGCTGCCGTTCGCGTGGAGGAAGGAACATAATCCTTGCTTGCTGTTCTGTTCAGTTTAAAATGCTCCTCTACGAGCTTCTTCACCTCATCCAAACTCGTATCGCCAACCACATACAGATCCAGAACGGATTCATTAAGCCAGTTCTGATAGGACTCATACAAGCCTTCCGGCGTGATACCGTCAAGATCCTTCCGTTCTCCTAACGGATGCAGCCGATACGGTTCGTTCTTGCACATAACCTCGATGCAGCGCTCCGCAGCGTAACGAATCTTATCATTGACGATGGACTCCAGCTTCTTGCGAACCGTGTCTCTCTCGGTCTGTACATAAGATTTGCGGAATGCTCCATTCTCTAACACGGGCTGGGTGAAAGCTTCGCCCAAAAAAGCAAATGAAGAGCGCAGCAGGCTCTCCGGACTCTTAACAAAAGAGTCATTGATCGTATCCATGCGAAAGTGCACGATCTGATAATCGCCACGCTTATACACATCAAATCCAAATCCAGCGCCGTACAGCTGCTCCAGCTGTTCTCGGAAAGCTCGCGTTTCCGGATAGGAAACGGTCCCTCTGCGCAGCACAAAAGGTGTAAGCGCGGTCGAGGTCACGGTTTCTTCTGCTAACGGACTTCCGGCGTAAAGCGATATCGCAAATGTCTTGAATCGGTTGGTCGGTAATACGTGAATCCGAATTCCTCCGACTGTACCGTGTTCAAATTCCGTTTTCGTCAAGGTCCATATCCCCTTACATCATGGATTGTCGTTGCCAAAATTTACTTCATAGATAACTTTCATTCTAACCCATTGCAAAGTGAAGAAGCAACCGAAGACAGGCCCCGGTTGCTGTTGTTTACGGCTTACATACAGAAGATATGTTGACCGATGGTTTTGACTTGAGGGCGGGTCCAAATCCATGGCGAGGTGGCCGTTTTCGGATTGAAATAGTACAGGCAGCCTCCTGTCGGATCCCAGCCGCTCAGCGCCTGCTGTACTGCTTTCTTCGCCTGCTCGTTCGGCTCAAGCCATATTTGACCGTCGGCTACCGCGGTAAAGGCTCTCGGCTCAAATATAACCCCATGCGGCGTATTCGGGAAGCTTGGTGATTTTACCCGGTTGAGAATAACCGCCGCTACGGCGACCTGGCCTTCGAACGGCTCTCCTCGCGCTTCGCCATATACGGCATTTGCCATGATTCTCAAATCGTTCTCTGAAAGGCCCATTGAATCAGATGAGGCTAAGTTGTTATTGCCGCTTTCTTTGTTGGCTGAACCTCCGCCACCACCGGCCGCTGCACCGCCTCCACCTTCATGAGCCTTAGGAGCGGTCGGACGGAAATCCTTGGTTGCATTATACAGTTTAAGCTTGACCTTCGGTCCTACGATACCGTCTACCTTCATGCCAAACTCCGATTGGAACCATTTAACGGCTCCTTGGGTTTTGGAGCCAAATACGCTGTCAATTTTCCCATGATAAAAGCCCAGGTGTTTCAGACGGCCTTGCAGCTCATACACATCTTCGCCGGTAGAACCAAATTTGATGGTCTGCTGGCTAAAGGTTGGCAAAGCTTCCTGAAGATTCGAATGATCTGTTTCCAGGCCTCCCTGAGCGAAGACAACGGCAGACAACAGAATCGCAATGCTTATTAGAATCCAGATTCTTGAGTTTTTCATGCTGCGCTCTACCTTTCTCTTGTGGTTTAACAAGCCTCGCTACCGTTATTATGACAAGCCTGCCAGTTTCCTATGCACCTGTTCGGCGAGAGGACTGAACGAAGACAGCACATCATCGCAGCACAAAGAGAGCTGTTCCTCAGAGGAACAGCTCTTTAATGTTCAGAATAGATTTAACGCTCATCCACGGATTTATCCATATATCCTGCCAAGCTCTACGCACGCCATGACTAACGCCCCAACACCATGGAGGTCATTCTCGCATTGCTGCCTTTCCACATAATGCTTATAATCGCCGACACCTGTACCGATACAGATCTTGGGCATGACCAGATGCCCCTGACCATCCACATATACGGATTGAGCCAGGCCGTTATATCCATGTCTTGCATGGGAGATCAAGGATGAATCCAGATAACCGAGTCGAATCCCTTTGGCCAAGGTATATATGAAGAGGCTGGAGCAAGAGGTTTCCAGCCAATTGTCCTCCCGGTCCCCTTTATCTAGAACTTGATACCACAGCCCTGTAAGCGGATCCTGATAACGCACCAGCGCCTCACTTAATTCACGGAGCACAACAGCCAGCTCTTCCCTCGCCGGATGATCCTCAGGCAGTAAATCAAGGAACTCCACGATCGACAGCGCATACCAGCCTAAGGCGCGTCCCCAAAATTCCGGAGATTGCCCGCTAACCGGATCAGCCCAAGGCATCGTCCTGCTCTCGTCCCAAGCATGATAAAATAACCCGGTTGCCTGATCCTTGGTATGAGAGCGCATCAACCTCTCCTGGAACAGCACTTCATCAAATAAATGCGGTTTATTATACTGCTGGGCATATTTCATCGTGAACACGCCACCCATATACAAGCCGTCCAACCACATCTGGTAAGGGTAGCGATCCTTATGCCAGTATCCTCCATCCGTGGTCCGATTCAAAGTAGATAACAGACGGAGCAGTTTATCCGCGGCAGCCTTGTACCGATGTTCGGGACATACAGCATCCAGCTCCATCAGGAGCAGGCCCGCTTGAACGGAATCCAGCTCCCCCCGCTCCAGCAGCAGATTCCCGTTGGAATCCACCAGATGATCGACATAACCCTTAACGTAATCCAAAAACTTTGATTCACCGCTAAATTTCCATAGTTGAGACATTCCAACCAGAAATACACCCTGGTGGTAATGCCACCGTCCTGCGGGCGGCAGCTGCTCCGGCGAATACATTTCCATGATCGATTGGCAAGCCTTGGTGCCGAGTTCTAGGGGTGACAAGGTCATCTGTTCTTGCTGCTGAATGGGATTGGACATATAGGCTCCTCCTCTTTTTTTAAATCATGTTCCAACAGCTCACGTTATAAAATGACGCCATCCTTAAAAATGGATATTTCCCGGAAGCCATTGCGTTCATTTCTCGTCTGTTCAACGCCGGAGGCTAATCGGACAATACGATGCATGAGTTCCTCATGAAGCTCATCCATGCTTTTACCTTCCAGCAAAGCACCTGCATTAAAATCAATCCAATGCTTTTTACGAGCGGCCAGTTCGGAATTGGTGGCGATTTTGACGGTGGGAACCGGACCGCCAAACGGCGTCCCTCTCCCCGTCGTGAACAGCACGAGATGGGCCCCCGCTGCAGCCAGGGCCGTGACCGATACAAGATCGTTGCCTGGCGCTTCGATCAGGTTTAACCCCGGCTTCGTTGATCTTACGCCGTAACGGAGTACATCGGATACGGTGGCGTTTCCCCCTTTTTGAGTACACCCCAGCGATTTCTCCTCCAGGGTTGTGATGCCGCCGTCTTTATTACCGGGAGAAGGATTTTCATAGATTTCCTGTCCGTGCGATACGAAATATTGCTTGAAATTGTTAATGAGCAACGTAATATCCTGGAACACCTGCTCGTCGGCGGCCCGGTCCATCAGGATCGTTTCGGCTCCGAACATCTCCGGCACCTCTGTCAGAAGAGCAGTACCACCGTGAGCGGTGATGGTATCCGCAATACGGCCCGCTAGCGGATTGGCTGTAATGCCCGACAGACCGTCCGACCCGCCGCATTTCAGTCCGATCTTCAGCTTGGACAGAGGAACCGCAGACCGTTTGAAAGTCTCGGCATATTCCACAAGCTCCGAGATGAGGGACAACCCCTCCTCCAATTCATCCTCCATGTCCTGAGCGCGCATATATTGGATTCGTTTTCCGTCCTGCTCGCCAATCATGGCCTGCATTTGATCGATCTGGTTGTTCTCGCAGCCGAGCCCGATAATAAGCACGCCTGCCGCATTGCCATGCTGGGCCAGGGACGAGAGCAGACGCTGGGTATAGCTTAGATCATCTCCAAGCTGCGAACAGCCGTAGGGATGCGGGAAGTGATAAACCCCATCAATACCTCTCCCCTGGAACTGCTGGCCAGCCATGCGCGCTAACAGCTCGCAGGTTTTGTTAATGCAGCCGACGGTGTTGATGATCCAAATTTCGTTGCGGATCCCAACCTGACCGCTGGGTCTGATATACCCCTGGAACGTTGGGGACTCCATAACCGTCGGTGATTCCTGAGCCGCTGCTTCTGCGCCAGGCTTATACTGATACTCCACTTCACCGGATAGTCCGGTTTTCAAATTGTGGGTATGGATCCATCTCCCCGGCAAAATGACTTCCTTCGCCAATCCGATCGAATAGCCGAATTTCAAAACATGGCTGCCCGGCTCTATTAATCGAAGAGCTACCTTGTGACCTTTTGGCACATTCTCGGTTACCTCGATCGCATGCTCCTTCCCGTTCAGAAGCCCGATGGCATGTTCTCCTGCCGACAAAGGACGAAGCGCGATACCGACGTCATCCTTGTGATGAAGTATGACGATGTCGCTCATGTCTCGATCAGCTCCATTTCTTCGATATAACGGCTTACCGCTTCATGAAGATTGGATATCCGGTTCAAATCCTCACCCCATAAAGCCTGATCGCCAAGAATGGATGTCACAAGCTGACGTATGCTCCATTCGCCGTCTTCTACCTTTTGCCACGCTTGATAGAATGTCAACAGACTGTCCGGATCATCTCTTAACAGCATCCGTTCACCATCAAGACGCGTTCCGTACCACTGCCCTTCTACTTGTTTGGCATAATACAGACGGATCAAAGAGGCCAATCCCCGAGTCATGAGGCTTGGGGGCGTATTGTGCGCACTGACATATTCCTTTAAGCTTGGCAAAAGCCTCACCTTGAACTTGGAGATGCTGTTCATGGCAATATCCTGGAGCTTATGCCGAAGAAAAGGATTGCGGAATCGCTCCCACACCGTTTCTGCATAAGCCGTAACCTCTTCCGGCGGGAGAGGCACCAAGGGGACGATTTCTTGCAGCATTGCGCTGCGAATATCTTCTCCCCATTCCATGCTCTCTGCGATTTCTTTCACTTCAGTGAAACCGTGAAGCAAGCCGATGGAAGCCATCAGCGTATGCGTTCCATTCAAGATTCTAACCTTTCTTACCTGGTACGGAGTCAGATCGGGCACCCACCTTACCTGTAGACCCGCTGACTGGAGGGGAAGCCTGGACTCCAATGAGGGGTCGCCCTCAATAGCCCAGAAATAATAGGGCTCCGCCGTGTTCAACAATCGGTCTTCATAACCCCATTTGTCAAAATAGCGCTCGGCCTCTTCCGGATATCCGGTTACGATCCGATCCACTAGCGAGTTAAGAAACAGGTTGCATTCCTCAACCCAGCTCCGAAAAGCCGGCGAAAGTCCCCAATCCTCCGCATGCCGCAGCACAATCGATCGCAAGATATCCCCGTTTCGTTCCAGCAGCTCGCATGGGAGAATCAACAGGCCCTTGTCCGGCGAGCCTTCATAACGCTCATAACGCCGATATAAAAGCATGGTCAGCTTAGCGGGGAATGACATCGGCGCTTCCGACGGATTCCAGTCACTAAACTGATATACGAGACCCGCTTCCGTTGTATTGGAGACTATGATCTCCAGGGAATCCAGCTCGGCCACACTCAAGAAATGCCCCCATTCCGCATAGGGGTCAATCATCTCCGAGAACACCGGGATCCATAACTCCTCCTCGATCTTCCAGCTTGCGTGCTCCCCCAGGTCTTGGCTGACTGACGGCCACGCTTCCCTGGAACAGACCCTGCCGGTTGCATTCATATATCATCCAATCGAAGAACCCTCTTAGAAAATTGCCCTCGCCTATTTGCAGCACTTTAACGGGAAGGTTCAACATATCCTGGTCTTGTCGCTGTTGTATTTGTAAAGAATCGCGTCCTACCAACCTCAATACCCGGCCACGATCTGTTTTCGCATCCATGTCTTATCTCCCTTCCGTCCGGCCAAATCGAAAATAGCTCTCGGCGTTGTTGTAACAAATATCCTGGACGATTCCCCCGAGCCATGGAAGATCATCCGGTGCTTCTCCCCGTGTAACCCACTCTCCGAGGAGATTGCAAAGAATCCGCCGGAAATACTCATGACGGGTATAAGACAAGAAACTTCTGGAGTCGGTCAGCATGCCGACAAATCGGCTTAACAATCCCATATTGCCGAGTTTGCTCATCTGGTCGACCATACCGTCTTTGGTATCGTTGAACCACCACGCGGAACCGAACTGGATTTTGCCCGGAATACCGTCGCCTTGAAAACTGCCGATAAGTGCTGCGAGAATATCGTTATCGCTTGGGTTAAGCGAATACAGAATCGTTCTTGGAAGTGACCGCTCTTGATCAAGCCGATCCATCAGCTTTACGAGCGGTACGGCGATTGGACTATCGTGAATGGAATCATAACCTGTATCCGGACCCAATTGTCGGAACATCCGGGTGTTATTGTTGCGCTGGGCGTTAATATGAAATTGCATGACCCAGCCGAGTCTTGCGTAGATTTGGCCCAGATAAAGCAGCGTATACGTTTTGAATTGTTCCTCTTCCTGACGGGAAACCCGCTCCCCATTAAGCGCTTTCAGAAAGATGTCAGCTGCTTGAGTCTCGGTAACCTCTTGATATGGCACGTAATCCAGCGCATGATCGGATACCCGACCGCCAACCGAATGGAAAAACTCTGCCCGCTGCTCGAGTGCCTTCAGGAATGCCGAATACTCCGTAATCTCCATCCGGCTTCGGTCCGCCAACAATTTCACCCACGGAAGGAACGTCTCCCGGTTAATCTCCAGTCCCTTGTCCGGACGGAATGACGGAAGCATCTGAAAACCGGCATCGCCTTCCTCCGCCAGCTTGATATGATATTCCAAGCTATCCGTCGGATCATCGGTCGTGCAGACCACTTTCACGCGGCTTGATACGATCAATCCCCGTGTGGTCAAATCATTATCCTGCAGTCGCTTGTTTGCTGCTTCCCATATCTGCGGAGCATTCTGTTCATGAATGATATCCTGAATGCCAAATAGTCTTTGCAGCTCCAGATGAGACCAGTGAAATAACGGATTGCCAATCGTCATCGGAACAGTGCGCGTCCAAGCCAAGAAGCGATCATAATCACTCACACCCGGGCCGCCCGTGATGTATGCCTCTTCTACTCCAGCGGCTCGCATTGCCCGCCATTTGTAGTGATCGCCGTTTATCCACGCTTCGGTCAAGTTCTCAAACCTGTGATTGTCAAAGATCATCTGCGGACTCAGATGACAGTGGTAGTCGATGATTGGCATGTCTTTTGCATAATCATGGTATAAGGTGCGTGCAGTCTCGTTATTGAGCAAAAAATGTTCATCCATAAAAGGTCTCATGATAACACCGTCCATTTCTGTAGATTTACCTACTATGCTACAGCATCATCAGTTGGATTTCTTCACTTTTATTGCGAAATTGAAGGCTCATTCAACATATCTTGCTTTGTTTTGCTTAATGGAAGTTGGTACAATATAACTGAAGTATTAGAATAAACCTGATCATGAATGAATTGAAACGAAGCGGGGGCAGAATTATGATATCCAGCGATACCCATACCGTAACCTACGGGGAAGAAGAAGGGGAATTTTACTACCATCGCATTCATCGCACCAAGCCCTTTGAACGAAATAACCATTATCACGGAACCTATGAAATCTACTATTTGGTTGCAGGCGAGCGTCATTATTTTATAAAAGAAAAATTGTACACCATCCAGGCGGGAGACCTCATTCTCATCAATAAATTCGACGTTCATAAAACCTCGGGACAAGGCGATCCGGAGCATGAACGTATCGTCATTAATTTTAGCGATTCTTTTCTGGGAAAAGGCCATCCCTTGCTGGCATCCGGATTGCTGGGCATGTTTAATCAGGATAGACCACTGCTGCGTTTAACCGTTCCAGAGCAAGCAATCATCATGCAAATTTTGAATAAAATGGCCGATGAAATCCGAGAAAGCTCCGCTTCGTACGAGTATATGCTGCAGGTGCTGCTTACGGAGTTACTCATTAAAACCTCTCGGTTAACCCATTCCGCCTCGCTGCCTGCTCACACGTCCATGAATCCGCTCCATCAGAAAATCACGGACGTCGTTAAGTATATTCACGTCCATTACGCAGACAAAATCACGTTGCAGCAATTAGCCGAAACCTTCTACATCAGCCCTTTCTACCTGTCCCGGATATTCAAAGAAATTACAGGCTTTACGATCATTAATTATTTGAACCTTACCCGTATTCGCGAAGCGCAGCGCCTTCTAACGGATACGGACCTGAAAATCGTGGACATCGCCGAATCCATCGGCTTTGAAAGCCTGACGCATTTTGACCGAACCTTTAAGAAAATTATGAAAATGACGGCAAGCAAATACCGCAAAATGAATAGCACCCCGTGAGCAACAAAAAAGGAAGCGATCAACCCAACAGTCTGGTTGTTCGCTTCCTTTTGTTTAAAAGTTGCGGGATCGGCTCCCTTAACTGATTCGATTATGCTGTTGCTGATATTGCTCCATGGACATCAGCACTTCCCGCGGTTTGCTTCCCTCATAAGGTCCGATAACCCCGCGTGCCTCCATCGAATCGATGAGACGCGCTGCACGGGTATAACCTACGCGCATTCTCCGCTGCAGCAGTGATACGGACGCTTGCTTAGCTTCCAATACGATAGTCACCGCCTGCTCATACAACTCATCCAATTCTTCTTCGTCCGCGCCGGCGGATTCCTCTATCTCAGGCACCAGCGACTCGTCATACTCCGCCTGTCCTTGGTCCCGAACAAAATCCACAATATTCTCGACTTCATGATCACTCATGAAAGCACCCTGGACGCGAATCGGCTTGGAGGAGCCCATCGGCATAAACAGCATATCCCCGCGGCCGAGCAGCTTCTCCGCCCCCGCCATGTCCAGAATCGTTCGGGAATCGACCTGCGATGACACACCAAAGGCAATGCGCGACGGAATGTTCGCTTTAATGACTCCGGTAATAACGTCCACTGATGGACGCTGCGTCGCGATGATCAAGTGGATCCCCGCAGCACGGGCCATTTGGGCCAGTCGCGTGATCGCATCTTCCACATCGTTGGCTGCAACCATCATCAAATCGGCCAGCTCGTCTACGATAACGACGATATACGGCAACACTGCCGGCAAATTATCCTTCATCAGATTGTTGTAGCCCTCAATATTTCGCGTCCCGGATTTGGAGAACAGCTCATACCGCTTCTCCATCTCTACCACGATTTTCTTAAGTGCCAAGGATGCCCGCTTCGGATCGGTTACCACCGGTGCCATCAAATGCGGAATCCCGTTGTAGACATTGAGCTCGACCATCTTCGGATCGACCATCAGGAATTTAACCTCATCCGGCTTCGCTTTATACAGAATGCTGGTAATAATGCCGTTGATACATACGGATTTACCCGAACCCGTTGCACCTGCAACAAGAAGATGGGGCATCCGTGCCAAGTTCCCGACAATGGTCTGGCCGGAAATATCACGGCCAAATGCAATCGAAAGCTTCGATTCCGCGTCCTGGAACGTCGGCGTCTCCATAACCTCTCTCATCGTAACTAGTGAAACTTCGTTGTTCGGCACTTCGATCCCGATGGCTGATTTGCCGGGAATCGGCGCTTCCATCCGAATATCCTTGGCCGCAAGTGCAAGTGCAATATCATCGGTCAGATTGACGATCCGACTGACTTTAACCCCGATGTCCGGCTGAATTTCGTAGCGGGTTACCGATGGCCCACGAACAACCTCCAGCACCTTGGCTCGAACGCCGAAACTTTCCAGTGTCGCTTCCAGCTTGCGCGCTGTCTGCATATAATCGTTCTGGTCTCCACCCTTACCGCCGTTATTGGGTTTGGACAGCAGCCGGAACGGAGGCAGCTTGTACGGCTTGGGTGGGGGAGCCGGCGGCGCTGCCGCTGCTGTTCCCTCCTGCCCTCCGTTATGCGTAGTAGCTGGTGTAGCTCCACTCAACTCGCCATTTGAAGCTTCAAGGCTGCCAACGATGGCCTCAGGACTCGCTGCGGTATCCCCCGGAGATTCCCCTTGCACAGGAGGTATCACCGCTTCGTGATCATCGTACTCGTCATCCAGACGTCCTTCTTGTTTCACTTGCTCAAAGAAATCGCGAATAATCGGCGATGAAGGCACGGATTCCACTGCAGGAGAAATCACGTCCGCTTCTTCCTCCGGTTGGACCGGACTGTTGAAGAGGACGACCTCCTCTTTCTCCTTAGCACCATGTCCGCTACCAACCGTAAATACCGGAGACGCTTCATCCGCAGCATCCCGGGCCTCTTCTACTGCTTCGTCCCGTTTGCCCCCTCTGGAACCGAACAGCTGGAAGAATTGCGGCGCTTTGCGGCGCGGCAGCCTCATGCCCTCCATATCATCCAGATCATCGTCCTCATCCAGATCCTCCGGCAGCTGCATACGTTGTTCCTTCGCGCTTGATTTTGCTGCCGCTCTTGATTTGGTCTGCTGGCTGTTCACTTTTTTCTGAATCCGTTCTCCGGCCTTTACAACCCTCACGCGGAACATCCGCATTAAATCAACATAGGACAGGTTGGTGATCAGCATGAAGCTGATAACCAGCATGACAATCACAATCAACTTGGCCCCTATGCTGCCAAACAGCATTAACAGAAAGGCAAACTGCAACGCTCCAATGTAACCGCCGCTGATGTCTCTGCCCATGACGGGATGATGTCCATCATCTGCCCCGGCATGAAGGAGCTCGCCTTGCAAATCACTATGTATCTGGCTCATCGCATTTGACGCATTCAATTGTCCAATCGGGGCCAGCTTCGACTCCAAACCTGCAATACTGCTCATTAAAGTTAGCGATAACACCAAGAGAAGGACACCGGTGCGTCTGCTGTTCCAGCGTTTGGGCCATTTCCGGTGAATCATCACCATTAACCCGTAATAAATGCCGATTAGGGGGATGATAAAATAATACTTGCCCAGCAGATATCCCGACATCTTGGACAGGGAACGCCCCACCGGTGCTTCTCCGGATAATGCAATGACCGAAAGTGTCATCAATACAATCCCATAAATTTCATACTTCAAAACGGCTGCAAAGGCTGCCTTCTTCTTTCTTTTCCGTTTTGCCAAAAGTGTCACCCCCGAATCCATATTATAGCATAATATTCGGTGGCGTACCTATGTTCTGTTTTCAGCCTTTAGCCTCATTTTCTACCGTCGGAATATAGCGAATCATTGCCCCCGGAGAATAGCGTGGATTCAAGTAATCTTGAAGCCCGCAGTCGAGTAAACGGACAATTTTCGCCTGGTCCTCTGACATCGGTTCAACTTCCATCAGTATTCCTTCAACCCGAATTTCCCTGGACGTAACGGCTGCCTGCTCTCCTTGCAGCAGCCCGGCCGAATCCAAAGGGATGACGCTGTACCATATCATTGCGTGATCCCCCCAGGGCTTATCGTTTTACGTTCTGCAATCATACTGTTCAACCGGCTTAATGCCTGCCCGATTCCCCCCACTTCGTTCATGAGGCCATATTTAACGGCGTCTGTACCCGAAACCGCGGTACCGATATCCCTGTTCAATTCACCGGTTTTAAACATCAGATCTTTAAACTGTTCCTCTGTTATCCTCGAATGGCTCGTCACAAAACGAACGACACGCTCCTGCATTTTCTCCATGTATTCACGCCAATGACTAACCCGCTCATGCGTATCGGGTGAATGGTCATCGTCGCGCTCTCTTCTCCATGTATTCAAAGGTTTGCGGCACGCCAATGACTAACCCGCTCATGCGTATCGGGTGAATGGTCATCGTCGCGCTCTCCGCGATGATCGAGTGGTCTGCCGCTACAGCGATCGGGACGCCGATACTATGCCCGCCTCCAATGACTACCGTTACGGTCGGTTTGCTGAGCGATGCAATCATCTCAGCAATGGCAAGTCCGGCTTCCACGTCACCGCCAACGGTATTGAGAATGATCAAGAGACCTTCGATCCGCGGGTTTTGTTCAGCTGCCACGAGCTGTGGAATCATATGCTCGTATTTGGTCGTTTTATTTTGCGGCGGCAGCACGATATGGCCCTCGATTTGTCCAATTATCGTCATGCAAAACACGTTCGACTCCCCGCCGGTCGGAAGCCCCGTCTGTCCCAGCTGCTGTATGGTTTCCGTCACGGCCGCTTTCTTGGCTTCCTCGGTGGGGACGACCTGAGGAGCCTCCGTCTCACCAGTCCATTCTCCTTTTCTACTGCCGGTCATCCATTGATCGTTGTCCACTGCGCATCCCTGCCTTTATCTTAATGTCTAGCTGCTGCAACCAACACATAGCTAAACCTTAGTATGGCAAATGACGGGACTATTTTATGCTTATCCGATGTTTTCAGCATGAGGTCGTCATTGCAGAAACCACAAAAAAACTTCTGCCGAAATGACTCGGAGAAGTTTTAGGATTAACCTATAAAAAGCCCCTCTTTCGCGGGAACCGTCCAATTATTACCTGCGAAAAAGGGGCGACTGTGTGCCTGATTTATGTTGTTATCTTGTATCAGACTTCCATAATGATCGGCAAGATCATCGGTCTGCGACGTGTTTGTTCATACAAGAAGCGTCCCAAAGCGTCTTTTACGCTGGTCTTCAGTGACGCCCATTCATTCACGTTTTCACTCATCAGCTTCTGAAGCGTGCTGGAAACGATACGATTGGCTTCATCCAGAAGCCCTTCGGATTCCCGTACGTATACGAATCCACGCGAAATAATATCAGGACCGGATACGATGGAACCGTTTTGCTTGCTCAAGGTAACGACAACGACCAGAATTCCGTCCTGGGACAGAAGCTTGCGGTCGCGCAGTACGATGTTTCCTACGTCACCAACGCCAAGTCCGTCAATCAGAACATTGCCAGCGGTTACTTTGCCGGCTTTGCGGGCCGAGCCGCCCTGAATTTCCACAATTTCACCGATATCGGTAATAAAGATGTTATCGGGATCAACACCAACGGACTCTGCTAGCAGAGCGTGACGGCGCTGCATCCGGTATTCGCCATGGACAGGGATGAAAAATTGCGGTTTCATCAGATTCAGCATCAGCTTAAGTTCTTCCTGGCTGCCGTGACCCGATACGTGGACACCCGAATTGGATCCACTATAAATCACGTCTGCTCCAAGACGGAACAACTCATCAATCGTACGGCCGACATATTTTTCATTACCTGGAACCGGTGTTGCTGCAATGATAACCGTATCCCCTGGCAGAATATCCACCTTGCGGTGAGTGGAGCGTGCCATGCGTGTGAGCGCTGACATCGGCTCTCCTTGACTGCCTGTACACAATACGACAACGCGGTCGGCCGCCATTTTGTTAACCTCTTCAGGTTCGATCAGCATGCCGTCCGGAATATACAAGTATCCAAGCTCAGCCGCAATGGACACCACATTGACCATGCTTCTTCCGATAACCGTAATTTTACGGCCCGTGGATTCGGCTGCGTTGACAACCTGTTGGATGCGGTGCACATTGGATGCAAACGTTGCAACAACCACCCGCTGCTCGGCCTTGCGGAAAATATCTTCCAGCACGATGCCCACGTTTTTCTCGGAAGGTGTGAAGCCTGGTCTTTCTGCGTTCGTGCTGTCTGACAGAAGAGCCAATACTCCCTTGCTTCCGATCTCAGCCATACGCTGCAGATCCGCATATTGGTCATTTACCGGAGTATGGTCGAACTTAAAGTCTCCCGTATGCACTACATTGCCTTCCGGTGTTTCGATACAGATTCCGACGGAATCCGGAATACTGTGATTGGTCTTGAAGAAGGTCGCTTTCAATGTGTTTCCGAGTTGTACTTCCGAATCCGCATGGATCAGAATCCGTTTCGTCTCACCAAGCAAATTCGCTTCTCTGAGCTTGTTTTCCACGAGTCCGAGCGTCAATTTCGTTCCGTATACAGGAACATTCAAGTGTTTCAATACGTAAGGGAGGCCGCCGATATGGTCCTCGTGACCGTGAGTCAGCAAAATCCCTCTCACTTTGTCTCGATTCTCCGTTAAATAGCTAATATCAGGAATAACAATATCAATCCCAAGCATATCTTCTTCTGGGAACTTCAATCCCGCATCCACGACAACGATGTCATTGGCATATTGAATGACATACATGTTCTTCCCGATCTCACCGACGCCGCCCAAGGCAAAAATCGATAGTTTATCGTTGCTTATTTTCTTAGACAAATGTATCTAACCCTCCTATAGTTTTGGACGTCGTACCATTGTTATATTAAATTTCAAAAAAATACCGCACCCAGTCACTTGAATTCATTATACATGATGAAAAAGTGAAAACACAAGTCAACCACCTTCGTGAGCCATAGGATACCCAGAAACAGAAGGGTTTAAAACGAAGAAAGCCACGGCCTTCGTGGAAGGCAGTGGCTTGAGTATGGCGGGTGCGCAGGTTACAAGGATGACAGCATCTTACGGATAAATGCAGCCTCATTCTCGCTAGGAGAAACGAGCGGCAGGCGAACGCCGCCGACCTGATACCCCCGCTCATTCAGAGCGAATTTAACCGCCGCCGGGTTCGGAAGCGGGTCAGGACATTCAAACAGGCCCTTGAACAGCGGAAACAAGGATTGATGCAGCTTGGCAGCTTCCTTCACGTTTCCTTCCACATAAGCTTGGATCATATCCTTCATACGGGCACCAGCGATATGGCTGGCCACGCTTACGATTCCGTAAGCACCAACGGCCAGAGCAGGCAGTGCTGCGGAATCGTCGCCGGAATATACGATGAACCCGTCCGGAGCCCCTGCGGCAATGCCCGTAACCTGGTCAATCGAAGCACATTCCTTGGTTGCAACGATGTTCGGTATTTCAGCCAGACGCAGGGTGGTGGCCGTGCTTAGGCTGATGCCCGTCCGCCCCGGTACGTTGTACAGCATGACAGGCAAGGAAGTTGCCTCAGCGATCACCTTAAAGTGCTGGTAGAGCCCTTCCTGGTTCGGCTTATTATAATACGGAGCGACAAGCAAAATACCGTCGACGCCGCAGCTTTCCGCTTTTTTCGTCAATTCTGCAGAATGTGCCGTATCGTTGCTGCCGGTACCTGCAATGATCTTGCTCCGTCCATCCGCCTGCTTCACTGCGAACTTAAACAATTCTAGCTTTTCGTCTTCGCGAAGCGTTGGCGATTCGCCCGTCGTCCCTGCAATGACCAGGGAGTCCGATTTCTGTTCCACAATCAGGTGCTCAATCAATCTCGCAGTCTCGTCCCAATTGATCTCGCCATTCTGATCAAATGGGGTTACCATAGCCGTAATCAATCTTCCGAAATCCACAATGATTCCTCCTTAAAGCTGTCCCCAGCGGGCAAGCTTCCTTCGTAAGTAATCTTATATATAGTATTTCCTATCAAACGTTTAACGAACAGATCATCCCGGGTCCTTATCGGTGAAGTTCGAATTTATGATGCAACGCGCGCAGCGCTTGAGCCATATCTTCCTTCTTCACAAGCACCCAGATCGTTGTGTTCGAATCTGCCGATTGCAGAATCGGAATATCGTGCTCGCTCAAGGATTCCACGATTTTGGCCATGATGCCCGGAACTCCGTTGATACCCCCGCCAATGACGGATACCTTCGCACAGCCGGACAAGCTTTTTGGTTTCAAATCCAGGCTCTGCAGCACTTCAATCGCCTTCTCCGAATCGCTGTCAAATACCGTATAAAGGACTCCTGTAGGGGTAACATTAATAAAGTCCACGCTGATGGAATGTTCCGCCATCGATTTGAAAACCTTCAGCTGAAGACCTTCCATGCGATCGCACTCCACTGAGATTTGCGTAATATTGCTTACATAAGCAACTCCCGTCACAAAGCGGTCCACGATTCCGGATTGTATATCTCTGAAACCTTCCGGCTGGGTAACCAGTGTTCCCTCATTATCCGAGAAGGTCGACCGCACTCTGACCGGAATTTGGGATTGCATGGCAATCTCAACTGCTCTAGGGTGAATCACCTTGGCACCTTGATGAGCCATATTGCAAATCTCCGTATAACTTACATAGCTGAGCGGCTTCGCATCTTCCACGATGCGGGGATCCGCCGTAAGAATACCGTTGACGTCCGTGTAGATATCAACCATTTCGGCGCGAAGCGCGGCTCCAAGCGCGGTAGCCGACGTATCGCTTCCGCCCCTCCCCAGCGTCGTAAAGTCACCCGAATCGGTCTGTCCTTGGAAACCGGTCACGATCACGACCTGATGAGACTCCAGCTCTTTCAAAACCCGTTCAGGTTTTACGTCCTTAATGCGTGCATTTCCGAAGTGATCGTCTGTAAGAAATCCGGCTTGGGCACCCGTCAGCACCGTCGCGGTTATCCCTTCATGCTGAAGCAGACTGCACAGCGTTGTAGCTGAGATAATCTCACCGCAGCAGAGCAGCAAATCCCGCTCTCTGTCTGGAAGCGCGTTTCCATTATGATCGATCCAGTCCAGAAGAGTATCTGTTGCGTAAGGCTCCCCACGTCGTCCCATAGCCGATACGACTACGACCAATTGGTAGTGATTAGCCAGTTCGCGCTGGATGTGCCCAATAACATGGGTTCTTGCTTGCGGTGTGGATAAAGAGGTGCCGCCGAATTTTTGAACTAAGATGCGCATAAAATATTCCTCCGTTTGTATATGCCCAGGAGACGTGAATTTCGGGCCGACCGACTGAAACGGCCGGCTACTAAGCCTGGCCGTTCCGTTTGTTGACGATGATTTCTGCGATTTGCACGGCATTCCATGCTGCACCCTTCAGAAGATTATCTGAAACGATCCACATGTTAAGTCCACGCTTATGTCCCAGATCGCGGCGAAGCCTTCCTACGAATACATCCGGTTTCCCCACGGCTTCCGTAGCAAGCGGATACGATTGTGCAGCTGGATCGTCAACCAGCGTAACACCGGGTGCATTCGACAGAAGTCGATGAACTTCTTCCAGATCATAGTCATTCTTGAATTCAACGTACACGGATTCCGAATGCCCGCTAACGACTGGAATACGAACACAGGTAGCCGTCACTTCGATGGATTCGTCGCCCATAATTTTTTTGGTCTCACGGACCATCTTCATTTCTTCCAAGGTATAACCATTCTCCGTAAATTTATCGATCTGCGGAATCGCGTTAAAGGCGATTTGATGCTTCACAGGCAGCGATCCAACAGGTAAAATATCAGGCTGCACCTTTTGGCCGTCAAGAATCTCTTTGCTCTGGCGCAGCATTTCATCAATGGCTTGATGCCCTGCGCCAGAAACGGCTTGATAGGTTGAAACGATAATGCGGGATATGCCGTATGCGTCATGAAGCGGCTTCAGCGCTGCTACCATCTGAATCGTTGAGCAATTCGGATTCGCAATAATACCGTTATGTTCATCAATCTTCTCAGGGTTAACCTCAGGCACGACCAGCACTTTATCCGGATCCATGCGGAATGCGTTGGTGTTATCGATGCATACCGCTCCATGGCGTACCGCATGTGGCGCAAGTGCCTTGCTCACATCGCCGCCCGCACTGAACAGCGCGATATCGATTCCTGCAAAACTGTCGGGGGTTGCTTCTTCCACAAGGATCGCTTGGCCTTTGAAGTTCAATGCTTTACCGGCAGATCTTGCAGAGGACAACAGCTTTAACTCAGCAATCGGAAAATGACGCGACTCCAACAGCTTGAGAATCTGTTGCCCGACTGCGCCGGTTGCTCCAACAACAGCCACATTATAAAGATGCTCGGTCATCTGTCTAAACTCCCCTTCATGAATGAAACCGCGGCTGTCGCTCTTCTATGATGCCTTGTTGTTCAACAGGCTGAATCGCGGTTAATGCGAATATTCTACGATCATCGGCTGCAGCTGTTTCCCTTCCAGAGCCGCATAACACGCTTCCGGAATCAAATCCATTTTGGCGACAAGCGAATTAGGCTTCTGCTGTGGATTATCCTGTCCGTAAGGAACAAAATAAATGTTTTTCGTTACAAGCAGCTTAGCGATATTCGCCGCATTCAGCCCAAGGCCATCATTCGTAGAAATCGCCAGAACCAGCGGTCTGCAATTTCTCATCTGCGCCTTGGCTGCCATTAAAACAGGGCTGTCAGTCATCGCATTGGCCAGCTTGCTGGTCGTGTTTCCCGTGCATGGGGCGATAACCAGAACGTCAAGGAGCTTGGATGGACCTAGCGGTTCCGCCTCCACAATTGTAGAAATAATATCATTCCCGGTTATATCTTTCAACTGTTTCTGCCAATTCTCCGATGTGCCGAATCGGGTATCGGTTGTCATGATGGTGCTGGACACAATCGGCACCACATTTGCTCCACCATCTTTGAACCGCTGGATCTGCGGCATCACTTCTTCAAGCGTGCAGTGCGATCCTGTCAGGGCATAACCCACTGTTATTCCATTCCAATTCATCTACGCATCCCCCCGAATCTTGATTTCTTCAGAAATCAGCTCCACCAGCGTGTTGGCCATAATAATGCCGGCTGTTTTTGGAGCCACGATTCCGGGTAGTCCGGGTGCGAGCATGGCTTTGATACCCCGTTTTTCAGCATAGCGAAAATCGCATCCGCCAGGTGCGGAGGCAAGGTCGATGATGACAGCCTCCCGAGGCATTTTCGAGATGATTTGTGCTGTGACTATCATAGTTGGAATCGTGTTAAAAAGCAAGTCAATATCCGACACATAAGAACCCAGATCCCTTACCAGGAAGGGCTTCCAGCCCATTTCCTCCGCTCTGGCATAGTGCTCCGATTTGCGTACGCCCATCCGGATTTTGGCACCCAGCCCTTGCAGGCTGCGAGCCATGGTGAACCCCGTCCGTCCCATGCCAAGCACCATGCTGGTTGATCCATGAATCGTAAAATCCGTGTTTTGGATCGCCATCATCAGCGCACCTTCCGCTGTCGGAATGGAATTATAGATGGCCACATCGTCCCTCTCCAAAATCTCTACCAGCTTGATCTTATATTTGTCACATAGCGAGCGTAAATAGGGTTTCGCCATGCCTGTATAGATCACTCCATGTCCGGGCATCGCTGCGATATGTTCATCCTGCAATCGCAATGGCCCTTCTGAGAACAGCGCGCTGACACGTCCCTCGTCATCACATCCCACGACAGGCAGGATCAGAGCATCGGCATTCGATAACAGCTCTGGCGTGAGCGGCTCGCGAGTCACTCCCTGAAAAGAATCCTGCAATTTCTCAAACCCGGCGATCATGACGGAGGCATCCATCTCAGCGCATTTTCGTATGACCTCAATTTGCCTTGCGTCTCCTCCAACAAAGACGGTCCGGACTCCAGTCAGCATGGAAGGCCTCGCTCCTTTCTTCTAACCAACGTATAAACCATCTTATGCCGCCGCCTATAGGGTGGTGAGCGCATTTCAATTAAACTACCGCCTTAACGCAATAAATACCGCTATGAAGGGCGAAGCCGGATCTGGATCCATTTTGCGTGAACGCTGACGAAGAAAACACCGCCCGGCTAGGCCGGAGCGGTGTGCTTTGTAAAATACGATGATGGATACCGATAACGGATCATGAATGGGTTTACTTGCCGGTATGACCGAATCCACCTGCACCCCGTACGGTGTCGGACAACTCGTCAACTTCCATGAATTCTACTGCCGGAACGGTTTTGAACACCATCTGGGCAATACGTTCATTGCGCTCAATCGCAAATGGCTCTTGTCCCAAATTCACCAGCAGCACCTTCACTTCCCCGCGATAATCGGCATCAATCGTACCTGGAGAATTCAGGCAGGTAATACCATGCTTGTAAGCCAGTCCGCTGCGCGGGCGGATTTGAGCTTCAAGCTCAGCCGGCATGGCAATCGCAAAACCGGTCGGGATTAATTGGCGCTCGCCTGGATTCAAAACCACCGGCTCCGCAACTGCTGCGTGCAGGTCAAAGCCTGCCGCCAGCTCGGACATTTTCACGGGAAGTTTGACATCTTCATTACCTGGCAATCTATTGATTTGAACGTAGTGCAACAAATTCATTCCTCCTAAGTACATTCAGTGCTTTATCTGAAGTTCCTACCATCGCTAGTGCATATGGAGTCCCAAACATACGGTCAAGAACCGCGTCGACATCCTTCATGTCCACCTGTTCAATCCGCTTAATGATTTCATCCAGACTGAAATGGCGGCCCAGCATCAATTCGTTCTTGCCCAAGCGGTTCATGCGGCTGCTCGTGCTCTCCAAGCTTAGAATGAGACTGCCCTTCAGTTGTTCCTTCCCTTTGCGCAGCTCTTCCTCCGTCATCCCGTTCTGTGCCAGATCATGCAGCATTTCCGTCGTCAGCTGAAGGACTTCCTTTGTCTGCTTGGGCGCTGTACCAGCATAAATGGTGAACATCCCGTTATCTGCGTGTGAACTATGATATGAATATACCGAGTATGCCAGTCCGCGCTTCTCCCGGATTTCCTGAAACAAGCGTGAACTCATGCCGCCGCCAATGGCGTTATTCAACAGGACCATTGCATACTGTAGCTCGTCTCCGATGGAGCAGCCGGGAAACGACATGCAGATATGATTCTGCTCTGTTTTCTTCTTGCGGAACTGAACGCCGTCCAAAAAGGCGGGCACGGCCAGCGGCTCGGAGCTGCCGTGATTGTTAAATCCGCCAAAATGACGTTCCAATATTTCAATCACATCATCATTGATGTTGCCTGCCAGAGCGATTACCGTATTCTCAATGGTATAGTGTTTATCCATGTAAGCTCTAAGCGCTTGTGAATCCATTGATTCAAGCCGTTCCTTCGTACCCAGAATCGGATAAGCCAGCGGGTGATCGCCGTACGCCGATAACGACATCAGGTCATGCACCAGATCATCCGGCGTATCCTCATACATCGCGATCTCTTCCAGAATGACGTTCTTCTCCTTGGCTAACTCGCCCGCATCCAGCTTCGAGTTGAAAAACATGTCGGACAGCACGTCAACCGCAATCGGAAAATGCTCATCCAGCACCTTGGCGTAATAACACGTATATTCCTTAGACGTAAAAGCATTGACGTTGCCGCCGATGGCATCAAATTCCTCAGCAATGGCACGGGCGTCAAAACGCTCCGTCCCTTTGAACATCATGTGCTCTATAAAATGCGTAATCCCGTTGATGTCCTCCGATTCATTGCGGGATCCGGTCTTCACCCAAATACCGAATGAAACCGAACGACTTGTCGGGATTTGCTCCATAACCACTCTTAGGCCGTTAGACAATTGTATTTTTTTCACGAGGGCCCCCCTAACTGTTCCATCCAGGCTTACATAAGCTGATTACCAGCCTCATGCCATCCATTCATTCTATCAAACTTTACCATGCGGCTCAACTTCCTTTCGGCATGATTCGCTCAGGAGAAAGCGTCTGGCTAACGGTTCCTATTTCCAGCCCTTTGGCACGTATTCCGTCAATCATTCCCTTTAACGCCTGGGACGAGGAATCGGTGGGGTGCATCAAAATCAGGAAACCCGGCTCCACCTTCGTGGATATCTTCTGAACGACTGCATCCGGCGCAGGATGCTTCCAATCAACCGTATCGAGCGTCCATAGGACCGTCTTCAATCCCCTTGCTTTAGCAATGGATACGGTCTGTTGATTAAAATCGCCGGAAGGCGGAGCAAACCATTTGTTCTCTACGCCCAAACTTTCTTTGAGCAGATCCTGCGTCTTCGCAATTTCCAGCTCCGCCCGATCCCTGCTGAGACGGCTCATGTTCGGATGCGTATAGGCATGATTCTCCACCTCATGACCTCGTTTCAGAATTTCGCCGGCAAGCTCAGGGTTCTTCTTCAACCAGCTCCCATCCAGGAAAAAGGTTGTCTTCACCTTCTCCGCATCCAGCGTGTCCAGCATTGGCACCAGAAATTCATTCCCCCAAGCCACGTTAATCATCAGCGATACCATCGGCTTGTCGGGGTTGCCCCGATAGATTGGTTGATCTCCAAGATCATTCAGCGTTACTTTGGCCGGAATTTGCCGGTACACGTAAGGGATGGCTTCTCCGACTTTTCGCTTTTTTGACGATGCAGCTTGGTATGTAGCCTCTATATCGATTTCGAGTCCATTATAACCGGGTATCGCTTTCCACACGGAGTCCACCCTGGCATCCACCGGCTCAATTCGTGACTTCGCCGCAGCGGCTTCGATTTGACTCAATAAATCCAGGTCTACCGCCCTCTCTGAACCGCTTGCGAACTGTGCCTCCGGTTTATTATTCTGCAGTCCCGAAACATATCCCCAGGCCCCGCTGAACACAGCAACAGCCGACACCATTGCGGCACCGGTTAGCAGCACGACCATCTTTTTTCCATTCATGGGCATATCCACCCTCCCCTTGAGAAGCTTTGTCCCATTTTATGTAGGTTCAGGAGGAAATATGTGCCGCAAAGTGATGCCCGAATGATTAAAAAAAGAGCCAGAATAATAGGTTCTGCCTCTTTTCCTTCTATCTATATGCTGTTAAACAAACAAAGCGCGGATTACGATCCGCTCTTGTTTGTTTCCGCAGTCAAAACCGCTTTGCGAGACAGGTTAATCCGTCCCTGCTGGTCGATTTCGGTAACCTTCACGGTAATGACGTCACCGATTGCAACCACGTCCTCTACCTTCGCTACGCGCTCGGTCGAGAGCTGGGAGATATGAACAAGCCCGTCTTTGTTAGGCAGGATTTCAACGAATGCACCGAATTTCTCAATCCGTTTTACAGTACCTGTATAGATTTCGCCAACAGCTACCTCACGCACTATGCCTTCGATAATCGAAAGAGCTTTTTTGTTCATCTCATCGTTGGAAGATGCAATAAACACGCGGCCGTCTTGCTCGATATCGATTTTCACGCCGGTTTCTTCGATGATTTTGTTGATGATCTTGCCGCCGGCACCGATTACATCACGGATTTTGTCCGGATTGATCTGCATCGTAATAATCTTAGGCGCATATTGGGATAACGTTTCTCTTGGCTTTTGAATGGCTTCTGCCATTTTTCCAAGGATATGCATCCGTCCTTCTTTGGCCTGCTGCAGTGCTTCCTGCAAAATCGCGCGGTCGATACCGTCGATCTTGATATCCATCTGAATGGCGGTAACCCCGTCAGGTGTCCCTGCAACCTTGAAGTCCATGTCGCCGAGATGGTCTTCCATCCCTTGAATATCGGTCAAGATGGAAACATGATCTCCGTCTTTAATCAAGCCCATCGCCACGCCGGCTACAGGTGCTTTGATCGGTACCCCTGCATCCATCATAGCAAGCGTGCTCGCACAAATACTCGCTTGGGAAGTCGAACCATTCGATTCAATAACTTCAGACACGAGGCGAATCGTGTACGGGAATTCCACTTCATTCGGAATGACCTTCGACAATGCACGTTCACCGAGTGCGCCGTGACCAATTTCACGACGGCCTGGAGCGCGAAGCGGACGAGCTTCCCCTACGCTGAACGGCGGGAAGTTGTAATGGTGCATGAAACGCTTGGTCTCTTCCAGATCGATTCCATCGAGAATCTGTACATCACCTAGAGCACCTAGTGTACATACGCTTAGAGCCTGGGTTTGTCCACGTGTAAACAGACCGGAACCATGCGTTCTAGGCAGCAAGCTGGTATCGCAATCGATAGGACGGATCTCGGACAGACCACGACCATCCGGACGAACCTTGTCATGCGTGATCAAACGTCGAACTTCTTCCTTCACGATATCGTGAAGCACTTCTTTAACATCCTTCAACAACTCAGGCGTCTCGATATACTTCTCTTCAAATACGGTGTACGCTTCATCATTGATAGCGTCAATCGCATCCTGGCGAGCATGTTTCTCCTCAATGCGAACCGCTTCAACAAGACGAGCTTCGGCGAAATCGCGCACTTCACGATTCACCGTTTCATTTACCGCATGAAGTTTAACCGCCATTTTCTCTTTACCGCAAGCGGCTACGAGTTCTTCGATCTTGGCTACGATTTTCTTGATTTCCTCATGCCCGAACATGATTGCTTCCAGCATGACTTCCTCAGGAACTTCGTTTGCTTCGGCTTCAACCATCATGATCGCATCTTTGGTGCCAGCAACGACCAGATAGATATCACTCGCTTCCTGCTCGGCAATATTCGGGTTCACCACGAATTTGCCGTCGACGCGACCGACCGCTACGCCGCCGATCGGGCCGTTAAAAGGCACATCCGAGATGCTCAAGGCAGCGGAAGTACCGATCATTGCCGCGATTTCCGGCTCGCAATCCTGATCTACGCTCATCACGAGGTTCAGAACCTGTACATCATTACGGAAGCCTTCAGGGAACAACGGACGAATCGGACGGTCTGTCAGACGGCTGGCAAGAATCGCTTTCTCGCTTGGTCTGCCTTCCCGTTTGATGAATCCACCCGGAATTTTACCGACGGCGTACAAACGCTCCTCATAGTTGACCGTCAATGGAAAGAAATCCAAATCCTTCGGTTCACTGGAAGCTGTCACTGTACACAGGACTGCCGTTTCGCCGTAACGAACCATCACAGCCGCATTTGCCTGCTTCGCAAGGCGCCCTGTTTCGAACACGAGGGGTCTTCCGCCAAGCTGCATTTCAACACGTGTTTCCATGTAATCCCTCCTCATGGGGATAAATTTTTTTTGAAATCTTCTTCTACCATCAGCATGTCTTTTGCAAAACACTGTCCACATTTCCTAACCAGAGCCATCCAAACGGTCGAAATCGCAAACCTATGTACAGGAACAACCCGAACCGTATAGAACATTCTCCGTATAGATTGCCCCTGGTTATACCATTAAGCGAATTTTAGCGAACAGACCACGCCTACAATCTATAAAGAATCTATATTAAGATAACCCCACAAAGTGGAGTTTAGGCTATGAAGCGTACGCAGTACTTTGTGGGGAAGCTCGAAAACGGTAAATTGTACAATACTTAGAAAAGAGCCCGGCTGTGCCGCTGTCGTTCCAAGAAGGACAGTGGACAACCAGGCTGTTTTCGGCACATCTTATGGATGATTAGCGACGCAATCCAAGCTTCTCGATCAAAGCACTGTAACGTTTAACATCCTTGTTTTTCAAGTATGCAAGCAACTTACGGCGTTGGCCGACCATTTTCAACAATCCACGACGGGAATGATGATCCTTCTTGTGAGTACGCAAGTGGTCAGTCAAGTTCGTAATGTTTTCCGTTAGGATAGCGATTTGCACCTCTGGAGATCCTGTATCGGACTCATGAGTTTTGTGCTCGTCAATCAGTTGTTGTTTACGTTCTTGAGTTAATGCCATCCTGTTCACCTCCCTCATTATAATCGCCATTGGCCCAGGTACCGACGGTGAGATCGAACATCCAAGCCAAGGTTAAATCGCCCTATCTTCAGGCGACCTCTAAGAGTATAGCATACTTTACCTGAAAAAGAAAATCCGTTTGCGAACAATTTGTCCCAAACCGTTTATTCACTGACTTTCAATATTTTGCGGGCCTCGACGGCATCTCGCTGAATCCATTCCACAAGCTCCTGAACCGATTCGAATTTATGCTCCTTGCGGATATATTGAACAATATCCACCGTCATGATCTGGTCATACAGATCCCCTTCAAAATCGAACAGATGGACCTCGAAGATCGGTTCTGTAATCCCTTCGTGGAACGTCGGCTTCACGCCGATGTTCATGACGCCCGGAATCCAGTCGTGATGCTTATCCGTGCGAGCACGGACGGCATAGACGCCTAATGCAGGTGCCACGAACGGATCGGTTAATTCCAAGTTGGCAGTAGGAAAACCGATCTTTCTTCCCCGCTTCTCCCCATGAATAACCGTGCCGCGGATATGGTAATTCCGTCCGAGCCAGCGGTTTGCATCCGACAGCTGTCCTGTTTTCAAGGCAATCCGTATGGATGAACTTCCCACCTTCTCGCCATCGACCAGGAACGGCGGAACCGTAACGACAGACATCCTGCCTTCGCCGAGTTCCTGAAGCTTGACCGCGTCACCGGCGCCCTTATGGCCGAATCGGAAATCAAATCCGACAACCGCCGTTTGCAGATTCAAGGGAAACAGCATTTCTTCAACAAACGTTTCCGGACTCACCTGGGAGAACTCCTTATTGAACTCGACAACGTACAAAATATCGATCCCCATTGCCTCAAGCAGCTGCTGCTTGTCAGGCTGAGGTGTCAGATATCCCTCATAGCTCCCTTTACCAATGACGTCTTTCGGATGAGGATAAAAGGTAATGAGTGCAGCCGGCACTCCATTCTCCCGCGCAATATTAACAGCCGTCGAAAGCACGCTGGCATGTCCCAGGTGAAGACCGTCGAACTGGCCGATTGCAGCTACCTTCGGCTCGGCAGCTTCTCGTACAATATCAGAAGATACAGGATAGGATAAAGAAACAACCCTCATGCTTACTCACCTCCACTCACTAAATCCAGTCGTGCTTAGGAAAATACTTTCACAGGAACGATAGCCCCTGTCTCCTCTTGCCGCTTATAGATTCCCAGAAAGTTTTCCTTTATATCATACAAACGAATAGG
The DNA here is from genome assembly GCF_049893405.1 of Paenibacillus sp. Dod16. Taxonomy (NCBI): domain Bacteria; kingdom Bacillati; phylum Bacillota; class Bacilli; order Caryophanales; family Paenibacillaceae; genus Paenibacillus; species Paenibacillus sp. Dod16. The sequence goes on from NZ_JBNDYG010000015.1 coordinate 175,839, forward strand.
CTCCGAGCTGTCAACCGGCGGCTCCACCGCTCTTGAGGACAAGCGCTGTCCTTGCAGGGCAGCATCGGTTTTCTCTTCAGAAACCGTATGCTTCGGCAGATAATCAATCGCTTGATCCACGGGAATAAGCCGGGTGTGCAGCGTATCATCCTTCATGAACTGCTCAATTTGCTCCAGGGTTAAGCACTGCTCCTCCGTGATTCCCGCTGATACTGTGCGTACCAGCTTAACCATGACAGATGGCACGCCGAGCTTCTTCCCGATATCCACGCAAAGCGTGCGGATGTATGTACCTTTGGAGCATAATACGCGGAAAGAAATTTCCGTATAATCCCCTTCAGCATCAAAATCCGTCATTTCGATTTCATGAATCGTTACCGTCCGGCTCTTGCGTTCCACCGTCTTCCCTTCTCTGGCAAGCTCGTATAATCGTTTACCATTGATTTTGACAGCGGAAAACATGGGCGGGATCTGCGAGATCTGGCCTGTAAAAGATTGCAGCGCTTCAAGCGCTTCCTCCCTTGTCACATGGACATCATCTGCCGTCTCCACTACATTCCCGGTAATATCTTCGGTATCCGTCGCATATCCGAGGCGGAGAACCGCATGATATTCTTTAGGCAGTTCCTGCAGGTATTCCACAACTCGTGTGGCTCTCCCCAAGCATAACGGAAGCACACCCGTTACTTCGGGGTCCAGCGTGCCCGTATGTCCGATTCGCTTCAAACGAACCATTCCCCGAACTTTCGCGACCACATCGTGGGATGTCCAGCCTGCCGGCTTGTGAACGGCCAAGATGCCTTCTAATTGTGTCATAGCTTTAATCTCACCTGCTCTATTACTCTAGGAATAATGTCATGAAGCGAGCCTTCAATGCTGCAACCGGCTGCCCGCACATGGCCGCCTCCGCCAAATATTTGGGCTAATGCCGCCACATCCACTTTTCCGGCTGAACGTAAACTCGCCTTGACCATTCCGGACTTCAGCGATTTGAACAGAATGCCGACTTCAACTCCCTGAATGTTGCGGGGGTAATTGACAATTCCCTCCAGATCCTCGCTAACGGCGCCGCATAATTCCATAAACTCAGGCGTTACGTATACCCAGGCTATTTTGCCGTCATCCGACAGACTTAACGTGTTTAACGCCTGAACCAGCACCTTCATCTGTGGAAGCGTCATTTCCTCCAGTAACGTTTCCGCAATCTCGGGACCGTTGACGCCATAGGACAACAGATCCGAAGCAATACTCATGACCTTGGGCGATGTATTCGAATAGCGAAAACCGCCGGTATCGGTTAACAATCCCGTATATATCGCTGTTGCAATATCGGCATCCCAGTTCACTTCAAACAAATTCAGCAAATCATAAAGGATTTCAGCGGTTGCTGCCGCATCCGGCACGACCAGGTTGACGGCTCCATAACGATCGTTTGTTGGATGATGGTCAATATTAACGATGCTTGCATGATCGGCAAATACTTGTTTCGTATAGCCTACTCTAGCAAAATCCGCACAATCCACACAAATGACGTGTGAGAACGTTCTTCCAGGATGCTGTTCTGACAGATTGAGAATGTCTTCTGCATGCCACAACATTTTCATGCGTTTTGGAATGGGCCCCTCATTGATCATCGTGAATTTCTTGCCCAGACATGAGAGAAGCCAGCCCACCGCTAGGGTGGAACTGACTGCATCTCCATCGGGCTGAACATGCGACACAACCAAATAATCATCGTGCTCCAGCAGGAATGACTTCACCTGCTGCAGCTCTTGTTCATAGGTCTGCATTCGCCCTCTCCTTTATAAAAACGAACTACTCTATTTCTCTTCGCGATCCACGATTTCGGTCAACAGCTTCTCAATATGGCTGCCGTACGCAATGGAATCATCGAATTTGAAGATCAGCTCCGGCACATGCCGGAGTCGAATCCGCTTGCCCAGCTCGGAGCGGAGAAAGCCGCTTGCCTTCTCCAACCCTTTTAAGGAAGCTGCCTTCTGCTCGTCGTCGCCGAGCACGCTCAGGTATACCTTCGCTTGAGACAGGTCGTTTGTAACATCAACACCGGTCACTGTAATGAAACCGATTCTTGGGTCTTTCATCTCCGTTTGGATCAGTTGGCTGAGCTCTTTTTTAATCTGCTCGCCTACGCGCCCAGTTCTGATTTTTGCCATGGTCTGATCACCTCATTCGTTAGCGCTCTACCGTCTCCATGATGAAGGCTTCGATTACGTCTCCTTCTTTGACGTCGCTATAGCTTGCCAAGGTAATACCGCACTCATAACCCTGTGCCACTTCTTTAGCGTCATCTTTAAAGCGCTTGAGGGAATCGATCTTGCCTTCATGAACGACAATGCCGTCACGGATCAAGCGAACTTCTGCGTTACGCGCAATTTTACCGGATGTCACCATACATCCTGCAATCGTACCCACTTTGCTCACTTTAAAGGTGTTGCGGACTTCCGCATGACCGATCACGGTTTCTTTGTACTCCGGATCGAGCATCCCCTTCATAGCTTGCTCAATTTCCTCGATTACATTATATATTACACGGTGCAGACGAATATCAACCTTTTCCTGCTCGGCGGTTTGCTTCGCTTGAACGTCCGGACGAACGTTAAAGCCGATAACAATCGCGTTGGAAGCAGCGGCCAAAATAATATCGGATTCCGTGATTGCCCCGGCACCGCTGTGGATAATTTTGACGCGAACGCCTTCCACCTCGATTTTGTTCAAGGAACCTTTCAGCGCCTCAACAGAACCTTGTACGTCACCTTTGATAATCACGTTAAGATCTTTGATCTCACCGTCTTTAATGTGTTGGAACAGATCATCCAGCGTCACGCGGGTATTTGTGTTCAACTCGGATTGACGATGGGTAATCGCACGCTTATCAGCGATATTACGCGCTTTACGCTCATCTTCAAACACCATAAACGGATCGCCGGCGCCTGGAACTTCAGTCAAACCAGTAATTTCAACCGGCGTTGAAGGACCCGCTTCTTTTAATCGACGTCCTTTATCGTTCACCATTGCACGAATACGACCAAAGCAGTTGCCCGCTACGAAGGCGTCGCCCACTTTCAATGTACCATGCTGAACGAGAATGCGTGCTACCGGACCTCTGCCTTTATCGAGCTCAGCCTCAATAACAGTACCGCGTGCGCGTTTGTCAGGGTTTGCTTTATATTCATTCACTTCTGCTACCAGAAGAATCATTTCAAGCAAGTCTTCCAGACCCATCCGCTGTTTCGCCGAAACGTTAACGAAGATGGTGTCTCCGCCCCACTCTTCAGGCACTAACTCGTATTCCGTCAATTCTTGTTTGACTTTATCCGGGTTAGCATCAGGTTTATCGATTTTGTTTACGGCAACGATGATCGGCAAGCCTGCAGCTTTCGCATGGTTAATCGCTTCGACCGTCTGTGGCATCACGCCGTCGTCAGCCGCAACCACGATGATCGTCATATCCGTTACTTGCGCACCACGGGCACGCATAGCCGTAAACGCTTCGTGGCCTGGTGTATCCAGGAACGTAATCTTCTTGTTATTGATCTCGACTTGATAAGCACCGATATGCTGCGTAATACCGCCAGCCTCTCCACTCGATACATTCGTGGAACGGATCGCATCAAGCAGCGTCGTTTTACCGTGGTCGACGTGACCCATGATGGTAACGACCGGTGGACGCTCTTTCAGTTCTTCCGGAGCATCGTTTTCTTCAACGGTCTCAAAACGATCTTCCTCAACCGGAATTTTCACTTCGACTTCTACACCGAATTCGCCAGCGAGCAATAGAATCGTATCGATATCCAGCTCCTGGTTGATGGTGGCCATCACGCCGAGGAAAATCAGCTTCTTGATGACTTCGGAAGCGTCCTTGTGAAGCAGCTTCGCCGTTTCACCGACGGTCATGTTGCCACGGACGATAATTTTCTTCGGCGTGTTGTCGATTTTCTCACGAGGCGGCTGCTGATTATGTTGATTCCGGCCACGGTTGTTCTTTCCACCGCGATTGTTGCCACGGAATCCACCTTGACGGTTGTTGTCATCAAAACGCTTGGAGTCTGAACGATTGTTATTGTTGTTTCTGGAACCGCGGTTCTGGCTGTTACTGTTGTTGTTGTTAGAGCTTGTGAATCCGCCTCCGGTTCCACCCGGCTTGCTCTGTGGACGTGCTCCGCCTTGGTTGTTGCTGCCCTGCGGACGCGATCCACCTTGATTACTGCCTTGCGGACGTGCGCCGCCTTGACCTCCGCCCTGAGGACGTGATCCGGTCTGCGTGCTGCCGCCTGGTCTGGATGCTTGGCTACGATTGTTCTGCTGACTTCCTTGTGCGGAGCCAGACTGATTTCTTCGGGTATCCTGTCCTCCTTGGGGACGCTGGGAACCTGAAGCATTCTGAGTGTTTTGATTCGTTCTACTATTCATACCTACCTGCTTTTCCTGTTGTTTTTTGGGCTGGCTTTGACCTTGTTGTCCTGTTGCTCTCTGTCCTGAATTACGCATACCGTCCTGCCCATTACGGTTGCCTTCTGCACTTCCGCTAGCGGAAGTGCCTTCTGTTCTTGCATTGGATACAGTTGCAGCCGCATTGGCTCCGGAAACCGCCGGTTTACGATTCTCGGTTCGGGAAGCGTCGCCACTATCCCGCTTGGCTGCTGCATTCGATTTGATATCTTTAAAGAACTGCTCGACCTTGGACACCGTATCGTTTTCCATTACGCTCATATGGTTATTGACCGGAACGTTCAAACGTTTAAGGATCGTGATGATTTCTTTACTGCTCATGTTCAACGATTTAGCATATTCGTATACTCGAAGTTTATTGTCTTTGTTTTCCTGTTTACTCAATATACTCCACCTCCGACATTGTCTCCAGTTTCTTGGAGATCATTTCTGCGAATCCTTGATCCGTAACTGCCAGCACAACCCGCTCGGGTTTACCTACACTTGTGCCCAGACTTTCCCGGTCAAATCCGATTACCAGAGGGATATTGTAAGAACCGCATTTATCGCGGATCTTCTTTGTTGTATTCACTGAGGCGTCACCCGCCAGAATAACCAATTTTGCTTCAGAAGACCGGATGGCTTTGAGCACGATCTCATCCCCGGTAACCACCTTACCTGCCCTCATGGCCAGGCCGAGCTGAGAAAGCGCCCTATTCATCATCGGCAGCACTCTCTTTTGCAGCCAGGAATTCATCTTCCACCTTGATGAAATCCTGTGCCAACTGTTCATAGATCTCTGGCTTCACATGTTGTTTCAACGCGCGATCCAGTGCTTTATTTTTGTGCGCCAGCTTGAAGCAGGAAACTTTGCCGCATAAATACGCTCCCCGTCCCGACTTTTTGCCGGTGAGATCGATCAGGACAGCATCCTCGGGAGTCCTAACAATCCGGATAAGCTCTTTCTTCGGCATCATTTCCTGACACGCTACACATTTACGCAGCGGTATCTTTCTCTGTTTCAAGACGACAACCCCCTGTCATTTGGAATTAATCGACAGAGACAGAATCCTGGTGCATTTCACCTGATTGGGACTTCGGTCTGCCAAATTCCTGCTCCGCCTGACTTTCGCTCTTAATATCAATCTTCCAGCCTGTCAGCTTCGCCGCGAGACGAGCATTCTGGCCTTTGATCCCAATCGCAAGCGAGAGTTGATAATCCGGAACAATTACACGCGCCATCTTCTCATCTTCAAACACTTGAACTTCAAGTACTTTGGATGGGCTCAGCGCATTGGCCACGTATTCTTCAACCTGTTCGGAATAACGCACGATGTCAATCTTTTCGCCGCGAAGCTCATTGACAATCGTCTGTACGCGCATACCTTTAGGTCCTACGCAAGAGCCAACCGGATCGACTTCATCGTTACGGGAAAATACCGCAATTTTGGAGCGGAATCCAGCTTCGCGCGCAACCGAGCGAATTTCAACAACGCCGTCAAAGATTTCCGGCACTTCAAGCTCGAACAGGCGCTTCAAGAGGCCCGGATGCGTACGGGACAGCATAATCTGCGGCCCTTTGGTGGTATTCTCAACCTTGGTAATGTACGCTTTGATCCGGTCGCCATGCTTGAACTTCTCGTTAGGCATAAGCTCGGTAAGCGGCAGAGCCGCTTCGATCTTGCCAAGGTCGATATAGATGTTACGTAAATCTTGACGCTGCAGCGTACCTGTTACGATATCATCTTCCTTGTCAATAAAAGCGCTGTAGATCAGGCCGCGTTCGGCTTCTCTAATGCGCTGGGTAACAACTTGCTTTGCCGTTTGAGCTGCAATCCGTCCAAAATCACGTGGCGTAACCTCGATTTCCGCTATATCTTCAATCTGAAAATGCGGATTGATTTCCCGGGCTGCATGCAGCGAAATTTCAGTCCGCGGATCCAGCACCTCTTCCACAATCAGCTTCCGCGCGAACACCTTGATAACACCCGTATTGCGATTCATGTCTACCCGTACATTTTGCGCCGTGTTGAAATTGCGCTTGTAACTCGAGATCAGTGCCGCTTCAATGGCTTCAAACAGCACATCCTTACTGATGCCCTTTTCTCTTTCCAACTCATTCATCGCTTCAATAAAATCCATACTCATTGAAAATCGGTTCCCCCTTTCAAAACTTCCGTTTAAAAAATGATGGCCAATCTGGCACTGGCTACTTTTGCATATGGAATCACGTACTGTTTCTTGACGGTTTGAATGACTAGCTCCTCGTTATCAAAGGATTCCAGCTTGCCTTCAAACTCTTTCAACCCGTTAATCGGCTCGTATACCGTTACAAACACGTCCTTGCCGACTGACTTCGCAACATCCTCTTTTTTCTTCAGGGGACGTTCCGCGCCAGGAGAAGAGACTTCAAGAAAATAAGCTGTCGGGATCGGATCGTTCTCGTCCAGCTTCTGGCTCAGGTATTCACTGATTAAACCGCAATCGTCAATGTCAATGCCGCCGTCTTTATCAACAAACACGCGCAAGAACCAGTTGCTTCCTTCCTTCACGTATTCCACATCTACCAGTTCAAAGCCGTGTTCGTCCAAATACGGCTGCACCATTTCTTCCACAGTCGTTTTAATCTTTGATGTGCTCAAAGAACATAACCTCCAAGTTGATTTCCTATATACCAAAGAGTAAAGAGTGGGTTGCCCCACTCTTTACACAACGGTTTTATCTCCATGATTACCAAAAAAATTATAACATAGTCTGGTAATAGTGACAAGTATGACTCCTTGACTGTCAAGGCGTCACGGCCATGAAAGAATGACAAGAATCAGAACAATGACAACTGGTTGCTCTCCGGCAGACCGCGGAAGCATCCCATTTGGGTTAACAGCTCCACGGCGGTTTTGCTTGCCTTCGATTTTTGCTGGAAATCCTCGATGGAGAGGAATTCTCCAAATTCACGCGCGGCAGCAATGTTGCGGGCGGCGTTATCGCCGATTCCAGCAAGCGCAGAGAACGGTGGAATGAGCGAGTTTCCATCCACCTTAAATCGGAGCGCATCCGATTCATACAGATCGATGTTCTTGAACGTGAAGCCCCTCGCTGTCATTTCCAGCGCCATCTCCAAAATCGGCAGCATACCCTTTTCTTTCGGGCTTGCTCCGAAGCCGAGCTGCTCAATCTCTTCAATCCGGCGATAAATCGCCTCATAACCCTGACAGCATAGTTCGATATCGAAATCCTCGGCACGCACCGAGAAATACGTTGCATAATATTCGATCGGATAATAAAGCTTGAAGTAAGCCGTCCGCACCGCTGAGATAACATACGCGGCGGCGTGGGCTTTCGGGAACATGTACTGGATTTTGAGACAGGAATCAATGTACCACTGCGGCACTTTGCATTTCTTCATCTCGTCAATCCATTCCTGTGACAATCCCCGGCCTTTACGTACGCTTTCCGTAATTTTAAACGCGAGGCTCGCGTCCATTCCAGCCTTATAAATCAGGAACAACATGATATCATCGCGGCAACCAATAACGGTTTTGATGTTGCATGTACCATTCTTGATAAGCTCTTGCGCGTTGCCGAGCCAAACGCCGGTTCCGTGTGACAGACCCGAGATTTGCAACAAGTCGGCAAAACTCGACGGCTGCGATTCCACCAGCATCTGACGTACGAATTTGGTACCCATCTCCGGCACGCCGAAGGTGGCCACCGGCGAGCGTATTTGCTCCGGCCTGACGCCAAGCGCTTCCGTCGAGTTAAACATGCTCATTACTTTCGGATCGTTCATCGGTATGGTCGTTGGATCCACGCCAGTCAAATCCTGGAGCATCCTCATCATCGTCGGATCATCATGTCCGAGAATATCCAGCTTGAGCAGATTCGCTTCAAAGGCGTGATAATCAAAATGCGTCGTTTTCCACTCTGCATTGACATCGTCCGCGGGGAATTGCACCGGCGTAATCTCTTCCACTTCGATGTAATCCGGCACAACGACAATACCGCCGGGATGCTGGCCTGTGCTCCGCTTGACGCCGGTACAGCCTGATGCCAGCCGGTTCAATTCCGCGCCCCGCCAGCGCTTGTTGTTGTGTTCCTCATATTTTTTGGCAAAGCCAAACGCCGTCTTCTCTGCCACGGTGCCGATGGTACCGGCACGGAATACGTTCTCCTCGCCAAACATCTCTTTGGTGAAATTATGGGCATGCGGCTGATATTCACCGGAGAAGTTCAAGTCAATATCGGGAACCTTATCCCCTTTAAAACCCAGGAAGGTTTCGAATGGTATATCCTGTCCCTCGCCTTTCATCATGTTTCCGCATTCCGGACAAGCTTTGTCCGGCAAGTCAAATCCACTCGGCACGCTGCCGTCCAGGAACCATTCGCTGTGTTTGCAGTCGCTGTTCAAGCAAATGTAATGGGCCGGAAGCGGGTTAACCTCGGATATGCCGAGGAATGTGGCAACGACGGATGAACCTACGGAACCCCGTGAACCAACCAAATAGCCGTCCCGGTTCGATTTCTTAACCAGTTTCTCGGAAATCAAATAGTTCGCTGAGAAACCGTATTTAATGATCGGCTCAAGCTCTTTCTCCAACCGGGCCACTACGACTTCCGGCAAGTTCTCGCCATAAATGGACTTGGCCGTGTCGTAGCAGGTGTTGCGGATTTCTTCATCCGCGCCATCCAGAATCGGCGTAAACAGCTTGTCCGGGAACAATTCCAATTCTTCAAAGCGGTCGGCCAGCTCGCTAGTGTTCGTTACAACAACTTCATAACATTTGCTCTGTCCCAAAAACTCGAATTCTTCGAGCATCTCATCCGTAGTCCGAAAATGCGCGTCAGGCTTGCGCATATCCTTGAGCGGGCTGAAACCGGTAATCCCATGGATGGTAATATCCCGGAACAGCTTATCCCGCGGTTCAAGATAGTGCACGTTTCCTGTGGCGATGACCGGCTTGTTCAGTTTTTCGCCGATACGCACGACTTTGGAAATTGCGGTTTTGATCTCTTCGGGACTGCCTACCAAGCCTTTGTCCACCAAATGCATATACATCGTCAACGGCTGAATCTCCAAAACATCGTAGAAGTCCGCAATCTCTTCGGCTTCCTCCTCCGTTTTGTTCAGCACCGTTTCGAAGAACTCCCCTTTTTCGCAGCCGGAAAGCACCAGTAACCCATCTCGCATCTCTTGAAGCTTGGATTTAGGAATACACGGCACTCGCTTGAAATATTCGGTATGCGACATGGAGATCAGCTTGTACAGGTTTTTCTTGCCCGTCATATTCAAAGCATAAATACCGCAGTGGAAAGGACGGGTATTGGACAGATCCGTACCGACATAATCATTGAGGCGGTCCAGCATCTTAACGCCTTTGGTTTTGTCCACATCGCTAAGGAGCCCGTTCAGGATTCCTGCCAGCGCAATCGTATCGTCAATCGCTCGGTGATGGCTTTCGAGCAGTACCTTATACTTGTCAGCCAACGTGTTAAGACGATGATTCTTAAGTCCCGGATGTACCAGACGTGCCAGCTCCAGCGTATCCAGGTAGGGATTGTCGAGCGTATCCATCCCGGCATTTTTGAGCGCTGCCTGAATGAATCCCATGTCAAATCGAGCGTTGTGAGCCACAAGCACGGCATCCCCGACGAATTCAACAAACTCTTTCAATACCGGCTCCAGTTCAGGAGCATCCTTAACCATGTCATCATTGATATTGGTCAATTGCTGAATATGGTATGGAATACGCTCATGCGGGTTGACAAAAGTGGCGTATCGGCCAATTTCCTTGCCCTCGTTCATCTTAACTGCGGCCAGCTCGATAATCTTGTTCGCGGTGATGGACAAACCTGTGGTTTCAATATCGAACACCACGTAAGTCGCGCTGCTCAGTTCAATCGGCTGTGCCTGTTCCACGATATTGACGGCATCATTCACAACGTTGGCCTCGACGCCGTACAACATTTTAATCCCGTGTTTCTTTGCGTTCTTGGCTGCTTCAGGGTAACATTGCACCCCGCCATGATCACTAACGGCAATCGCTTTATGGCCCCAGGCAGCCGCGGTCTTGATGTATCGGTCGATCGGCGTGACTGCGTCCATCGTGCTCATCGTTGTATGCAGATGGAATTCTACCCGTTTCTCGGCTGCATTATCCTTACGAGATGGCGGTGCCGGCACTTCATTAAGATCGGACGGAATCATCACCAGCTCCGGCACCTGCATAAACCGGTCATATTCCACGCGCCCGCGTGCCTTCACCCATTTGCCGTTCTCAAGCAGGCTCAGGACCTTCAAGTCCTCCTTGGTCTTACCAAACATTTTCATTTGCAAAGAATCGCTGAAATCCGTCAGATAGAATGTGAATAACGTACTTCCGTTACGAAGTTCCTTACGATCCAATCCGAAGATGGTTCCCTGAATCGTAATTTTCTTCTCTTCGTCTTGGATCTCCTGAAGCGGAACCGGCGGTTCCTTGATATCATACCCAACCTGCAGCCGAACCGCGCCCTCTTCCTCATCCTCGGCATCCAGCTCAGCTTCCATGCTGCTCATGATCTGCTCGATGACCTCGCGTTCTTCTTCCCGCTTCCTCTGCTCGAACTCCTCGTAAGCCGCCTGACCATTATCGCCGACCTGCATTTTCACGCGCAGCGTCAGATCGAAATATTGCCCGAAAAAGCGGGTAATGGCGGAATCGATCTGTTTCTTGCGGGCAAGCTCCAGCGACATGCCATCCGACATGGAGAGAAGGACTTGCCCATCTTCCACCTCGTATTTAGCCCTTGTCATCCATCCATTGACCGAAGGGATCTCCCGATGTGCCCATTCTAGAAACAAACCCCAGTATTCTTGCACGATATCTGCTTCGGGAACGCTGCTTCCATATCGGAACACAAATTTGATCTTCGCGATATGCCCCATCTTCTCCTGAATTCTCAGACAAAATGTGCGATAGACCTCAGCTGGAACCAAGGTCTCCTTCAGGACGGTTATTCTCCAGTCCTTGCTGGCCTTGCTTGTCTCTACCTGCTCGATCACACCATCCAAAAAATAGGGTTCCACCAGATTGGCCGGAACTTCTCCCTGCTTGATCAGCAGTTCAAATCGCTTCCTTTTATCTTCTGTTGTGCCCATGGTTCCCTCCCCCTGCATTACATAAAGCTATAAGAAAAACTTCTATCGACGTACGTCCATAGAAATCAAACCGCGTTAAAACGGATGTGAGAAATAGAATAAAGCTTCCGCCGGCAGCACCCATTCGTCCTGCCCCAAAAAGTAAGAGCGTCCGCCATACTGCCATCCGGAAGCTTACTCCAGATGATGAATCCCGGTTCTTGACGAAGGACTCCTCCCTCACCCAAACTTGCCGGACATTCATATTATCGATTTACTAGTACGCTCTCGCGAACAGCACGGTATGTTTCGCATCTTCACCGCATACGAGACACTTGGTTTTCTTCTCGGCCGGTTCGAACGGAATGTTTCTGCTCGTAGCACCGGTTTCTTGCTTGACGGTATCTTCGCAAGCTTCCGAACCGCACCATCCAGCCAAGGTAAACCCGCGTTTTTCCTCCATGCTGTCCTTCATTTCATCCAGTGTCTCCACCGAATAGAAATGATCCTCACGGAACTGCTTCGCGCGCTCGAACATTTCCTGGTGCACCTGCTCCAGCATATTCTGTACTTCCTGGGTCAGATTCGCTTGCTCTACGATTTTCTTCTCGCCTGTAATACGGGAGACAAGCACGCACACACCATTCTCCATGTCACGCGGTCCGATCTCCAGACGCACCGGTACTCCGCGCATTTCATACTCATTGAATTTCCAGCCTGGACGCACATCCGGATTGTCGTCAACGCGTACGCGGATGCCTGCGGATTTCAGTTCACGGAACAGTTCGTCCGTACGGCCCACAACCGCGTCTCTCGTCTTCGGCGGACCAATTGGAATCATGATCACTTGCGTTGGCGCGACTTTAGGAGGAAGCACCAATCCGCGGTCATCCCCATGGACCATAATCAACGAACCAATGAGACGTGTGCTGACGCCCCAGGATGTCGTGTGAGCATATTCCAGCGTATTTTCACGATTCAAATATTGAATGTCAAAAGCTTGCGAGAAGTTGGTCCCCATATAATGCGAAGTACCAGCCTGTACAGCTCGTCCGTCTTTCATCATCGCTTCGATCGAGAACGTATCCACGGCGCCAGCGAATTTCTCCGAAGGTGTCTTCTGCCCTTTGATTACCGGAATCGCGAGGTAGTCCTCTACGAATTGCTGATAGATATCCAGCATTTGCATGGTTTCCCCTCTAGCCTCAACTTCCGTTTCGTGCGCGGTATGGCCTTCTTGCCATAGAAACTCACTCGTGCGAAGGAACGGCAGCGTGCGTTTTTCCCAGCGGACCACGTTAGCCCACTGGTTAATCAGCACAGGGAGATCACGATAGGATTGAATCCATTTGGAATACATGTGCCCGAACATCGTTTCGGAAGTCGGACGGATCGCCAGACGTTCCTCCAGCTTCTCTCCAGCTGCTTCCGTGACCCATGGCAGCTCGGGATTAAATCCTTCGACATGCTCCTTCTCCTTTTGGAAAAAGCTCTCGGGAATGAACAGCGGGAAATACGCATTCCGATGGCCCGTAGCCTTAAAGCGTCGATCCAACTCTTCCTGGATATGCTCCCAAATTTCATAACCGTCCGGTTTGAAGACGATGCAGCCTCTGACTGGAGAATAATTCATCAGGTCCGCTTTTTTGATGACATCGATATACCAGCGCGAGAAATCTTCCGCTTGCGGCGTAATCTCCGTCACGAATTGTTTATCCTTCGATTCCTTAGACATATAAATCGTGTGCCTCCCATTAATAAAACGCATGGTCTAAACCCTGTTTAACGGCTTGACTGGCGCTATTGGCGATATGTGTGAACGAGCTGCGGCTGTATAGCCCGCCCTGTATTTATAGCAACTCCATTTGCTAGATATCGTTAGACATGAACATCTGCTAACAATAGAAAAGGTACGGCTTTTTCGTTGCGGCTGGCGCACCGAGCCGTACCCTAGGTTTTTATCCGTTGATCAAACGCAAAATATCGTTATAGGTTACGGCTATCATTAACAGGAACAGCATCGCAAACCCGACAAAATGAACCATGCCTTCTCTGTTCGGGTCAACTGGCTTGCCCCTTAAAGCTTCGATCCCTAAGAATACAAGCCGGCTTCCATCGAGTGCCGGAATCGGCAGCAGATTGAATATGCCCAGATACAAGCTTAGAATGGCCGCCCAATAGGTCAGCTGTTCGATACCCTGCTTGGCGATTTGCCCCGTCACTTCGAACGTCCGTACAGGACCGCCAAGATCATCCATGGAGAACTTCTGAATCAACTGTCTGAAGCCCTGGAAGATAATATTCGTTGTATCTACCATTGCGGTTCCGGACCCGGTAATTGTCTCCCCAATCCCTGCGGATCGGGTAGGAAGCTCAGGAACAATCCCGACCTTGCCGCCTTCCTGTCCCTCCATCGTCCGCGGAGTTAAGGTCAGATCAAATGATTCCTCACCCCGGCGCACAGTCCATTCCATCGGCTTGTCCTTGGACGCCGCAATCAATTCGATCATCTTCTGATAATCGGCACCAATGGCGGTTCCGTTAATGCTCTCGATGATGTCTCCCTCTTTCAGATCGGCTTCATCTGCAGGCATGCCTTTAGTAATCTCGCCAATCTGCACATAGGTTGGATTCTCAACCGGTATGCCGGCCATTTGAATGTGAAGGGCAAACAGCACGAAGGCCAGTATGAAGTTCATGACAGGACCGGCAAAAATCGCAAGCGCTCTTTGGCCAACGGTTTTGCTGCCGAATTGACGGTCTCTCGGTGCGATCTGCGTCTCGACACCTTTGGCTACCGTCAAGGCTTGCGGATGGATTTCAAATTGCTGGAACTCACCATCCACATCAAGCCTAACCGACAAACGATCCACCATATCCATAAACTGGACTTCGCCGCGAATGACATTTTTACGGTTGTCGAGTTGATCCAGATAAATCTTTTTCACTTGATTCTCTGCATTCAATCGAACCGCAATCGTCTGACCGGGCTGAATCTCGACAAGTTCCGGATCTTCCCCGGCCATGCGGGCATATCCGCCGAATGGAAGAAGACGTAGCGTAAACTGCGTTTCATGGCGTTTATATGAGAACAGCTTTGGACCAAATCCAATCGCGAACTCGCGTACCAAGATTCCGGCACGCCGGGCAAAATAATAGTGACCCCATTCGTGCACGGTAACGATCACAAAAAACATGAGCACCGTTAAAAAAACGACCCGAACCATTTCCAATTCTTTACATCCCCCTTTTCCTCTGAGAACGCAGTATGTCCCTATAGATTATCATTATTCTCCTGTCGTCCACAAGAGAATCACAAGCTGTCCGCTTTTTTTCAAGGGAGATTTCAAAAACACTTCAAATCCTATAGTCGGGAAGCTAATTCACGTGAGATCCGATCGCTCTCTTCAATCGTTTCCAGTGCCGGTTCCGGCGCAACATGATGGCTTTGCAGCACTTTCTCAATGATCTCTTCAATTCGCAGAAAAGAGATTTCGCCGCGGAGAAACCGGGCGACCGCAATTTCATTAGCTGCGTTGAATACCGTTGGCGCTGTCCCACCCATTTTACCACATTCATAAGCAAGCCTTAAACAAGGAAAACGTTCAAGGTCCATCTCCCGGAAATGCAGCTTGCCCGCTTCCGCCAAAGATAGCCTTGGTGCAGGGGAAGTCCACCGTTCCGGATAGGTCAGCGCATATTGAATCGGAACGCGCATATCCGGGTTGCCGAGCTGGGCAATGATACTCGAATCACGGAATTCCACAAAAGAGTGAATGATGCTTTCCGGGTGAAGCAGTACAGAAATGTTGTCGTAAGGAATACCATACAACCAATGGGCCTCGATCACCTCAAGCCCTTTATTGACCATGGTGGCCGAATCAATCGTGATCTTGGCACCCATGGACCAGTTCGGATGTTTAAGCGCATCCTCCACCGTAACGTTGACCAGCTGTTCCCGGGTGTAATCCCGGAATGAGCCTCCGGAAGCCGTCAGCGTGATCCGTTCAATATCTTCATGCCGCTCTCCATTCAGGCATTGGAATATGGCGGAATGCTCGCTATCGATCGGCAAGAGTTTTACCCCTTTGGCAGCCGCCCGGGCCGTAACCAGATGACCTGCCGTTACCAACGTCTCCTTATTGGCGAGCCCAATGGTCTTCCCCCCATCAATCGCTGCAAGTGTAGAGGACAGACCCAAACTTCCAACGACCGCTGTAACCACCATTTCCGCATCTGTCGCTGCCGCAATCTCGATCAAGCCTTCATGACCATGGAACACTTCGGTTCCGGCAGGAAGATCATGCCTTATGCTGTCAGCAAGCTCTCTTGTAGCAACGGACACTTTGCGAGGAGAAAACTCCTTGACCTGCTGAAGCAGCAGGTCCTTATTACTCCCTGCAGCGAGGCCCTCAATCTGAAAATGTTCCCGGTGTTTCCTTACAACATCCAAAGTCTGGGTACCTATGGAGCCAGTGGAGCCGAGTACGCTGATCTTCTTCATGCAACATCTTTCCTTTCATCAGTAAGGCAGGAGACTCAATATATGTACAAACGGAAATACGACGATCCAACTGTCACATCGATCCAGTATCCCTCCATGACCCGGCAGCAGTTTGCCCGAATCCTTGATGTCATACACCCGTTTATAGGCGGATTGCACCAAATCCCCGAGTTGACCGATAACAGCGCATGAAAGTCCGATCAGAATCGCTTGTCCAGCCGTCAGGAATCCATCTGAGAAGAATGAAAAGAGCAGAGATGTGAACACGGCGATGACCACACCGCCGAGCGCACCCTCAACCGTTTTGTTCGGACTTATGGAAGGCCACAGTTTATGGCGCCCCATGGCGCGTCCGACAAAATACGCTCCCGCATCACTTGCCCAGATCGAGGCCAGAAGCAGAAAAGTCCAGAATACGCCATGGCCGTCAGGAGCATGTCGTGATTCGGCAATAAAGGAAAATCCGATTCCGATATACGCTGATGCCATAAACAATAAGGAAACCCGTTTGATATCAATTACATTCTTCGTCGTCACGGTCGCCAGTAAAAATAAAAGCAGCAGGAGCCAAAGTACATGTTCCCACGGGATCTGAATATTCAAATCAAGCGGACCCCATGGAAATACAAGCAACAGCACCCCCGCATATCCAATCCACGCCGTTCCCCCGAACGGTGCCGTATTGGTCATGCGCACAAACTCATAATAACCGATTAGCGCCATCGCCAGAATCAGAAGATGGTACCACAGACCGCCTATGAAACATAATCCTAAAAAGACCGCTCCCGCTATAATTCCGGTAATCAATCGCTGTTTCAAAACGTTCCATCCTCCATCGGCTACGAAAGTCCACCGTAGCGCCTTGTTCTTTGTTGATAATCGGCTACGGCCTCCACCAAATGGTCTTTGGTAAATTCCGGCCAATAGGCATCCGTAAACCATAGCTCACTGTACGCGAGCTGCCACAGCATAAAATTACTTAGCCGCAGCTCGCCGCTTGTGCGGATCAGTAAATCCGGATCCGGCAATTCGCCTGTGAGGAGCCGCTGGCCAATCAGTTCCTCTGTAATATCCTCAGGACGAAGAATCCCGTCGCGAACTTCTCGTCCGAGCGCCTTGACACTTTCGGTGATCTCTTTCCGGCTACCGTAATTGAGCGCAAAGTTAAGCACAAGTCCGTCATTGCCGGCTGTCTTCGCAACTGCTTCTTCCATCGCAGACACGGTATGGGACGGAAGGTCTTCCGGATGTCCCATCATGCGGACCTGGACATTTTTTTCGATCAGCTCTTCCAGCTCAATAGCCAGGAACTCTTGCGGAAGCTTCATCAGAAAATCGACCTCATCCTTCGGACGCGTCCAATTTTCTGTCGAAAAAGCGTACATCGTCAATATTTTGATTCCCAAATCATCGGCGGCAATGGCCGCTCTTTTGACAGCCTTCATGCCATTCTGATGTCCAACGATTCGCGGCATACCGCGCCGTTTTGCCCAGCGTCCATTACCATCCATGATGATGGCGACATGATGTGGGATGTTGTCCGGAGAGAGCTGATGCGTCTGCTGACTGTCCTCCTGATTCAACCACGATCGAACCCGTTTGATCATTCCATTTCCTCCAGGCATCTTTCTGCAAAAAAAGAGACAAACCCCACCATTGACAGGAGGGGCCACAAGTCTCTTATACTTCCATGATCTCTTTTTCTTTAGCAACGAGGACTTTGTCGACTTCTGCGATAAATTTATCCGTCGCTTTTTGGATATCTTCCTGATGTCTCCGGGACTCGTCCTCGGAAATATCTGTTTTCTCCAATTTTTTGATGTCGTCGTTGGCATCACGGCGAATGTTGCGGATGGCCACTTTCGCTTCCTCGCCGAATTTCTTCGTCATTTTCACCAGTTCGGTTCTGCGTTCTTCCGTCAGTGCAGGTACGACGAGACGAATTTGATTACCATCATTCGCCGGCGTCAATCCGATATCCGATTTCATGATCGCTTTCTCGATATCGGCCAAGGACGACTTGTCCCAAGGCTGGATCATGAGCGTTCTTGAATCCGGCGTGCTGATGTTAGCCAGCTGATTCAGCGGGGTTGGTGCTCCGTAGTATTCAACCGTGATCCGGTCGAGCAGCGCTGGCGCTGCCCGTCCTGCGCGCAGCGTTGCCAGGTCACGCTTCAAAGACAAGATCGCTTTTTCCATGCGTTCTTCTGCATTCTTTTTCACCGATTGCGGCATTAATCTACACTCCCTTTGACGATCGTTCCGATTTTCTCGCCCAGAACGACGCGCTTGATATTACCTTGCTCCGTAATAGCGAAGACGATGAGCGGGATGTTGTTGTCCATACATAACGATGAAGCTGTAGAGTCCATTACCCCAAGGTTTTTGTTCAATACGTCTAGATACGTAAGCTGCTCGTACTTCTCGGCAGTTTCATCCTTAAATGGATCAGCGGAGTACACTCCGTCCACCTTGTTCTTCGCCATGAGAATCACTTCTGCTTCGATTTCCGCTGCGCGAAGCGCTGCAGTCGTATCGGTGGAGAAGTATGGGTTACCCGTTCCTGCCGCAAAAATAACGACACGACCTTTTTCCAAATGCCGAATGGCTCTGCGGCGAATATACGGCTCCGCAATTTGCTGCATTGAGATAGAGGTTTGCACCCGAGTCGGCACATCGATCTGCTCTAAAGCATCCTGAAGAGCCAAAGAGTTCATCACCGTAGCCAGCATTCCCATATAATCTGCTGTCGCACGGTCGATTCCGTTCGCGCTGCCGGCGATACCGCGCCAGATGTTTCCGCCGCCGCACACGATGGCAACCTCCACACCAAGCTCAACCACCTCGCGAACCTGCTCAGCGATCGATGAGATCGTCTCAGCATCAATACCATATCCATTCTGCCCTGAAAGGGATTCCCCACTGACTTTCAATATCACTCGTTTATATACTGGCTGTTCCAAATGATAACCCTCCACTTTAAGACGGCGCCTAAGTATACGACGCCCGTTTGAAAAACGACAGACAGACACACCGGCACTGCTTGACGGTTTATAAAAATCGGGTAAAAACATCCGTCTCAAGTAGAAACTTCTGGTCGTCTAATCAAGACTAAAGTCCATTCTTTCTTGTGAGATAAGGGTGCCTTACTCCGAATTTATAACAATCTTATCTCTCTTATGCCTTTATATCTCTTAAAAAAGAAGGAACACAGGTGTGTTCCACTCTTTTCTATAACTTATATTAGCCCATTCGGCTTATTTATTCACCTGGGACATAACTTCCTCAACGAAGTTGTCTTGTTTTTTCTCCAAGCCTTCGCCAAGTTCAAAACGGGCAAAACGACGGATGGAGATGTTCTCACCAATCGTGCTGATTTTTTCGTTAAGCAGCGTGTTGATCGTTTTGTCAGGATCTTTGATGAAGGATTGCTCAAGCAAGCAATATTCTTCATAGTATTTGTTGATGCGGCCTTCAACCATTTTCTCAACGATTTTTTCAGGCTTGCCTTCGTTCAGGGCTTGGTTTTTCAAAATCTCTTTTTCTTTCTCAAGATCTTCAGTCGGCACTTCTTCACGACGAACATATTTAGGGTTAGCAGCCGCAATATGCATAGCGATATCGCGAGCAAACTCTTTAAATTGATCTGTTTTACCTACGAAGTCGGTTTCACAGTTGATTTCAACGAGAACGCCGATCCGTCCGCCACCGTGAATATAAGACTCTACAACGCCTTCAGTTGCAATACGCCCAGCTTTGTTAGCTGCTGCAGACAAACCTTTTTCGCGAAGCACTGCGATCGCTTTGTCGATATCACCATTTGTTTCATCCAGCGCTTTTTTGCAATCCAGCATGCCCGCGCCTGTTCTTTCGCGAAGTTCTTTTACCGCACTAGCTGTTACTGCCATTAGAATTCCCTCCAAATTGGTATGATGAAGTTTTGCGTTTGGACCTCAAGAAAACGATCATTCTTTTGTTCTCTCCAAGATTCCAGATCGCATTAAGTAGTTGTTCTTCCCCTGGGATGCCAGGCTCCGGATTTCACACGTTATTCGCACGTCATCCGTTCTAACATCTTAAAAAAAGGGCAGTGAGAGGTTATACACCTACCAACCACCCTTTTCATTTAATTCATAGTTTATACGTTTAATCCCGATTAAGCAGTTGTTTCTTCACCTTGGTGAGCTTCAACAACGGCATCGGCCATTTTACCAGTCAACAATTTGACAGCGCGGATCGCGTCATCGTTACCTGGAATTACATAGTCGATTTCATCCGGATCACAGTTCGTATCAACGATACCAACGATTGGGATACCCAATTTGCGAGCTTCCGCTACTGCGATGCGCTCTTTGCGAGGATCGATAACGAACAATGCGCTTGGAAGACCCTTCATGTTCTTGATACCGCCCAAGAATTTTTCAAGACGATCTTTCTCTTTGCGGAGAAGGATAACCTCTTTCTTAGGCAATACTTGGAACGTGCCGTCCTCTTCCCAAGTTTCGAGCTGCTTCAAGCGGTTGATACGCTTTTGGATCGTTTCGAAGTTAGTCAAAGTTCCGCCGAGCCAACGTTGGTTGATGTAGTACATACCGCAACGCTCTGCTTCTTCCTTCACGGAATCTTGAGCTTGTTTTTTCGTGCCGACGAACAGGATTGTACCGTTCTCTCCAGCTACGCTTTTTACGAAGTTGAATGCTTCTTCAACTTTCTTGACCGTTTTTTGCAGGTCGATAATGTAGATACCGTTTCTTTCAGTGAAGATAAATTTATCCATTTTCGGGTTCCAGCGACGAGTCTGGTGACCGAAGTGAACGCCAGCTTCCAAAAGCTGTTTCATGGAAATTACTGCCATCTTCACGCACCTCCTAAGTTTGGTTTTTGTGTGTCCCTCCGCCGAGATCATTTTTCATTAAGACTCCCAATCCTGGAAGCACCCTCAACGAAATCACTCTGGCGTGTGTTTTAACACCGTCAATTACTATAACATAACCATGGGCAGGTTGCAATGTCTTTTGTGTACTTCATCAGGTCCGGCCAATCAGGAGCTTGAAGAGCTCCTATAAAGAAAAAAACCTCTCTCAACCGGAGTGCTAGTTGGAGGGTTTTGTCGTGATTTTCGTGAAGATCGAATTGTAGCTCTCGCCTGCCGTAAACGAGTATGTACCGCTCAGGATCTTGGTGTTGATTTTATTCTCGGTAGCTTGAGTGATGAATGCCTGTTTATTGTCAATGACGCCGGCATTCATAAGGCTGTTTGCTACATCGCTGAGATTGTTTCCGGATGGAATGTTTACTTTAATCTGCGCTTCCGCTTTGGCCGGTGTTTTCGGCTTCGCTGGATTCGTTACCCGAGGGGATTCCTGTTTCTTCTCCTCGCCCGGCTCAGGCTTCTTCGGCTGCTCCGGTGCTTCCGGCTTTTCCGTTCCCGTCTTCTGTGCAGGATCGGCTCCTTCGGACTCGCCGCCCTCGCCAAGCTTCTTCTCTTCCCACTGCTCCGCCGTCAACAGCTCGTCTGAACCTTCGACGACCTGCATATCCAAAGCTTCCGCTGCAGCCACAAGCTGCTCCTTCGTTAATTCCTGCGTCTGTGATGCAGTTGTGCCTTGACCAATCCACATCAGCTGAAGCAGCACTGCACCGATTACGAGACCGCTCCCCAGGCCCATCATAAATGTACGGTTCTTGATCACACGGATTCCTCCTGTTTGGCCAACTGAATAATAAGTTGAACTTCGCCTCGCTGAAGACCCGTGGTCTTGGCAATCATATCGATGGACTTTCCTTGTTCATATAGATCAAACAGCTCCGCGTATCTGGATTTGATGGAATGGACAGCAGGTGCAGGTTCAGCTTCGGACGTCGCTGCAGCTGCTCCTGCAGACAAAGAAACGGCCGCAGCGGCTTGCGCCAGCTTTTCTTCCGCCAGTCGAAGACGCGTTTGCGAATCGGTCATCTTCTCCTCCATGGCCAGCATGCGGTGCCGCAAATCACTGACCTGCTCTTGATGCGCTTGCTGCTTGGCATCCAGTTCTTTTTTCATCTGACGAACCAGTTCCACCAGCTGTTCGTTCTCATTTTGGATTTCCGCCATGTATCCTTCAAGCGTGTTCTCCACTTCTTTTACAACCCGCTCGCTGGACACGGTCTCTTCACGGCGTTTCGGCAGCATAAAAGCGTACAGCACGGCGGCAATGCCAAGCAGCACGATATATATCCATGGTTTCAAATCCATTAACTCCTTTATGCCTATAAATTATCTAGAGCGAAACATCGAAATTTTTGCCTTTATAAGGATGCTCTGCCGGCAGCTCCACCGTCTCGCTTGATTCTGCCGCTCCCCGGCCTTGTTGCTGCCCAGAGGATTGACGGCTACCGTCATCGCGCACGGCTGTCTCCGCCGTCTCACTCACTTCCGTGCTTCGCTGGGCTTCCGCACGGCTGTTCTTCGTTAATTCACCCGCAAGCAGCGTCTGATCATTCATCGGGCGCTGCTGGGTTTCATTATGCATCTTGCCCGCTTCATTGGTTCTGGGGACCGCAATTTGCATCTCAACCGATTTCAAACTCAATGGAATCACCTCATGGTATAGGATCATGTCCACAAGCATTTAAAACGTATGTTTTGACCTACAAGAGCGGCACCATGGTGATATCCCCTTCATGATAGTAAAAAGAAACCCGCTGCGTGGGATCCTTAACAAAGCGGGTATACCGCCCTATGACAATTTTGGCTCCGCCGTAGATCGTCTTTACCACATTCACTCTTGCTTTGCCGGTATCCTCCAGCATCTTCTCGATTTCCAGCATACGGTCCTTGATATCGGATTGTTCTGCCATGTTGGATTTCTTGGTCGCATTCAGCTTAATCCGCAGCGCTAGCTTGTCTGGCGACAATTGACCCGAGGAAGCTAACTGATTCAGAAGATAAAGCGCTTTATCGGTTTTATCCATACTTTCTATAGATTGCTTCAATTGGGCTCTGAGATCCGCCAGTTCATTCCGCAGCTCAGGCAGCACGCCTACTTCAACTACGGTAGCCGTCGACATGCTGTTTCCGATCGTTCGCGCAACAACCTTTTCCCCGGCCTGCAGAATACCGCCCACCACGAGCCCTTTCATCCCGTTGCATTCGATATTCTGAACCGCGCGGATATTGGAATGCATGATGCTCTGCGAGACGAATACGCTAGCGCCGGCAATGACGTTTCCATCCTGGATGAACGAGCTTTTGACATCCTGGCCCGCCTTTACATAGCCCTTGTTGTAACCGATGATTCCGCCGGATATATCGATCGAACCTTCAGCCTCCAGCTCGGCTCCTTCCACAAAGCCGGTAACTCGAATATCCCCTGCTGCCTTGATTCTGAATCCGGTTAGCACATTGCCGCGAATGACCACCGTACCGACAAAATCGATATTGCCAATGCTGTAATCAACATCCCCGTTAATCTCATATACCGGAAACACATTGATTTTTCCTTTTTCGGTTTTGGTGAGGAGTCCGTCAAGGGCAGCGTACATTGCAGTTTTCTCGGCGTTAACAACGACGTTCTTCCCCACCTTGAAATGAGCTTCCTTACCCGGTTTGCTCGGAATCTCCTCTCCGGTCACCGCAGTTCCGGGGACTCCTGTTGTTGGCGGGATTCGGGTTGCCAGCAGCTGGCCTTTCTTTACATTATTTAAACGAATCACTTCTTTATAATCCACTTTGCCATCTTCGATCTCCAGCGGCTTCAGGTTCGTCTCATTCCCAAAATTAACGGTAAATTCGATTCTGCCGTTCTGTCCGTGCATAGGTTCCGTTCCCATGGCAATCGGCGTTCTACTATATTGATATTCCTCCGCATGATCTGCGATTCGTCGCAACGTATCATGTTGAAGTCCATATCGTACCTGGTGACTTCTCAGAAATTGTTCAAGAGCTTCTACAGAGCAAGAGAAATCCTTCTCCCACTTGGTGAACTGTATATAGGCGACGACCTTGTCATCCGATAGCGTAACGCTAAAGTACTGATCCAATGCATAATCTACAGACAATCCAGGAACCCCCTTCATAAATGGCAAGCGTCAATCGTTTTGCATCAGCAAATCCCGATCTTTATCGAGCGCGCCCCGAAGTCTCAATATCGCTTTGGAATGAAGCTGAGATATTCGTGAAGGTGATAGCGACATCACCTCAGCAATTTCGCTGAGTGATAAATCCTCATAATATAATAAGGAAACTACGGTCCGCTCTTTCGGGGTTAATTTACCGATACCCTTCATCAGGGCTTCTCGCAGATAAAATTCATGGACCTTGTGATCCGGATTTTTCGCTTTCTCATCAACCAGGAGCGACATTCGGGTCTCAGACTCCTCCTCGCGGATCGGATCCTCCAGAGATGTCAATGTCATGACCGCTACTTCCTGCAGCATGTGCCGGAACTCCTTCTCAGTCACGTCAAGGTAATCACTCATCTCGGAATCACTGACGCTGCGTAAATACTTCTGTTCCAACTGCTGATATGCAGTTTCAATCTTCTTCGCTTTCTCGCGGACGGAACGCGGCACCCAGTCTCCTTGGCGCAGCGAGTCCAGAATAGCCCCACGCACGCGCCAAGAAGCATAGGTTTCGAACTGCAGCCCTCGTTTGTAATCAAACTTTTCGATGGCATCAATCAGACCCATTACCCCATTGCTGGCCAAATCTCCCTTAGAAACGTTCTTCGGAAGACCGATAGCCAAGCGGCTTGAAACATAGTCAACGATGTGCAAATGATATTCGATTAGTTTCTTCTTCGCTTCATGGTCTCCATCTTCCTTCCATGCGCTCCACAAATCCGCATGGTTTAGCACAGAAGCTTTACGTTCGTCCAATTGCCTTCACCCTCCTTATTTTTCCGTAAGGTGACGAACGGCCTTGGCCAGTTCTTCGGGTTCTTTCGTTGAAACCAGCTTAGGAGGATTTAGCGGTACAAAGTCTCCATTCTCTTTGCTGCTGGATTCGGAATGGATTAAATCCATCAATTCCCGATCCTCATCAGGCGTGGATAAATCAAGAACAGTCCCTCGGTCTTGCTCCCGCTGCGTATCGACGTCCCCTTGAACAGCGGCTCGCGGACCCGTAATGGCAGCAAACATCCAATTCAGCAGGAACGCCAGAAGAAACCAAATCGCACATGCAAGGAGAGCCCGATACATGCTAGTCATCCACAGATTGTTACGTATGGAGAATATAAACGTGAACACAAAACCGGCAATTCCAGTCATCAGATAAAAACGGAGTTTTCCCATTAGCTACAATTCCTTTATGCCCTTTTGTACGCTTCGTATTGTAAACTTACCCGTTGCACAGTCCAACTCAACGGTTCTTCCATAATTTCCCCCGGTATCCTCGGCAATTAGCGTTATCCCCATCTGCTCGAGCCCAGCCTTGCAAGACTCTACATTACGAGGACCAATGCGCATGGTGTCACCCGAGCCGGCAAAAGCAAACATTTGGGCTCCCCCGGCCATTTTGGCTACCATACGTGCCGGAGCCGCACCCAAATTCCTCATCTGATTCAACAGGATCGGAAGAGCCGTATCGGCGTATTTGGCCAGGTTTAGCTGCCCTTCTCTGGCAATCGCTGAAGATGGAAGCATTACATGCGCCATTCCACCAATCTTCGTCACCGGATCATACAACGTCAGTCCGACGCACGAGCCGAGCCCCGTTGTACGCAAAATACCGTTTGGACCTGCGACGTTCAGATCCGCCATGGCTACTTTCACTATGCTTTGTTCTTCAATCATGCTCTAAAGGCACTCCTAAAGCTTCAAAAATCTGAGCAAATGATTGTGGATCAGGTATCAGGAAGAACTGGCCTTCCACCTCGTTTTGCCCTTCTAGGAACGTCGTGTTGATTAAGAGGGCATCGTCTCCCATTTCTCCGAACTGGAGCAATCCATAACTTAAGATGGCCCCTGCCATATCCATCGCGAGTGCCGGCACCGTAGGTGTCATGGACAGATTGGTCAGATCAGCAAGCGACGATAGGTACGAGCCTGACAATATGTTTCCGATCTCGCATAATGCGGACTGCTCCATCTCGGAGAATTGCTCCTCATCCGACACTTCAAAGCCCGCTAAATTATGCAGCAAATTCTTCCCGGCTTCCGGACTCATAATAAAGAAGAGATTGCCCGGCGCACTGCCTTCCACCCGTAAAAATACGGCAAGAACGAGCTGTTCGCTTCCTCCTACACTTTCGGCAATCTGCTCAAAAGGCAGGAGTTGAACTTTGGGTACAGCCATATCAATAGGTTTGTTAAGCAAGCGGGAGAGGGCGGTTGCCGCATTGCCCGCTCCGATGTTTCCTACTTCCTTCAAAACATCCATTTTGATTTCCTTGCCATGCTTAAACAGCTCCACTGTCTACTCCTCAAGGCCTTCCAGCTGAATAATCTCACTCTTGTTCAGCACTTCGGACAGATTCAGCATGACGAGAAGGCGCTCCTCTCCTATCTTCGCGACCCCACGAAGATATTTCGCTTTAATTCCGCCGACCACCTCAGGCGGAGAGTCAATGCTGTCCGTATTCAGATCGATGACATCACTTGCGGAATCCACGATAAAGCCTACCTGCATGTCATTGACAGCTACGATGATAACCCGTGTTTGATCGGTTGCTTCCACCTCGTCCAATCCAAAACGGCCGCGCAGATTGATTACAGGAATGACGACGCCTCGAAGATTAATAACACCTTTTACGAAAGCATAAGTCTTCGGAACACGCGTAATGGGCATCATTCGCTCAATGGTTTGAACCTTGTCTACCTCGATGCCGTATTCTTCCTCGCCAAGTTTAAAGACAATAACCTTGATTTCTTCTCCCATGAATAAGTCCTCCTTCAAAATGTGTGGCCTGCCGTGCTTCATAGCAACGATTTATTTGATAAATGCATTTGCGTCGATGATAAGAGCGACTTGTCCATCCCCCAGGATGGTTGCTCCGGATACTCCCTGAATGGCAGGCAGATATTTACCGAGATTTTTAATGACGATTTCACTCTGACCGATAAAATCATCGATGGTGAGTGCCGCCAAACGATCCCCCTTGCGGATCACAACGATCTCCGTTTCTTCTTCCAGCTCTTCATCAAAATCTGGAACTTCAAACAAACGGCTAAGCGAGATGACCGGTATCAGCGATTCACGGAACTGGATCATGCGGCTGCCGTGAACATGTTTGATTTGCCCGCGCTTGATGATGCCCGTTTCAACAATGGAGGAAAGCGGAATCGCGTATTTTTCGGATCCCATCCGAATCAGCATAGCTGCTATGATAGACAGCGTTAATGGAAGCTGAACGGAGAAGTTCGTGCCTTTTCCCGGCGTCGAGTAGATGGTGACGTTACCGCCCAGCGCAACGATTTTGGATTTAACAACGTCGAGCCCAACGCCTCGGCCGGATACGTCTGAAATTTTCTCAGCGGTGCTGAATCCCGGTGCGAATAGCAGTTGATTGACCTCGTCATCGGTCATAGTCGCTGCTTCGGTCTCCGTCACAACGCCTTTTGCCAGCGCGTTCTTCAGAATTTTGTCACGGTAGATACCGCGTCCATCATCCTCAATCTCAATGAAGACATTGTTGCCGCTGTGGAACGCACGCAGATGAACGGTACCGGTCTCCGGTTTACCGGCAGCGATACGGTCGGCAACAGGTTCGACGCCATGGTCTGCCGAGTTTCGCAGCAAATGGACAAGCGGGTCACCGATCTCATCAATAACCGTACGATCCAGCTCCGTTTCAGCTCCGGTAATAATCAAATCAATTTTTTTGTCCAAGGTTTTGGCAAGGTCCCGCACCATCCTAGGAAAACGGTTGAACACTGTGTCCACAGGCACCATGCGCAGTTTCAAGACGATATTCTGCAAATCGCTGCTTACGCGGCTCATGTGCTCAACCGTGTCTGTCAGCTCCTGGTTCTTGGACTCGCTGGCCAGCTGCTCAAGGCGTACCCGGTCAATCAGAAGCTCGCTGAACAGATTCATTAGAACATCGAGCCGTTCAATATCAACCCGGATCGTTCTTGAAGGATTACCTCCCCCAGCATTTCGGGCGGGTGCCTTGGATTCTTTGACAGGCGCTGAAGTTCCTTTGGCTTCCGGTGAAGCTGCAGCTGCTTGGGATGCTTCTGAAACTTGCGGTTTGACAGCTTCTGCTGTAGCCGCGCTCTCCTGTACCATTTGCTGCAAAGTTTCATGATCAAGCGCCACAACCGTGGTTGTCTCGATCTCCGAAACGCCCAGAATCTGGCTTTCAATATCTTGCGTTTCTCTTTGCGTTATGTAATACAACGAAAATACGCGATCGAATTCACCTTGTTCAATCTCTTGAACGTCCGGATATGTCTTGACGATTTCCCCGGATCTTTCCAGCGTTTCGAATACCATGTAGGCACGAACCGCCTTGAGTTGGCAATCCTCTCGCAATGTCACTTGTATATATAAAACCTTATGTCCTTCCGAAATCGATTGATCAAGCACGGAGAATTGAAACTCATCCAATTCAATTCCCTGAACGGCCGCAACGGAGCTATCCCCTTCGGCAGCTTCCCCAGCAGGTGTTGCCCCTTCTCCATGCACAATCGCCTGCAAGGATGCCACGATGGAGGAAACATCCGCTTTCCCGTCTCCGCCGTTGGTGATATCCTGCACCATCGATTCAAGAGCGTCCAAGCTTTTGAAGAGCGTGTCAAAGATAAAATCCTGCATCTTTAACTTTTCGTTCCGGACAAGATCCAGCACGTTTTCCATCTGGTGGGTAAGCGAAGCCAGATCTTCGTATCCCATCGTTGCTGCCATACCCTTCAATGTATGAGCCGATCGGAAAATAATCTGTACGATCCCGATATCGTCCGGGTTGCTTTCTAATTGAAGCATGTTTTCATTTAATGATTGCAGATGATCATTTGACTCATCAATAAACATTGTCAAATATTGATTCATGTCCATTGAGAGACACCTCCTCTTCAAGTTCACTTTCCGTTATTTACAGCTTGAACCATTCTAGGTGCGATATCATGTAGTGGCAGAACGTGGCTTACACATCCGAGCTCAACAGCTGATCTCGGCATCCCGTATACGACGCAGGTTTGCTCGCTCTCCGCGTAGGTGGATGTCACTCCTGTATCATAAAGCTTCTTCATCATTCTCGCTCCATCGCTTCCCATGCCGGTCATCAGTACCGCATGGCGCTTAATCATGGTCAATGGCAGTAAGGATTCGAACAGCACATCTACAGATGGACGGTGACCGTTGCGGGCCTCATCCTCACTGATCCTGATTTGGTAAGCGCCGCTGTCCGAGCGGCAAACCCTCATATGGCTGCCTCCCGGAGCAATGTAGGCTTTGCCCGGTTCCAATACCATCCCTTGTTCAGCTTCCATGACCTCCAGCTGACTGAATGAATTCAGGCGCTGTGCAAGCGATTTGGTAAAACTCGGCGGCATATGTTGAACGATGACAATCGGGGCACGGAAGTCACCGGGGATGGGCTCGAGAAGAGCTTTCAATGCTCTTGGCCCGCCGGTCGAACAGCCCACCGCAACCAAATCCGTCAATTCCGTTGATTGCGGTATTTTTGCTTCACGGAGCTGACGACTCTCGTTCTCTGGAAGCGCGACTGGAACAAAGTCTGTAACCGGCTTACGATCTGCTTGTTTTCGCTTTGGTCCAGCGTGCTCTGCTCCTTCCGCAGCAGTAGACACTTTCTTTTCCTCAGTTCGAGATGGCGGGATACGGGGCGATTCCTTTAGATTGCTCCGTTGGTCTGTCTGGCGGACCGTTGTTCTTTTCTCAATCACCTGCGGCTTCTTGATCAGCGTTTTGTCAGAAGGCTTTGGCGAAAGAGGAACCGTTATGTCCGCACTCCGTCGTCTCTGCTCTTCTTCTTCCCACAATGCCCTCCGCTGTTTAGCCTGCATCGCCGCATTCAGTTGCTTCATTAGTTCTGAACGCACCTGCTCAATATCAAGCGCATTCGAAATGGAAGGCTTTCGTATAAAATCAAATGCTCCTGCCTCAAGGGCAAGAATGGTCTCTTTCATGCCTTGCTCATTAATGCCGGACAACATAATGACCGGACGGGGACCCGATTCCATAATCAGCTTCAGAGCATCAAGGCCGTTCATTTCCGGCATTTCTACATCCAATGTAATGACATCCGGATTCAATTCCTTTACTTTCCGAACGGCATCAAGACCGTTATCAGCTGTTCCGACAACTTGAAAAGATGGGTCACGCTCGATGAAATCGGAAAAGATTTTCCTCATAAATGCTGAATCGTCAACGACAAGCACACGAAAAGGCTTCATAGATGTCCACCTCAGTTTCCATTAATCCAAACAAAGAATCATTTCGTACGTTTGAGCCACCGATGCATAAATCCTTTGATTCCCTTCGGAGCTTCAGGCTCTGTGGCAGCAGGGACGGTCATGTAGCGAAGCGCGATCCGTCTGATATCACTAGAGGCGTTACATCGCGGATAAGCTGCTGTAAATGGGACCTGCCGCTTAACCGCCTGGACAACATGCGTATCATCGGCAATCGAACCCAGCAGCTTGATATCGATATCCAGGAAACGCTGGGCCGTCAAAATAATTTTGCCCGCTGCTTCACGTGCCTCCTCTTCATCTCCCGCACGATTGACAATCAGGCTGAACGGAACCTGACATTCCGTGCCGTGCACCACCTTGATTAACGCATAGGCATCTGTGATGGACGTCGGTTCGGGCGTCGTGACGACTAGGCATTCATCAGCGGAAGTAATAAACCTCATGTTTTCCTTGGACAAGCCAGCTCCCGTGTCAAAAATGATATAGTCCATTTCCGAGGAAATAATTTCGATCTGTGAAATAAAATAATTCATTTCCTCTTCAGACAGGGACATCATGTCAGCCAAACCGGAACCTCCGGCAATGTAAGGAAGCTTGTCTGGTCCGTATTGAATTACTTCTTCAATGCTCTTCTCCCGGCGAATGAGATGATACAAGCTGTACCGGGAGCTCACGCCCATAAGAACGTCAATGTTTGCCATCCCGATGTCGGCATCAAACACCAATACCTTTTTGCCCATCGACTGTAAAGTCAGCGCAAAATTCAGTGTGAAATTGGATTTCCCAACCCCGCCTTTACCGCTGCTGACCGTAATAATCTTGGCGGTTCTTGGGGATGTTGGTTTAACGCTGTTCCCTGATTGCTGAGAAGAAACCAGCTGGCGGAGCGATTGAGCTTGATCCGTCATGTGCGAATCTCTCCCAGCAGCAGATGGCATAACCGCTCGCTATCGGCCATCAGCAGATCATCCGGCACATTTTGACCATTGGTCATATAGGACAAGCGAAGGTTATGGGCATCAATCAGATTAAACAAGGAGCCGTAGCTGCCGGTCTCATCCATCTTCGTGAAGATGACCTTATCGAGTTCGTATTTGCTGAAATGATCCGCGATTTCGATCATATCGCTGCTCTTGGAGGTCAGGCTGAGCACAAGATAGGTTTCGCTTTGATCGGAATGGGAGAACAGGCTTTGAAGCTCGGAAACGAGCAGCTCATTCCGATAGTTCCGACCTGCAGTATCCATCAACACCAAATCACAATCCTGCAGCTTCTGAAGGGCTCGCTGCATATCACCGGGCGATTGCACGACTTCCATCGGCACATTGAGAATGGAGGCATAGGTGCGCAGCTGTTCAACGGCAGATATCCGATACGTATCGGAAGTGATAAAACCTACCTTGCGTTGGTTACGGAACAGCTGCTCCGCTGCGATCTTCGCAATCGTGGTTGTCTTGCCGACCCCTGTCGGTCCGGCAATATATACAATCCGGGTCTCGGGCTGAACACCGCCGCCAATACGCCCCTCAAGAAACGCCTCGGCTTGCTTGTAAATCACGTTCTGCAGTTCGGCCTCGCTCATCTGCATTTGACTGGCTTGCCAGGCTTCTTCTGCGGCAGTGAGCCACTCTTCCGTCAGCTTGGCCGAAAGATCCTGCTTAAGCAGCTGATCCCGAATGAAATGCAGCGGCTCGGGTAGCTGCTGCGCTTCGAGATTTTGCCTGGACAATCGCGCGATCCATTCCTTCATTTCCTTAAGCTCTTCAAGGACTCTTTGTTCGGATTCACTAATTCCCAAACGGGAACTTAATGGCTCCTCCTGTCCTCCACGAGATGACTTATCAGACTTCACAGATCCAACGGATGCAGCCGTTTCCGCTTGATCGCTTCGCATCGCGGCTTGTTCAGGTGCTGCAGGCTGTTGCCCATGACCCACTTCATCCTTGTCCCTGTTAACGGCCTCCTCGGAAGCAGCAACCTGGCTAAGAATCTCTGCAAAACGACTATAGTCATCCTCCTGCTGTACGCCGGAGGCTGAATCCGTGTTATTCACGGAATTCATGGAGGCTTGTGAACCGGGCTTCGAAATTTCAGCCGTTCGTTGATAGGCCTTGGGTACGGCACCAGAAGGTACTGCAGGCGTAACTTTGGACTTCATCGGAGCAGAGCCTTTGGATTTCTCCGCTTGCTCTACTGCCGCGATTACCTCGATCTTCTTGCGGGTAAACATACCCAGGAATCCGCCCACCTTGGTTTCCTTCGTACTCAGTATGACGGCATCCGCACCTAAATCCGTACGAATGTGCTGCATCGCCTCAGGCATCGTGTCGACGATATACCTCTTCACTCTCATAAGTTCACCACTCCGACACTTTGAATTTCGACGTTCGGCTCCAGCTCACTATAAGACAACACCGGAATATCCTGCATGCTTCGTTCAATGACCTGCCTTAAATACATTCTTATGGCTGGTGAGGTAAGCAGAACAGGCTGCTGCCCCATCTGAATGATCCGGTTAACCTGTTCACTGAGCTTCTGAAACACGCTCTGTGTCGATGCCGGGTCCATGGCAAGATAGCTTCCTTGGTCGCTCTGCTGGACGCTTTCGGCGATCTTCTTCTCAAGCTGCGGTCCAACCGTGATGACCCGCATAGCCTCTCCCTCTTGAGCATATTGCTGGGTAATCTGCCGCGAGAGAGCTTGTCTTACATATTCGGTAAGGACATCGGGATCTTTCGAGTAATGTCCATAATCCGCAAGGGTCTCGAGAATCGTGACCATGTCCCGGATCGAGATTTTTTCGCGGAGAAGCTTAGCTAATACCTTCTGCACCTCTCCAATGGTCAGCACGGAAGGAATGAGCTCGTCCACAAGGACCGGATAGCTTTCTCTGATGTTATCAACCAATGCCTTGGTCTCCTGGCGTCCAATCAGCTCATGGGCATGTCTCTTAATCAACTCGGTCAAATGGGTAGCCACAACGGACGGTGGATCGACTACGGTATATCCGGCAAGATCCGCCCGCTCTTTCATGGCTTCATCTATCCAAAGCGCAGGGAGCCCGAAGGCCGGTTCGGTCGTTTCGATGCCCGTTACGGAATCATCCTCGTACCCAGGGCTCATGGCGAGGTAGTGATTTAATAATAATTCACCGCCGCCGACAGCATTCCCTTTTATTTTTATGACATATTCATTCGGTTTTAGTTGAATATTGTCGCGAATTCGGATAACCGGTACGACAAGTCCCAGCTCAAGTGCGCATTGTCTCCGAATCATAATGA
This sequence comes from Paenibacillus sp. Dod16, assembly GCF_049893405.1. NCBI lineage: Bacteria > Bacillati > Bacillota > Bacilli > Caryophanales > Paenibacillaceae > Paenibacillus > Paenibacillus sp. Dod16. The sequence continues at coordinate 209,554 of NZ_JBNDYG010000015.1, forward strand.
TCCGGTCCAATAAATCTCCGCCCTGCTGCGCATCTGCGAGCGGAATCAACCCATACCCGAATTCGAATTCGATCGGGTCAACCTGAAGCAGGTTGATCACACTTTCCGGACTTCGAACCTCTTCGATTTGCTGTTCCTCCTCCATCTGCTCCACCTCGACCTGCTTGCGATCCAGATTGTTCTGCATCCTCCGTGCCGCAATAAGTAAGATGAGTGCAATCGGTGCGGTCGTAATCAGGTGAATGGGTGTGAAAATCCCTAGCAACAGAACGGTACCTGAAACAATGTACAATAGATGAGGGTATGAGAAGAGCTGCCCTGTCAGATCCTCCGCCAGGTTCCCTTCCGAAGAAGCTCTTGTAACAATCAGCCCCGCTGCAGTGGAAATCAAAAGCGCCGGAATCTGACTGACCAATCCGTCCCCGATCGTCAGGATGGAGTATGTGCTCATCGCGTCTCCGAATGACATTCCGTGAATCGAGATCCCGATGATAAATCCGCCGATCAGGTTGATCAGCATGATGACAATCGTAGCGATGGCGTCACCCTTAACGAATTTACTTGCACCATCCATAGCCCCGTAAAAGTCGGCTTCCCGCTCGATTTTTCTTCTCCGCTCCCTGGCTTGCTGCTCATTGATCAAACCTGCGTTCAGATCCGCATCAATACTCATCTGTTTGCCAGGCATCGCATCGAGCGTAAATCTTGCCGCAACCTCTGCTACCCGCTCCGAGCCTTTGGTAATGACGATGAACTGTACGACAACGAGGATCAAAAAGACGATGAATCCAACCGCAATTTCGCCATTCGCAATCCACTTACCAAACGTGGCTACAACCTCGCCCGCACTAGCTTCCGACAGGATCAGCTTCGTTGTCGAAATGTTAAGCGCTACACGAAACAGTGTCGTGATGAGCAATAAGGATGGGAAGATGGAGAAGTCCAAGGCTTCCTTCGTATTCATGGCCACCAGCAAAATAATAAGCGCCAGCGAGACATTGATAATCAGGAGTACATCGAGCAGCCATGCCGGGATCGGAAGAATCATCATGAGTACGATGCCAATGACACCCGCAAGGACAGATAGATCTTTTATTTTCACTGCAATGACGCCTCCGGTCCCTAATTATTTCACTTTACCTTTTAGTTTATATACATAGGCCAGCACTTCCGCTACGGCCTGGAACAGGTCTCCCGGAATCGAATCCCCGATTTCCGACCGTTGGTACAAAGCGCGTGCCAGCGGCTTATTTTCCATCGTTATAATTCCGTGTTCCTTCGCTATTTCTTTAATCCGCAAAGCCATGAAATCCTGACCCTTCGCAATGATCTGCGGAGCTTCCATCATGGACCCGTCATACTTGATCGCCACTGCAAAGTGGGTCGGGTTCGTGATGATAACGTCGGCATTCGGGACTTCCTGCATCATCCTCTGCAGTGCCATCCGACGCTGGCGTTCCCTGATCTTCCCTTTGATCAGCGGATCGCCCTCCATCTTCTTGTACTCGTCTTTGATGTCCTGTTTGGACATTCGAATGTTTTTTTCATAATCATATTTCTGATACATGTAATCCAAAACGGCCAGAATGATCAGCCCGATGGCAATCTTAAAACCAAGTGACATGGTGATATCCGCCACGAAATGAAAAATGGTGTCGGGTCCCATTGTCGACAAGGACGATAATCCTTCCCTGGCAGCCCACAAGGTGGTGTACACGAGGTAGCCGATGATGGTCAGTTTGATGACCGATTTCAAAAACTCGACCAAGGAACGCATCGAGAATATGTTCTTGAACCCTTTGATGGGATCGATTTTACTGAACTTCATTTTCAAAGTCTCGCCCGTCAGCATAAACCCGACCTGCAAGTAATTGGCGATCAGCGCAACAACGAACACCGAGATAAACAACGGAGCCAGCAGAAGCAATATTTGAACACCGTACTCCCCGAATAACTGCATCACATTGTCTTTCGTTACGTCCATGGAGAGCCGATTAATATAAATGTCAGTAAACAGTCGAACGGTGCGGTCTCTCATATACCCGCCGAAAATTAACAAGCAAAAAAATGCGGCCAGCAAAACCGATGCACCCGATACCTCCATACTTTTGGCAACTTGGCCTTTCTTACGTGTATCCTGGCGTTTCTTCGGTGTGGCTTTCTCCGTCTTTTCGCCAGCGAACAGCTGTAAGTCGACCGGATACCGGTATGACATCCGCTTCACCTCCATCCTCCTTAAGTCGGCCCGTCGCCAAGAACGCCGAGTAGCTGCCGGAGTGCTTCAAACATTTTGGCATACAGATGATCAAATAGTGACACCAGCATTGGCATGAGCAGCATCAGCAGCACGAGTCCAACGATGATTTTGACGATTATACCGATAACAAATACATTGAACTGCGGCGCCGTCCTTGCCAGAAAGCCAAGCCCGACATCGGTCAGGAACAAAGCGGCTACCAGCGGAGCGGCCATTTGAAGTGCCAATACAAAAGAGTGCGAGAATGTCCGTACGAGAAAATCCGTCACATTACCTTCATGAATCTTCCCAAACACATCCCCCGTAATCGGAATCCAATCATAGCTGTACATAATCGCATCAAACAGGTAGTGATGGCCATTCATGCTCAGAAATACCAGTAGGGCAAGATAATACTTGAAGTTACCGATTAATGGGCTGGAAGTCCCCGTAAAAGGATCGATGACATTTGCCATGCTGAACCCGATCTGAATGTCAATTAATGCGCCTGCCGTTTGAACGACGGTCATAATAAGATAAGCAGTGAAACCAAGCAGCAGTCCAACCAATACTTCCTGGACAATTAGTATGACGTAAGACAGATCTTGCGGAACCACTTCTCCGAGCCCGAACGAAAAATATACGATCAGGGCGATGATGGCCGAAAGGCCTATTTTGTAAGAAGGGGGTATACCGCGTGAAGTAAACACTGGCGATATTACAAAAAAAGCTGTTATTCGACAAAATATAAGCATAAAAACAGGTAAACTTTGCTGCAACCATTCCATGGACACTCAGCCTATCCGATATATTTGTAGAGATTGTCCAAAATTCCGTGGGTAAAATCCACTAACGTCGTTAATATCCAAGGACCAAACAGCAATAATGATATAAGTACGATAATAATTTTTGGTACGAAAGCCAGCGTCTGTTCCTGGATTTGTGTTGTCGCTTGAAAAATACTGATGATAAGTCCGACAACCAGTGCGAGAACCAGCATCGGTGCGCTCACCTGGAGCACAATATAAACCGCTTGTCCTGCCAGACCGATAATAAATTCAGCGCTCACGGCTAAGTCCCCCTGTATTCGAATTACTTGCCGCTTATTGCTACGTGTTAAAGCTCATCAGCATGGATTTCACTACCAAATACCAGCCGTCTACCAGAACAAAGAGCAAAATCTTGAATGGCAGCGAGATCATGACCGGCGGCAGCATCATCATACCCATCGCCATCAGCACACTGGCAACCACGATATCGATGACCAGAAACGGAATGAAAATCATAAAGCCCATTTGAAAGCCCGTCTTCAGCTCACTAATGGCAAATGCCGGTACCAAAACCGTTAATGGAATATCCTCATAAGATTCGGGTTTCTCTGCGCCTGTGTAATTCATGAACAACAATAGATCCTTTTCCCGTGTGTGCGCGAACATGAACTTTTTCATAGGATCTTGAGCCTTATCCAGCGCTTCTGCTTGGGTGATCTCACCTTTCAGATAGGGCTGCAGCGCTACATCATTCATTGAAGACAACGTCGGAGCCATTACGAATAAGGTAAGAAACAGAGCCAGGCCGATCAACACTTGGTTTGGCGGTGTTTGCTGTGTGCCGAGCGAAGTACGGACAAAGCCAAGCACGATAACAATCCTTGTAAAACTAGTCATCAGCACCAGTATCGCCGGTGCAATGCTAAGAATGGTGATCAGGAGTATCAAGGACAAGGAGCTTGTCCCCGGTGTATCTCCCTCGTTGCCGATTTGAATATCGATGTTTGGAATCGGATCCGCAAATGCCGTATGGGAAAACAGAAATCCAAACAATATGAAAATCGCGATAGCGTACGAGATCTTTTTATTCATGAATCTTTATGATCCTCCCGCAGCAATTCTTCGACCTTTTCTTTCCGGTTCGGTACGCTGCGCAGCTTGGACTCGAACACTTCATGGAAAGAAGATGTATCGTCCAATTCCATTTCTTCCGGTGGTTTGTCTTTACGGAGTTTTGCCGCCAGTTTCGTTATAAAAGGCGGCAGTGCCCCATTATGTATTCCAGAATCCTGTTCAAATGCAGCTTGGATAAGCGCAACTTCAGCTGGATCAGAAATTTTGTCCACCAACCGGACGTCTTCGCCAACTCCGATCACATAGATGCTGCCCCCAATTTCGACGAGCTGAAGGGATTTGTTAGGGCCCATCCCAACCGCACCCAAAGTACGAATGGAGCGGCCCTGCATCCAGCTCTGATTCTTTCTGCTGAGAAAGCGAATCAGGAACACGATCAACGCAACGATGATGGCAAGTACGATAAAGACATAAAATAACTGTAAATAATACCCGGTAGTACTACTTGAGCCTAATCCATCAGAAGCTGCCATCATCATAAGAAGAACCCTTATACGCCAAGCGTCTTATTGATGGCTTCAATGACTCTGTCCGATTGGAACGGTTTAACGATAAAGTCCTTGGCTCCAGCTTGGATCGCATCAATAACCATCGCCTGTTGGCCCATGGCAGAGCACATAATCACTTTTGCATTCGCATCGACTTTTTTAATCTCTTTCAGCGCTGCGATACCATCCATTTCCGGCATCGTAATATCCATCGTAATCAGATCTGGACGAAGTTCTTTAAATTTCTCGATTGCTTGCGCACCGTCCTGTGCTTCTCCCACAACCTCGAATCCGTTTTTGACCAATATGTCACGGATCATCATTCTCATAAATGCAGCATCGTCCACAATCAGAATTCGGTTAGCCATTGATAAAAATCCTCCCTAAAATGTTTGTGCTATTGTAATTTTTGAATCCGGTCCCATTGGCTCACGATATCCGTCACGCGTACACCAAAGTTCTCATCGATGACAACGACCTCGCCCTTGGCAATCAGCTTATGATTGACAAGGATGTCTACAGGCTCACCGGCAAGCTTGTCCAGCTCGATGATCGAACCTTGCGACATTTCCAGGATATCCTTAATTTGCTTTTGAGTCCTCCCTAATTCTACGGTGACTTTAAGGGGAATGTCCATCAGTAAGTTCAGATTGTTTTCATCCACCTGGGTGTACGGCGCAGATTGCAGATTAGCAAACTGTACGGGCTGTACATTCACATTGCGATTCGGCATGCCGCCATATTGCTGCGGCTGCGCTTGGTAAGGCATCTGCGGCTGTCCATATGGCATGGATTGCGGGATCGGCCCTCCCTGTCCCTGCATTGGCTGGCCGTAGCCTTGTCCGTAGTCGTATCCTTGGCCCATATCATTGCCATTCACAGGGTTAGCCGGTGCTTGAGCCGGTTCCTGGGTACTGACAGGTGCTTCCACCGCCGGCGCGGCTTCCTGCTTCGCAGGCTGAGGCTCTTCCGTTCCGTTGATAAGCATGTGAACCATATCCTTGGAAAAATGAACGGGAAGCAGCTGCATAATGGTTGAATCAATAAGGTCACCGATAATTAATCGGAATGAAATCTTAATCAGTGTTTCATCCGGCGGAAGGTTGTTAACCCCTTCACCTTTTGCCATGTTCAGAATGTCAATGCCTGGCGGCGATATATTGACAAACCGGTTAAAAATCGTCGACATGCTCGTTGCGGAAGAGCCCATCATCTGGTTCATCGCTTCCTGAACGGCACTGATATGAATCTCGTTCAGTTCCTCTTCCACGGGGTTGCCTTCCCCGCCTAACATCAGATCAGCAATGACCTGAGCATCGCGTGTTTTAATGACTAGAGAGTTAATTCCTTCAAAACCATCTACATAAGTAACATGTACCGCTACATGCGGCTTCGGAAATTCTTCCTCAAACTCGCTTCGCTTAATGATCGACACTTTGGGTGTTGTGATATCCACTTTTTTGCCCAGCAAGGTAGACAGGGCGGTTGCAGCACTGCCAAAGGTAATGTTACCAATCTCGCCGAGCGCGTCCTGCTCTAAAGGTGTTAATACATCATCGACAGTCGCCGCCGAAGGAATTGATGCTGGTGATGCCATTTCCGACTGTTTTAACAAAGCGTCGATTTCTTCCTGGGATAAATAGTCTTTACTCGTCAAATTCTTCAGCTCCTTCGATGACAATTTCATCGATTTGTACAGCAACCCGGTCTTTTATCGTTCCGGGACTGCCAATAAACTTTAATCTGTCCCCAACCTTAATGGAAAGTCCATCATGCATCGGCTTGTTTAATGAGATGACGTCGCCGACGCTCAGTCCTAAAAATTCGGACACGGTGAGCTGTGAAACGCCCAGCTCGGCAACAATCGGAAGCTTGGCCTTACTTACACGCTGCTTAAGAGCATCTACTTCCTCTGGAACACTCGCTTTTTTCTCCGAGATAAACCATTGATGCGCCGATAGCTTGGACATGATCGGTTCCAGCACCACGTGCGGGATACACAGATTAATCATCCCCGTGGTATCGCCGATTTTGGTGCTAAGGGAAATTAGCGCAATGGTTTCGTTTGGAGAAACAATCTGCATAAATTGCGGATTCGTTTCCAATGCTTCAAGCCGCGGTGAGATGTCCAGCACCGTTTTCCATGCTTCCTGCAGACTGTCGAATGCCCGGCTGAAAATGCGTTCCATGATGATCGTCTCGATTTCGGTCATCGAGCTGATGGAAGTAGGAGCAATGCCTGTTCCTCCCAGCAAACGGTCCAGCATCGCGTAAGCAATGTTTGGATGGACCTCGAGCACCATGCGCCCGACAAGCGGTTCCGCCTCGAATATATTGAGAACTGTCATTTTGGGTATGGAGCGAATAAATTCATCATATGGAAGCTGTTCAACCTGCACCACGTTAATTTGCACAAAAGTGCGTAATTGCGCTGAGAAATATGTGGTCAAATATCGTGCAAAGTTCTCGTGAATGCGGGTTAAGCTCCGAATATGATCCTTGGAAAACCGGAGTGCCCTCTTAAAATCATAAGAACGAATTTTCTTTTGCGTTTCCTCTTTTTTCAGTTCTTCAGCATCCATTTCCCCTGAAGAGAGAGCGGCCAATAAGGCGTCGATCTCATTCTGCGATAAAACATCAACCATCTACTCACCCCCTTACAGGTCGTCCGACGAACAGTCTAGATTTCAGTGACGATAACATCTGTCATTTCAATTTGAATTAAACGTCCAGACGTTAACGACTTATTAACCAGATTCACCAGCTTAGCGTTAAATTGTTCGCGCCCCTTCGAATCATTCAGTAATTCGGGCTTCGTATCGGCCAACGTCTTGATAATAATCGGTTTAATCTTGATATTCTTGATTTTTTCGAATTCTTCCTTTGCTTTTTTGTCATTCAGCTGAAAAGCAAAGGACATCTGGGCGATATAGTTTGGTTCGGCTAAATTCGTCTTGATCCCGGCGATTTCCGATGTCATCGCCACGATCTCATCGGCAGAAAACTTAGGTAAAGCCGCTGCATTGGCTGAAGCCTGACTTTTACCGTTATCGCCAAGCAATTTATCCGACAATAGGAAGATCGCCAGAACAATCAGCGTAATGGATAACAGGATCGTAATTAACCAGGGGAGCATCTTTTTCATGAAGGTTCCTCCAATTGCTGCACTTTAATGGTAGCTTGATGAATGCCTACCTCGTGATGATACGCCTTAACGGAAGCGATGATTTCATTTGCACTTTCAAGCACAATCATGCGTTTTCCATTGATCAAAGTAATGTAGGTGTCAGGAGTCTCCTCAACCATTTCTATCAACAGCGCGTTAAGCCACAACTGCGAACCATTTAACCTCGTTACCGATATCATGGACAGCCTCCTTGTTTAATCAGGGAGGGGATTGCCCCTCCCTATCCATCCTTATCGTTTCAGATTGACAACTTCTTGAAGCACTTCGTCCGAAGTCGTGATGATCCGGGAGTTGGCTTGGAAGCCGCGCTGAGCAACGATCATTTCCGAAAATTCACCTGTCAAGTCAACGTTGGACATTTCGAGCTGTCCTGAAATGATAGCGCCAGTTCCTTCTTCGGCGTTATTAGCTTCGAACATGACAGCATCCAGATCGCCATCAGGAACCGCATTAAGAGTCACACGATACATATTGCCGCCGATTTTCTCCAGACCTTCCGGATTCGGAATTTTCGCAACGCCGATGATGGCTCCCTCTTCCGTTGATCCGTCACTCATCTTCTGAATGATGGCGCCATTCTGTGCAATCGTAAATGCCGTTACATCTTCCTCCAGCTGGATAGGTTCACCAGTTGCATCAAGAACGAGCATCCCATCTGAAGTTACCAGGTTACGCGCTACGTCTATATGGAAGTCTCCAGCTCGGGTCAAGAAAGGCACATCTTGATCCTCGCTAAGCTTCACCATAAAGAATCCGTCCCCATCTATTCTCAGATCCGTCGGATAGTTAGTTATCATTGCACTGCCTGGCGTATGCAGCGTATCGATGGAACCGATCGATACACCAAGACCGACCTGCTTCGCGTTTACACCACCGGATGGATCGTCGGTTCCCGGGGTAACACCGGACATTGTTTGACTTAGTACGTCTTTAAACATCACACGTCCGGCTTTAAACCCAACTGTGTTTACGTTGGCAATGTTATTACCAATGACATCAAGCTTGGTTTGGAAACCTCTCATTCCGGAAATACCGGAATACATGGATCTTAACATCGATTTTCCCCCTTCTGTTATGGACCGCTTCTGTCGATCAGCGGCCGCCTGGCTTCCTCGCGGGCCAGCCAGATTTATGAAATAATTACTGCACTATCAATTTGCGTAAATACGTTATCCTTCATCGCGTTGCCATCCATTGCAGTGACTACGGTCCGATTCGGAATATTCACGATGAGAGCCATATCCTTCATCAGAATGAGTGACTCCTTGCTCCCCTTCGCGGCAGCTTTATCCACCGCGCTCTGGATCTGCGCAAGCTGATCACCCTTTAATTCAATGCCGCGCTGCTGAAGTCTCTTTGCCGCATGATTGCTGATTTTAAGCAGATTCTCATTTAAAAGTTCCTGAAACGTCCCGGCTGGCGGGTTAGCTTGAGCTTGCGTTTTACGCTCATTATGAAGTGCCGCGGGATGTATTTTTCCAGGGTATAAATGCCCTATCATCATGCGGTCACTCATGGCGCTACTCCCCCAGGCTCTTCTCCCCCTTGTCCAGGATCTACGGCCTCAGGAGCTGACGGCTCGGGATTGCCTGTTTCGGGTACGGAAGGATCGGGATTTGTTATTTCAGGTTCTGTCGGACCTGGACTGCTTGCGTCAGGTACGGAAGGACCCGGATTCGTTGTGTCAGGATCAATCGGACCTCGATTATTTGTATCAGGTACTGCAGGACCAGAAATCAACGCTTCTGGATCATTCTCGGTTACGGCGTTCTCGATTTTCACGATCTGGTCAAGCGATACTTCACTGTCGCCGACTTTGGCATAATGTACGCCTTCACGAACAATGATGGAATCTACGATACCGCTCTTCATGACGGAATCCGAACCATCCTCGGGCTTGAACATCCAGCTGATCTGTTTACCGATCAAACTTGAAGCAGCACCTAAAGACTGACTCATTGCCGTTAATTGAGTATTGATATTCATCAGTTGCTCCAGGGAAGTAAACTGGGCCATTTGGGCAATAAATTCCCGGTCCTGCATTGGCTGAAGCGGATCCTGATGCCTTAATTGCGTAATCAGGATGCTCAAGAACTGATCCTTTCCAAGCTCCTGGCCATTCCCGCTTTTACTGCTGACATTCCCTTTGGCATAATTGGGCCACATATTATTCGTAGACACCGGATTTGTTGCCATCCAAGCTCACCTCCTCACTGTTAGGCTTTAGCGGTAAATGTTCCTGCTTGTACCCGTTCATCGTCGGCTTGGTGCTCGGCAATCCAATCGTTTAGTTCTTCTGTCAGATTTGCTGCCAGCACGGCATCATCGGATGGTCTGTCCTTCTCCTTCGAGCGATGCTGTGACTGCTGCTGGCCTGATCCAGGCTGACGGCCGTCTTGATAAAGATTCGCATTGGAAGGCTGGCTGCTCTGTGTAACTTCAATCTTCTCGATCTGCAGTCCTTGTGCAATCAATGCGCTGCGAAGCTGTGCCATTTGCTGGTCAATCAGCTCTTTAGCATCTGTCGACCGCGTCATGAACTGGGCGATTAATTGGCCATTCTGCATCGTAAGTTTGATATCTACTTGACCCAGATGTTCCGGATTCAAGGAGATTCTCGCTTCCGTAAAACCGGTTTGTTTCACGATTTCAAGCTTATTAATAATGAAAGAAGTCATTTCGCTTGAGAAATTCTCAACAGGTACCGGCGGAGCTGCAGGTTTTACTGCAACTTGCGTTCCTGAACGCAGGGCTAGTTGTCCGGCCGTGACCGTTCCTTGCTCCAACAGCGAAACTCCTTCATTCATCATGAACTCAGATGCTGTACCCTCTACTTGAGTGCTCGTCGTCAGCGATGACCACTTGGCATTCGCCTGTCCCGTTGTTTGAGATGAAGCCGACTGTCCTGAAGTATTCGTGGATACAGTAGGCTGAGCGGCATCCGGCTGTTTTTGAGCAAGGATATGATCAAAGCTGCCGCTTGCTTTAGTCTCGCCAGTCCCAGTTCCTTGACCAAGCAAACCATGGAATGATTGGACAAGCTGTTTTACAGCAGCTTCGGTATTTAGATCCACCTGACCAGATTTGGAAAGCATCGATGCCAGCTGGCTGATCGTATCCTGTACCGCGAATCGAATGGTCTCCGGTCTGGAAGCCAATGGAGACATCTCATTCCCACCCGCGTTCTCTTGTGCCTGGGAAGCAGCTCCGCTCAGCATAACATTCGCTTGCGTGAGCCAGTTCTGCAGCTCTTGCAATAGGGATGGATCCTCCATCAATGCCTGGTCCATGGTGTCCAGCTCCTGCAGCAAACCTTGAAGCAATTCCATCAAGCCTTCAAGCGATGCATCGGTTTCCGAAGAATACTGCGTTAGCAAGGATTCCAGCTTGGCAGCGACTTCCGTCGATGTTGTTGAAGCGCTGTTCCCGCTGCTATTCATCTGGTAAGCCAGTGTCGCATCAAAGGAAACACCCGCTGTCGACTGACCCGCCGCGCTTGCCTTTCCGCTTCCCGAGGGACTGCTTACGGATGAAGACATATTTTGTACCGTTATTGTCATCGTCTTATTTCACCTCCCTTCCTGGGGATGGAGATTCATTTCAGAGCTTATTTAGAGCCCATCAGGCGATTCAATATCTTTGCTGCCAGCTCCGCATCTTTCGAGGACATCGCATTTAAAATCCGTGAACGCGTTGCATCATCCACTGTATTTAGAATGGTCATAGTCTTAGCAGGGCTGATCTTATACGTTTGCATCAGCAGTTCGGCAGCGTTGGCGGGTGTCATTCCGGCAAAGGTCTGATTCAACTGGTTTTTATCCAGATTGTCGGATGTCTTCTTCTGGGCCGCCTCTGTATCATTCTTCTTGAGCCTGGATTGCAGTGCCGCGATGGCCATATCTTCAGAAGTCTCGGCATCTTTAAGCATCATGGTTGCATCCGCGGCCGTTTTGGGATCCATTTTTTGCAGAATGGCAACCCGATTGCTGCTCTTCATCTGACTAAGCATAAGCACCATTTCTTCCAGCGTAAGGTTTTGCATGATCGGTGCCGCTTTGCTTGGACTCATGTCGGCGTAGAGCTTGGACAGTTCGCGAATTTGCTTGGTATACGCGTCTTCCTCTTCGGTCTCACCGCTTGTCGATGTACTCTGCATCGAATCAATTTGGGTTTCCAGCTCTTTCACCTTGTTTTCCTGCGCTGTTTTTTGCTCCGTTACTTCATTTAATGTTTCTTCGCGTTCGGCAAGCTGCTTCTTAAGTTCAACAATCGTTGCTTCCGCGCTTTCTTCCTGCTGCTTCGCTTCTTTGAGTTTCTGTTCTTCCGGGGTCAGCACCGGATCCGGGACCCAGTTCTTGACGACCGGAATTTTATTGGCTACATCGATTAGTCCATCCCGCACATCGGCTCTAAAAAATACGGCAAGCGCCCCGAGCAGTACAATCGTGAATATAGCAGGTACCAAAATCAACAGTATCCGTTCAAATCCTCCGCCTGATTCTTCCTTATCAAGCGGCATGTCTTTTCGTGCCACTCTCATTCCTCCTTCGCGGTCATAACCCTTCGGTGTTTGCAAACCTTATCGGGCTTTGATCGCAAAACGTACCGTCGCCATTTCGTCCAGCTCGTTTTGTTCCCGAAGGAGACTTTCATGCCGGAACTTTTCTTCGGATTTATCTCTTGCTTTCAGCCACACTTTTTCGTCTAGCATTTTGTCGGACAATACCTTTTGTTTCTTGGTTACATTGACATGAGCGATCCGTATGTCATCCCGCTTACGCTCAATGCATTCTTCCAAGTGCTCTGCGTATACCTGAATGTTTCGGATCTCAGCGACCGGCACGCACCGTGATGCAGCCTCCTGCTGAGCGTGATACATTTGATCCCGCATCTCATACAGCTCATTCAGACTTTTCTCTTCCGCCTGCAGCTTCCCGATGGCGCTTGACAGCATCCATTCGGCTTGCGTTTTCTCGTTGCTTTTCAGGTCTACGATTTTCTGGAATGCATAATGAAACTTCATTCTTCAAAGTCATCTCCTTGAAAACTCGGAAATCAAACGTTCCTGAACCTCATTCAATGTTGTCTTCTCATTCACTTTTTGCTTCGTGAAATCCCATATTCGCCCGATATATTCGATCGATTCATCGATATCGGCATTCGAGCCCTGTTGATACGCCCCGATATTGATCAAATCCTCCGAGTCCTTATATATCGCCATCAGTCGCTTTACGTTCTCGGAAGCATCGATTTGTTCTTCTGGAGATATATCTTTCATCACCCGGCTAATGCTAGCCAGCACATCGATGGCCGGAAAATGCCCTTTATTTGCGATATTCCGGTTTAGAACGATGTGACCATCAAGTATGCCTCTGACCGCATCCGCGATCGGTTCGTTCATATCATCACCATCTACCAACACCGTATAAAAGGCTGTAATCGAGCCCGTTGGCCCTGTGCCTGCTCGTTCCAGAAGCTTCGGCAGACTGGCAAATACAGACGGAGTATAACCGCGCATGGCCGGCGGCTCTCCTACGGCTAGTCCTACTTCTCGCTGCGCCATCGCATAGCGGGTAACGGAATCCATCATCAGCATCACATTCAGGCCGCGATCCCTGAAATACTCGGCGATCGTTGTAGCGATCAAGGCCCCTTTAATGCGGATGAGTGCCGGTTGATCCGAGGTCGCAACAATTACGACGGACCGTTTTAACCCTTCGGGACCCAAATCCCGTTCTATGAAATCCAGCACTTCGCGTCCACGTTCCCCGATCAAAGCTATGACATTGACATCGGCAGAAGTGTTTCTCGCGATCATTCCCATCAGGGTACTCTTCCCGACGCCGGATCCGGCGAATATACCGACCCGCTGGCCTTTGCCGATGGAGAGCAATCCGTCAATCGCGCGGACGCCGATGCTGATCGGCTCCTGAACCCTCGGCCTATTAAGCGGGTTCTGTGGAACGTTATGGGTTGAATAGTGCGGCATGCGCGCCGGAATGATAGATCCGTCCAGCGGTTGTCCCAATCCGTCGAGCACTTTGCCAAGCAGTTCCGAACCCACTTGCACGCTCAGTGGTTTGCCGGTACCGACTACATCACAGCCAGGACCAATGGAGTGAAGCTCGCCGAGAGGCATCAGCAACACCTTATTGTCTCTGAAACCCACGACCTCCGCCTTGAGCGGCTTGGTTTGCTTCGTGGGATAGATATAACAAACATCGCCGATGCTTGCATCCGGCCCTTCGGACTCCACCATCAGTCCGATTACCTGTGTAACTTTACCATTGATGCGAACGGGGTCCAGATGCTTCAGATGATCCATGTACCGCGCGCTATTCAGCTTCTTCATCTTGATTTCTCCGTTCCTCGTCATCAAGAGCGAACCGCACGAGCTCTTTTTTGATCTCGGATAGCTGTGTATCGATCCGGGCATCCACGCTTCCGAAAGAAGACCTGATCACGCAGCCGCGATCCTTAACCGTGGAATCCGGCAAAATTTGAAGTTCTGCCTGAGAGTCGATCGATAATCCGAGCTCTTCCCGTGCCGCGTATACAAATTCGAATTGTTCAGGAGCTACGCAGAGGGAGATGACTCCTTTTTCCCGCTTGCGTGCCAGATTCTTTCGAATCAGCTCCAGCGTGAAATCAGGTTCGATCGTCAGCTGACGATCCAGTACTTTCTCCGCGATGCTGCAGCTGAGCTCCACCAAAAAAGGCTCCGCTTCCTGAATTAGATCATCCTTGGCTTGATGGGCAAGCTGAAGCAATTCGCTCGCCTGTAATGTCGCTTGCTCCATCAATTCCTTCATCTCAAGCTCTGCCTTGGCTGAACCTTCGGCATATCCTTGATTAAAGCCTTCCATCTTCAGCGTTTCGGATAAATCCTCGTCCTGAAGCCTTCTGTCGGTCCACCACGCTTCAATCTGCTGCTGCGCTTCGGCCAACAGCCGTTCCGCCTCTTCCGAAGCTTCGCGGATTTGTCGTTCGGCAAACTCCTGAGCATCCTTCAGCATCTCATGCTTTAAACGTTCGGCTTCAGCCAGTGTTTGTACGACAGCCGGCTCGGCAGTCGGCGGAGTATATTCCTCTACCGTTTCCTCGGTTGGCGAAGCGTAACGACGAGCAAGATCCAACTCTTTCAACACATCCATCGGTTTATAGTGGGACGATTTGATCAAGTTAGACAATGATGTCATCTCCTCCGCCACGGGCAATAATGACCTCGCCCGCTTCTTCGAGTCTTCGGATCGTGCTTACAATCCGAGTCTGAGCTTCCTCCACATCACGCAGCCGCACCGGTCCCATGTATTCCATCTCTTCGCGGAAGGTTTCGGCCATACGCTTGGACATGTTGCGGAAAATGACGTCCCGTACTTCTTCGCTTGCCACCTTGAGTGCAAGCTGAAGATCGGCGTTCTCGACATCGCGGATAATACGCTGGATCGAACGGTTGTCCACGTTGACGATATCCTCGAATACGAACATCCGCTTCTTGATTTCTTCGGCGAGCTCGGGATCCTGGATTTCCAGGGAATCGAGGATCGTTCGTTCCGTACCGCGATCCACACCGTTCAGAATTTGAACGATGGATTCAATGCCACCCGCACTCGTGTAATCCTGAGTAACCGTCGCCGACAGCTTCTGTTCCAGCACGCGTTCCACCTGGGCGATGACTTCTGGTGAAGTACTGTCCATGACTGCAACCCTACGCGCTACTTCGGCCTGCTTCTCTTGCGGAAGCGATGATAGGATTGCGGATGCCTGCTCGTATTGAAGATACGACAAGACGAGTGCAATGGTCTGTGCATTTTCGTTCTGGATAAAGTTCAGAATTTGGCTTGGGTCCGCTTTGCGGGCAAAGTCAAACGGTCTTACTTGAAGCGTTGCTGTCAGTCTGTTGATCACTTCCATCGCTTTTTGCTGTCCAAGCGCCTTCTCCAAAATCTCTTTAGCGTAATTAATACCGCCTTGCGAGATGTATTCCTGGGCCAGGCAAATTTGATGGAATTCCTGAATAATGCTATCTTTTTCATCACTGTCGACTTTACGAACATTCGCAATCTCCAGCGTCAATTGTTCAATTTCTTCATCTCGAAGATGCTTAAATATTTGAGCAGACACTTCCGGGCCAAGTGTAATGAGCAGTATAGCCGCTTTTTGACGTCCGCTTAACATTTGGTTATTTCCCTTAGCCAATGCTTCCACCTCTATTCCTCAGCTAGCCATGTGCGAAGTAAATTCACGAATTCATCTGGCTTCTTCTTCGCCAAGGTTTCGAGCTGTTTACGAACCTGGCTTTCATTGGTTATACTTTCGAGATTAATCGATGGGAATTCCGTAACTGGCGGAAGCTGAATATCATCTTCAAATTCTTCCTGCTGCTTTCTGCGTCTGCGGATTATGAAATAGGTTCCTCCAGCAATTAACGCCAACGCAGCGATACCAATCCCCCATAATACAGGCTGTGAAAGAACGGTTTTCGGATTTTCATCCGCATTTACATTAAATACCTGTGAAATAACCGAAACTTTTTTGGACAAATCAGCGTCTGTATAAGTAGAGCCTGTATCCGAGAGCGATGCACGCACGATATTAACCAGAATGTTCTGTATTGCCGTTCTTGTCGCGTCATCCAAAGTTTGTTGACCGGCAGGTGGTTCAACCGAGACATTAATGGTTAAATCTTTAACAGTATATGGACTTGCTATGATATCCTTCGTAATCCGGTTAACTTCATAGTTAACGGTTTTGGAGAGCTCTTCCGAGTTCGTTTCCCCGCTTCCAGAATCACTTGGATATCCCGGAACAGCTTCTTCGCCTACGCCGGCTACTCCGCCGGTTGGACTACTGGTTCCCGAATAGTTCTTCTGGATCTCCTGAACACTGAGCTCAATCCCCTTCATTTCTTCTTCATCAACAGGGGTTACGATGTTTTCCTTGCTCTGCACCTGATCAAAGTTCAGTTTGGAAGCGACCAGAACATTGACTTTATTCGATCCCATGTACTGCGAGAGAAACTGCTGAACATTTTGCCTAACGTCGCTTTCGAATTTTTTCTGAAGCGCGAAGTTTTCTTCCACCTTACCCATCAATCCACCTTGACCGCCTTTAGCTGTTGCGAGCAGCTCGACTTCGTCATTGGTGATTGTAATGTTCTCAACCGGTAAGTTCGGAATGGCCGTCTTCACGAGGTTATAATACCCGTCAATGACTTCTTGATTAGGCCGATAGCCTGGTTTGAATTGCACAACTACGGAGGCGCTGGCTTGATCTTCGTTTCCGTTTTTTGCAAATACACTTTCTTTTGGCAAATTCAACAATACCGTTGCATCCTGGACGCCCTGCATCTTCTCAAGCAGTCGTTCCACTTCGCCATTCAGTGCATTTACATATTTCACTTCGAATTCGTTATCTGTCATCCCGATGGCTGATGCGTTCTTCTCGAAGGTTTCGAATCCGATCGTACCATTCTGTACAAGTCCTTGCGACCCTACATCAATCTGGACTTTAGCTGCGCTCGTACTCGGAACCAGGATGCTTCTGCCATCCTCGCTCAGCTTGTAGGAAATCCCTTGGGTCTCCAGGTGGCTGATGATTCCTGCAGCGTCGCTGGAATTTAAATCCCGGAATGCTACTTCGTACTTCGTCTTGGAGAACTGCATCGTTAGTACGATTAGAGCAATCAAAACAAATGCTATTGTAGCGATTAACATTATTTTTTGTTTGTTGCTGAATTGGTTCCAATACTGGGTCATTCTCTCCCGATACTGGGTAATTCTCTCGTTCACATTGTCACCCCATCCGAAACTTTGCTAGAAACATTTAGATTTGCGTGCGCATGATCTCTTGATAGGCTTCTACCACTTTGTTTCGGACCTGTGTTGTGAGCTGAATGCTCAACAGAGCCTGTTGGGCGGATATCATCGCCTGATCTACGTTTACTTGTCCAATCATTAATTTATCGCTCATAACATGTGCATTTTGTTCCTGTGATGCCACAGAGTTCAGTGCTTCATTCAGGTAAGAGCCAAAATCGCGAATCGATTCGGATGGAGTCGCTCCATTTTTCACTTGCTCCTGCAGTTGAAGCGGCTGCACGCCCTGAACACTGAACATTGCATTTTGAATCATTTCTCTCTCTCCTCCTACAATATGGGCTTATGTATTTTTCACTTGTTATCTACCGATCTCCAGCGCCTTCATAATCATCGCTTTCGAAGCATTGATCGCCGTAACATTAGCTTCGTACGAACGGGTAGCTGCTATCATATCCACCATTTCCTTCGTAATGTCCACGTTAGGCATAAAGACATAGCCTTCCGCATTCGCATCAGGATGTGTAGGGTTATATACCTGTTTCAGCGGGGTTTGATCTTCCCGTACCTGCGCAACCTTTACCCCTTGTCCCGCATTCTGACCATTCATCTGAGCTCTAAGAAGTCCTTCAAATGATTCCTGCTGCGGTTGTAAAACAACCGTTTTTCGACGATACGGAACGGCTTGGCCGTTCTCGATTCGCGCGCGAGTGGTTTCCGCATTGGCTATGTTGGAGGAGATGACATCCATTCGAAGCCGTTGTGCTGTTAGAGCTGATGCATTAATACCGAAGCTATTGCTAATATTCATGAACCCTATCTCCCTTCAATAGCTGTACGCATCATTCGAATCTGCTCATTTACAGCTTGTATGTATGAATTATAACGGAGCTGATTCTCTGCAAGCAGCGACATTTCTCTGTCTGCATCGACATTATTCTGGTTGTTATTCATGGAGCTGCTGCCATCCTTCATGACCGAAGCCTCAGGAATCCCCCCGGTTGAACCAATGACAAAATGTCTGGGATCTGTTCTTCTGCCCTGTAATGACAATTGGGCCCCATCCATTTCTTTTTTCAGAAGACTCTCAAAGGATACCTCGGATCTCTTAAAATGAGGAGTATCCACGTTGGCGATGTTGTTTGCAATCACATTGTTTCTGAGATTAGCTGCATCCAAACCGCTTTGAAGCCGTTGAAAAGAACTATTATTCAACAGATTCACTAGCTCATTCCTCCTGACTGGACTTTGCAGAAAGGTATTCCACTCTTCCTAGCTAAATCCTCTTTTTTCGACAAATCATATAATCCGTATGAACTAACCTAGGTCTTAAGTAGAAAAAGACAACATGATGTCACATAAACTAAGTTTCTTAAAGTTTGGGACTTTTTACAATAAGAAAAAAGCCCTATCTTTTACCAAAAAGAAGGGCTTTGTGTTCATTTTTATCCGGTTTTTTTCTATATTATTGCAAATCGTATCACTAAATCTGTAAAATTTAAGCGATTTTTCCCGAAGGGTAGGTCCTGATGGGGACCATAAAATTCACAAAAAATTACGAAATCCGTCCCGATCCCTTCCAACATGCGAAAGCGCTTCGACAACTTGCTGCAAGGGAAGGGATGAATATCGACAATTATTTACTTTCGCATACCCGGCAAATAGACCTATATGCATGCAACTACAGAATATACTGGCTCAGGTCCCGGTCCTGGGCAATGCCGGCAAGTTTCTCCCGGACATACTGCGGCGTGATCACCATGCGGTCCAGCGTCAACTCAGGCGCTTCAAATGACAGGTCTTCAAGGAGCTTCTCCAATATCGTATGAAGTCTCCGCGCGCCTATATTCTCCGTGTTCTGGTTAACCGAAGCCGCAATTTGGGCGATTTCCCGTATCGCTTCTGGAGAAAACTCAACCTCAAGATCCTCAGTACGCAGCAGATTTACGTATTGCTTGGTTAGTGCATTTTTCGGCTCGGTCAAAATGGATACAAAATCGTCGAGTGACAAGCTGCTGAGCTCCACCCGAATCGGAAAACGCCCCTGAAGCTCGGGAATCAAATCCGATGGCTTCGCAATATGAAAAGCACCTGCCGCGATGAAGAGGACAAAGTCCGTTTTTATCGGTCCGTATTTCGTCATAATCGTCGAGCCTTCCACGATAGGCAGAATGTCGCGCTGCACACCTTCTCTGGACACATCCGGACCCGATTGGCGGCCCTGGCTGGCAACCTTGTCGATCTCATCGATAAATATAATGCCGGATTGCTCTGCCCGACGAATGGATTCCTGGATGACATCATCCATATCAATGAGCTTGCCTGCTTCTTCTTGCGTCAGTACTTTCCTGGCTTCTTTCACTGACAGCTTGCGGCGCTTTGTGCGCTTTGGCATCAGATTGCCGAACATTTCCTGCATGTTCATGCCCATCTGATCATTGCCCTGCCCCGCAAACATATCGAACATGTTTGGAGCAGCATCCTCGACATCAATCTCAATCGTTTCGTCTTCAAGCTTACCGGACAGCAGGTTAAAGCGCACCTGTCTCCGCTTCTCTTTGAGACTAACGTCCTTATCGTCCGCATCCTCATCTTCGGTCTGGGTATCGTTATTCGCACCGCCAAACAGCATCTCAAAGGGATTTCGCTGACTCTTCTGCCCTTTGGTTGAAGGCGCCAACAGCTGAACGATCCGCTCGTTCGCCATTTCCTCGGCTTTGTCCTTAACCTTCTCGGTGCGTTCCAGCTTCACCATCCGGATCGCGGTTTCCACAAGATCCCGTACCATGGATTCCACATCACGGCCGACATATCCAACCTCGGTAAACTTTGTCGCCTCGACCTTAACGAACGGTGCATGAACCAGCTTGGCAAGCCTTCTTGCAATCTCCGTTTTGCCGACGCCGGTGGGACCGATCATCAGTATGTTCTTCGGTACGATTTCATCCCGCTCGTCATCCGTAAGCAAGCTCCGGCGATAGCGGTTCCGAAGTGCTACAGCGACCGATTTTTTAGCTTCCTTTTGGCCTACAATGTATTTATCCAGCTCGGATACAATCTGTCTTGGCGTCATCGATTCTTTACTCATCGCGAATACCTCCACCCCTGATATGGCTATATGTTGCTGTATGGCATCCTTACAGCTCTTCGACAATAATATTGCTGTTGGTATAGACACACACCTCAGAAGCGATCTGAAGCGCTTCTCTGGCTATATCCTTCGCTTCCATATGTCCGGCATGACGCTTAAGCGCCCGTCCTGCCGACAAGGCAAAATTGCCGCCTGACCCAATGGCCAGCACATCATCATCAGGCTCGATGATTTCGCCGCCACCTGAAATCAGCAGCATCCCGGTTTTATCCATAACAATCATCAAAGCTTCAAGCTTGCGAAGCACACGGTCTTGACGCCAATCCTTCGCGAGTTCAACAGCGGCGCGCTGCAGATTTCCATGGTGCTCTTCCAGCTTGCCTTCGAATTTCTCAAATAACGTGATAGCATCCGCCACAGAACCGGCAAAACCGGCGACAACTTGTCCCCGGTAAAGACGGCGCACTTTCTTGGCGGTCTGCTTCATGACTACACTTTCACCAAATGTAACTTGGCCATCGCCGGCAATAGCTGCTGTGCCATTAT
The DNA here is from genome assembly GCF_049893405.1 of Paenibacillus sp. Dod16. Classification (NCBI taxonomy): domain Bacteria; kingdom Bacillati; phylum Bacillota; class Bacilli; order Caryophanales; family Paenibacillaceae; genus Paenibacillus; species Paenibacillus sp. Dod16. The sequence goes on from NZ_JBNDYG010000015.1 coordinate 230,824, forward strand.
GCCGTACTGCACAAATTGTAGTGGCGTGAAAAGTCATTTCCATGATGGCAAGACCTCCCTAAGAAAATAAGATTAGATTGTATTTAGTTCGTTAGCATTAATAAATACGCGTACTCCGTCAAGAGCTCTGCTTGCAAGCGCTTCGTTTTTTTCCTTTTTGTTGCGAATGCGCTTCTCGAGACTCGGAAGAAGGCCGAAGTTCGCATTCATCGGCTGGAAGTTATCTGGATCTGCATGGGTTATGTAATAGGCCATGCTCCCGATAGTTGATTCCTGAGGGAATACGATCCCCTCCTGCCCCTGAGCGGCTCTTGCTGCATTGATCCCGGCAATCAATCCGGATGCCGCCGATTCAACATATCCTTCTACGCCCGTCATTTGTCCCGCCAGATACAGATTTGGCCGTGTTTTCACCTGATAGGTTTGTTCCAGCAGTCTAGGCGAATTGACAAACGTATTGCGGTGCATGACACCGTAACGCACAATTTCGGCGTTCTCAAGTCCCGGAATCATGGAAATGATCCGCTTCTGTTCACCCCACTTCAGATGAGTCTGGAAACCGACAAGATTGTAGAGGGTACCTGCGGCATTATCCTGACGGAGCTGCACCACAGCGTGCGGCAGCTTGCCTGTATGCGGGTTCACCAATCCAACAGGCTTCATCGGGCCAAACAAGGCGGTTTGTTTACCACGCTTCATCATGACCTCGATCGGCATGCAGCCCTCGAAATAAATCTCCTTCTCAAACTCTTTCAATTGAGCGACTTCGGCATTGATAAGAGCGTCATAGAAAGCGTCGAACTCTTCTTCTGTCATGGGACAATTCAGATAAGCCGCTTCGCCTTTATCATAACGGGATGCCAGATAAACCTTGCTCATATCAATTGAATCTTTTTCCACGATCGGAGCAGCCGCATCGTAAAAATAGAAATAGTCCTCACCCATCAGCTCACGAATCTGTGATGACAACACGGGCGAGGTCAGCGGCCCAGTTGCAATAACAACGATGCCTTCTTCAGGTATATGCTGAATTTCTTCATTTACAACCTCAATTAAAGGATGCTGATGCAGAGTTTCCGTAATTTCTCCCGAAAAACCGTCACGGTCAACGGCCAATGCGCCGCCAGCCGGGACGGAATTGCGGTCTGCCGAACCGATGACAAGCGAGTTCAGCATCCGCATTTCTTCCTTCAATACCCCTACTGCGTTGGTTAAACCGTTCGCCCGAAGCGAATTACTGCATACAAGCTCAGCGAACTTGTCCGTATGATGAGCCGGCGTCTTAACGACCGGCCGCATCTCATATAATGTAACGGGTATGCCCCGGCTAGCGATCTGCCAGGCAGCTTCACTGCCGGCAAGCCCTGCACCGATAACCGTAACCCTCTGTGAATCTGTCAACGTCATTCCCCCCTGTATGCCTTACAAATCTGCTGCGTCGTCTTGTTCCTCGACCATTTCGGAATAATCACAAGAAGTACATTGAAGCTTGATGCCTTGCTTGCTTTTCTTCTCTACCATTAAGCTGCTGCAATTCGTACACCGCTTCGTTGACGGTTTATCCCATGATACGAAATCACATTCGGGATAACGATCACATCCAAAGAAGACGCGCCCCTTCTTGCTTCGTCGTTCCACGACATGGCCTTCCTTGCATTTCGGGCACGCCACGCCGATATCTTTCACGATCGGCTTGGTATTCCGGCAATCCGGGAAGCCTGAGCATGCAAGAAACTTGCCAAACCTGCCCAGCTTATAGACCAACGGCTTTCCGCACTTTTCGCAGATCTCGTCGGAAACCTCATCTTCGATTTCGATTTCCTTCATTTCTTCCTCTGCTACTTCAAGGCGCTTTTCGAAGGATTCATAGAACTCTGCCAATACTTTGACCCAATCTTCGGAGCCCTCCTCCACATGGTCGAGGTCCTCTTCCATGTTAGCCGTAAACTCCACATTGAGAATTTCCGGGAAGAACTGCTCCATCTGCTCGATGACAAGTTCACCGAGCTCGGTTGGCATGAATTTCTTCTCTTCGATGGCAACGTAGCCTCTCTTCTGGATCGTCTCCAGTGTCGGTGCATACGTACTAGGTCGCCCTATGCCGAGCTCTTCCAGCGTCCGGACAAGACGTGCTTCCGTATAACGCGGAGGTGGCTGCGTGAAGTGCTGCTTCGGCTCAATGTCCTGCTTCTCCAGAATGTCGCCACTATGAAGCTCCGGCAGGTATTTATCTTCTTCTGTCGTCCCGTCGTCGTTGCCTTCGACGTAAACCTTCATGAATCCAGGGAAACGAACCTTCGAACCTGTTGCGCGGAAGACGGCCTTGCCCGCGGCAATATCAACAGAAAGCGTATCCAGCACTGCAGAAGACATCTGACTTGCCACAAAACGCTCCCAGACCAGTTTGTACAAGCGGAGCTGATCACGGCTCATAAACGGCTTCATGGATTCAGGATCCCGCAGCACCGATGTAGGACGAATCGCTTCATGCGCATCCTGAGCGTTGGCTGCTTTTTTCGAGTATTGTCTCGGGCTCTCCGGAACGAACGGATCACCATACTTCTCGGTGATGTATTCTTTTGCTTCTTCTTGAGCCGTCCCTGAGATGCGCGTGGAGTCCGTACGCATGTAGGTAATCAAACCGACGGTGCCTTCCTTGCCAAGCTCGACGCCCTCGTACAGCTGCTGGGCAACGGACATGGTCTTAGCCGCCCGGAAACCAAGTTTACGTGCAGCTTCCTGCTGCAAGGAACTCGTTGTAAACGGTGGAGACGGATGGCGCTGACGCTCTCGCTCTTTTACTTCGCTGACTTGGAAGGAAGCATCCCGAATCGCTTGAAGAATTTCATTTACTTCCTGTTCATTGGTGAGCTCTTTCTTTGCGCCATTAAGCTGCGTGAATTTGGCTTCGAATGCAGAACCTTTAATGGCCAGTTTGGCCGTAATGGTCCAATATTCTTCCGGCACGAAAGCGCTTATCTCATTCTCGCGGTCGAGAATGATTTTGACAGCTACCGATTGAACACGGCCGGCAGAGAGTCCCTTTTTCACTTTCTTCCATAGAATAGGGCTGATCTTATAACCAACCAATCGATCCAGGATACGTCTTGCCTGCTGCGCGTTGACCAGATCCATGTTAATTTTGCGCGGCGTCTTGAAAGCATCCTTCACGGCTGTTTTTGTTATTTCATTAAATACAACCCGCAGGCTTTGAGTATCATCCAGCTCCAATGCATGCGCAAGATGCCATGCAATGGCCTCCCCTTCGCGATCGGGGTCAGCTGCGAGGTACACTTTTTTCACCTTTTTGCTAGCATCCTTAAGTTCCTTTAAGACAGAACCTTTTCCGCGGATCGTAATGTATTTCGGATTGAAGTCGTTTTCTACTTCAACCCCGATCTGGCTCTTCGGCAAATCGCGAACATGACCCATCGAAGCCTTCACGATATACTTGCTGCCGAGATATTTGCCAATCGTTTTCGCCTTAGCAGGCGACTCTACGATGACGAGTGAATCCGCCACAGGTTCATCCTCCTCTCCAACATTCAAACTTTCCCATTAAATGATCTTATATATAGCACCGGGTAATTGGGTAATCTGCTTTTTTATGATTAAAGATAACAGAACTGAATGCAAATGTCCAAAATCCCACCGGGTTAACTCGATCATTTCATCCAGCGACCCGGGACCCTGTTCGAGCATATGGTATATTTGTCGTTCGTCATTTGTCAACCCGGCTAGTTCATCGGGCTGCTCCTGACGAGGGGCCCGCCGCTCCTTATTGTATGTACCGGAGGCCACTTTTGGCAACAAGGAATCATATTCTTCTATTATATCCCTTGCTTCCGTGACCATCTTGGCTCCTTGCTTGATCAAATCCAAAGTCCCTCTGCTCTTGGGTGAAGTAACAGGTCCCGGAACGGAGAACACGTCCCTTCCCGCCTCCAGGGCTAAATCCGCCGTAATCAACGATCCGCTGCGGGCATCCGCCTCCACCACCACGGTACCTAACGTGAGTCCCGCGATAATCCGGTTACGCTGAGGGAAGAACCCCGGTAGCGCCTTGGTGCCTGGCGGGTATTCGGAAATGATAAGCCCCTTAGCCGCAATCTCTTCATACAGCGATCGGTTCTCCGGTGGATATATAACGTCAACGCCGGCTCCGAGAACCGCCACTGTCGGTCCCCCGCTTCGCAAAGCCGCATCGTGGACTACGCTATCAATGCCTCTGGCCATGCCGCTGACAACCATGAACCTTGATCGTACCAACTCCTCGGATAGCATCGTTGCAATTTTGCGCCCATATGCCGTAGGCATTCTTGTACCTACCATCGCAATCCCAGGCCTCGACAGCAGATGTAGATCGCCGATGCAATACAACACCCAAGGAGCCTGTGGCGAAGATCGTAACGTGTCCGGATAGATATCATCGAGGGCTGTTATAATACGTATTTTTGAACGGTTTGTCAAATTCCATACCCCGGCTTCATGTTGCCGATACCCGGCATCATTCGCATTCGACAGATCGATCTGCTTTCTTTCGACAGCGGAAGGGAAGTCCTTGGCCAGTTTATTCGCTTTTTCGACAGACAAACCACAGGCCCTCCAATCATTCGCATCATAAGACAGCAACCCCTCATGCAGCTCACCGTTCGATATGATTCGGTTAATGGTCTTCCATCCGACACCTTCGCTTTCATGCAATGCGATCAGCAGTAAGCTGTCTACCTTCATAATGGGACCTCCTTAAAATATAAAATCAAAAACAAAAAAGCAACCCTTCATTTCCTGTTTAGGAAATAAAAGGTTGCTTACCTTAAGTTACGCCTTAGCTAGAATTGCATAAAAATCTAGATCTAGTGAGTCGTGCAAGACTCCAGGAGACCCTTCTCCTCAAGCACGCTAACCAGGGTTGAGCCCATTTCAGCAGGTGTAGGAGCTACCTTGATACCGCACGCTTCAAGTACAGAGATTTTCTCCTTGGCTGTCCCTTTACCGCCAGAAATAATCGCGCCTGCGTGGCCCATGCGTTTTCCTGGAGGCGCCGTTGCGCCGCCAATGAAGCCTACCACTGGTTTAGTCATGTTCGCTTTGATCCATTCAGCCGCTTCTTCCTCCGCTGTACCGCCGATCTCACCGATCATAATAACCGCTTTGGTGTTAGGATCTTCATTAAAGAGTCTCAATACATCGATAAACTCCGTCCCTTTAACCGGGTCGCCGCCAATCCCTACGGCGGAGGATTGTCCGATGCCGCGAGCAGTCAGCTGATGAACGGCTTCATATGTCAGGGTACCGCTGCGCGATACAACTCCGACATGTCCTGGCGTGTGGATGTAACCAGGCATGATGCCGATTTTGCATTCACCCGGCGTAATAACACCCGGACAGTTAGGTCCGATCAAACGAGTCTTCTTGCCTTCCATATAGCGGGATACTTTGACCATATCCAGCACCGGAATGCCTTCTGTAATACAGATAACCAGATCCATCTCGGCATCAACAGCTTCCAGAATGGAATCGGCTGCAAAAGCCGGGGGCACATAAATTACGCTAGCGGTTGCGCCTGTTTTGGCTTTGGCTTCCTCAACGGTGTTGTAAACCGGCAATTTGACGGTTTCACCGTTCTCAAGCGTAATTTCGACTTCGGTTCCACCTTTGCCGGGTGAAGTTCCCCCGACCATCTGTGTACCGTAATCCAGGGCGCCTTTTGCATGGAAAAGGGCTGTTTTACCTGTAATCCCTTGCGTGATAACTTTTGTATTTTTATCGATCAAAATACTCACGATTGATTCACATCCCCTATTGTTATTTGAAAATGAAAGCAACCGCACGGCAGGGCTTTCGAAGCCCATCGTGCCATGCCCCTTCAGGAATGAAATATTACTGAACGAGGGAGACGATCTTCTGTGCTCCGTCGGCCATGGAATCAGCAGGTACGATGTTAAGACCGGACTCAGCCAAAATTTGCTTGCCGAGGTCTACGTTCGTTCCTTCCAAGCGTACAACCAGCGGACGAGTTAAGCCCAGCTGTTTAGCAGCTTCGACAACACCGGTAGCGATAACGTCGCAGCGCATAATACCACCGAAAATGTTGACAAAGATTCCTTTTACTTGAGGATCGGATAAAATGATCTTGAAGGCTTCCGTTACCTTCTCCGTTGTTGCACCGCCCCCAACATCAAGGAAGTTTGCAGGGTCCCCGCCATAGTACTTAATGATGTCCATCGTAGCCATGGCAAGACCGGCGCCATTAACCATACAGCCGATGTTGCCATCCAGAGCTATGTAACTCAAGTCGTATTTGGATGCTTCAATTTCCTTCTCGTCTTCTTCGTCCAGGTCGCGCAGCTCAAGGATGTCTTTATGACGGAACAACGCATTGGAGTCAAAGTTGAGTTTGGCATCTAGAGCCATGACGTTTCCGTCCCCGGTTACGACAAGCGGATTGATTTCAGCGATAGAGCAATCCTTCTCTACAAATGCCTTATACAAGGCCAGCATGAACTGAACGGCTTTTCCTACCAGTTCATTCGGAATATTAATGGAATACGCTAATTTCCGTGCTTGGAATGTTTGAAGTCCGATCGCTGGATCTACGACCTCTTTGAAAATCTTCTCGGGAGTTGCTGCGGCAACCTCTTCGATCTCGGTACCGCCTTCTTCGGACGCCATCAAAACGACACGGCCGGTAGCACGGTCAACGACCACACCGATATAATACTCTTTGCGAATATCGCAGCCCTCTTCAATGAGGAGACGCTTGACTTCCTTGCCTTCCGGACCCGTTTGGTGAGTCACCAACACCTTGCCCAGAATTTTTTCAGCATAAGCACGAACCTCGTCCAGGTTCTTCGCCACTTTAACGCCGCCGGCTTTACCCCGACCGCCTGCGTGGATCTGTGCTTTGACAACGGTTACGGGACTTCCCAAAGATTGTGCAGCTTCAACTGCCTCTTCTACCGTAAACGCTACCTTGCCGTTCGGAACAGCTACTCCATATTGCTTCAGTACTTGTTTTCCTTGATATTCATGGATATTCATTCTCGAATCCTCCTATCAACATGACTGGAACAAGGCTGGCTAACACGGAACTAATCTATGAAAGATTACCCTGTCAACCTTTATATATTAAACCCAAGCTATTGTAACATGTTTTTAAAACGCTTACCTTAAAAAGTTCACAGTTTATCCACTCGATTTGGCATGGGTATGATTCCTTCCAGATATAAATTGGAGAAATATGTAAAATTCATTTATTTTTTCGTGCAAAGCTTATCAATCCGACAATCCCCAATACGACAACGGCAATGCCTAACAATCCTGCAACTAGTGTAAGGATGATATTTTCCCATAAAATTGTCATACCGAATCCCTCTCACCTCCCCGTAATAATTAGTGTATTGATTACTATTATACCATTAAATCCCTTTTTGTTCGCGTTAAACTGTGACGCAAAATAAAACTCTTTATCCTTTTTCTGCTATCCGGTAGAATGATTGAAAGATTAGTGAACGCAATTATAAGGAGATTCAGCATGAGTTGGTTGAAGTCATTTTTTCCGCTGCATTCATTATTTGTCAAAATGCTCGTGTATTTTCTCGTCGTGATTTTCCTGCTCTCCTCCTATAATCTATGGTCGATGACATTCTACTCCCGCAATGTTAACAATGAAATTGTCAAATATAATCTGACCCTGATTCGAAACACCGTCGATCATTTTGAGAAGCAGTACTCCACATGGAAAAATCTCCTCCTCAACCTTCAGCACGATGAATTTGTCGGCAATATCAGCAGGCAGGCCGATTCCGGGGGAAAGAAAGGCATCAATTATCTGCAGGTGGATACGGTCATGGATCAGATTCGGACCCTGGTAAGCCAGCCCTACTACCACTTAAATAATGTCATGATTTACTACCAAAATCATTCCTTCCTGCTTGAGCGGGATGGCATCGTCGATGATGACCGCATGTTTAAGCATTACTACAAAAGCGACTCCTATTCATACGAATTCTGGAAGCGTAGAGATCACGCAAACGGTTTTCTGCACATGCTTCCCAGCCGCACGTTCACCATCGGAACCGAGAAGAGTGAATTGCAGCTGATGCCTTTAATTACGAACGTACAAGGCAGCCCCTGGAAGATCATCGCTTTCGTAAATATGAAAAGCTGGTATGAATCATATAATGGAATGGCCGATTCCCGTTTTCTGCTGGTGGACTCGGAGGGAACAACCCTGTATGAATCCGCCCCGGATGCTAAATCCCTGCCACTGCCGGAATGGGACGGCCAATCGGAATGGATGATGGAGAAGGGAACCTATTACTTTTTCGAAAAAGGCGCCCGCTCCGGTCTTACCTACGTTTCTATTATTCCCCATAAGGAACTCAATCAAAGCATCAGCCGCATGAACTGGATGGCTGTACTCTTATTTGCAGCTACCCTGCTTATTGGTATTCTGGCATCATGGGTTTTCTCCCGAAAAATCAACCTGCCGCTCAAGAGAATGGTTACGGGCCTGGGCCAAGCGGAGATGGAGCTATATCAAGGGAGTATCTCCGAATTCAGCGCCATTTCCAACCATCTGAAGGGTTTGCAGCATGAACGTAAGATCATCAAGGAATGGATGGACCATACCAAACCGCTGCTGACAAGCTACCATTATTTGGCCCAGTTCAAAAACATTGCCCTTGATACCAACGCTTCCAACGAACTTTGGGTCGGCGAGGGTGAATTTATGGTTATCCTTTATCAGTTGAGATACCGGCACGTCCCTTCGCGTCAGCTTGATGCCTTAATGACAAGGGCAACCGGCAAGATCAAAGACATGATCACGCTGCAGATCCAAGAATCGTTTCCCATATCCCATACCCTTCAGATGGAGGGCAAGCAGATTTTAACCATTGTGTATACACAAGAAAAATCCGACATGCTGCAGCAGTGTCTCAATCAGCTCAAACAGATTTTTGATCAAGATCAAAGCACCTATCTCGTGAATATTGCGGTTTCGTCCGTGTTCCAGCAAACCTCTGATTTTGACCGGGCTTATGCAGAAGCCATGTCGCTCCTGCAACAAGCCATGCCGATTGAGGAAACCCAGATCATCTGGGAGAAGGAACGCCGAGAAGATGTAACAGGATTCACTGCCGAGCAGGAACACGAATTTTACGTGAACTTACAGGCTGGCAACGAGAGCAGCTGCCAATCGCTCATTGAGCGCGCCCTGGATCGATTGCAGCGGCAAGAGGCCACGGCCGATCAACTAAGCCACTTTGCCAAATCGGTCTCGGTCCGCATGAGAAGGACAGTAGAACTGCTGAAAATCAATATCGACGCCCTTCCGGATTACGCACAAAAGCTTGCTTATAGCGTAACCCCCGAGCAATACCGGGAAATCCTGCTCGACGAGCTTGCCCATGCAGCCCATGCGATCCGTCTGAAACGTGAGGAACATTACGATATCATTCAATATGTCATTCATTATTTGGAGTCCCATTACGCTGAAGATATATCACTCGAGCAGCTTGCCTTTAAACTCAACATGTCGCCAACTTATCTATCCGGGTATATTAAAGAGAAGACGGGGAGCAACTTTAGCGACCAATTGAATGCGATTCGAATAACAAAAGCGAAAGAACTACTGCAGACGACAAATATGCCGATTCAGGAAGTTGGCAACCGGATCGGCTACCGTAATGTCACTTCCTTTATCCGCATGTTCAAAAAAATAACCGGCCAAACACCGGGTGATTACCGGAAAACCAACTGGATCCGATAACACACAGGTGAGCGGCCGACCGCTTTACCTTTAACGCTAACCCTTAACCGAGCCTATCAAAGCCCCTTTTACAAAATACTTCTGTATAAACGGATAGACAAGCAGGATCGGCAAGGTAGACACCATAATGGTAGCGAATTTCAAGCCATCCTCCACCACCACGATATCGCCCACAACCGGACCATCCGTCCCCGTCAATTGCCCCGACAGCACGATGTTTCTTAAAATGACCTGGAGGGGCTGCATATCGGCATCCCGCAGATACAGCAGCGGCCCCATAAAGTTATTCCACATCCCGACGGCATAATACAAGCCGATGGTGGCCAGCACCGGCTTGGATAGCGGGAGCACAATCCGGAAGAAAATCCCGATTTCGGACAGTCCATCTATTTTTCCGGATTCCTCGAGCTCTTGAGGCATGCCCATGAAGAAAGTCCGCATGATGAGCAGATTCCAGGTACCTACCGCTCCGGGCAGTACCATGCCCCATATCGTGTTGACAAGCCCAGCTCCTTCACGACCAGAAACGTCGGAATCATCCCGCCGTTAAAAAACATCGTAAAGACGATCAGCATCAGGATCGGTTTGCCCATGACCATCTTGGTCTTGGACAGTGCATAAGCCCCTAGTGCCGTTACAATCAAAGAAATGGCGGTCCCTGAAATCACGTAAATCAGCGTGTTCTTATATCCTTTCAGCACCCGACCGTCCTCGAACACATACTGATACATATCCAGATTGAAGCCCTTCGGCCATAGCCACACTTCCCCTGAGGCGATCGATGCGGAATCGCTCAGGGACACGGCCAGCATATAAACAAACGGATATAGACACGCGAGCACGATCCCGGAAAGGATCAAGGCATTGAGCGCGTCAAACCAATTCAATTTCGGTTTCATCACGTTCCTCCTTTACCAGATGCTGCTTCCGCTAACCCGCCGGCTGAACGAATTCGCCGCGATAATGAAGATGAAGCTGATGATGCCGGTAAACAGATCAATCGCCGTGGCATAACTGTAGTTGCCTTGCGTTAAGCCGACCCTGTACACGTAGGTGGATATAATATCAGCTGTCTCATAAGTGGCGGGAGTTGCGAGCAGGTATACTTTCTCAAAGCCAATTTCCAGTATTTTTCCGATATCAAGTATCAGGATAATCACGATTGCAGGCGCGATGCCGGGAAGCGTAATGTTCAGCGCCTGCTTCCACCGGTTAGCCCCATCCATCCGTGCCGCTTCATATAACTGCGGATCGATTGCCGTCAAAGCAGCCAAATAGATGATGGTCCCCCATCCGATATGCTGCCATACGTCGGTCGTTACATAGATCGACCTGAACCAGGAGGCCTCAACCAAAAAGTTGATTCGTTCGAGTCCGACGGCACTCAGCAGCTGGTTGACTACCCCGCCTGTCGGGGACAGGAACATAACCGCGATCCCCGCTACAACGACATTGGATATGAAGTGCGGGAGATAACTGACCGTTTGGACAAACCGTTTCAAAAACGACTTGCTCACTTCATTAATGAGTAAAGCAAGGATGATAGGTGCCGGAAAGCCGAAGATCAGCTTGTATAACCCCAGCAGGAATGTATTTCTGAGAACAGGCCAGAAATCAGGCGTATTAAAAAACATGCTGAAATATTTGAAACCCACCCAGTCACTCTCCGTGATCCCCTTAAATAGGTTGTAGTCCATAAAGGCGATCGAAATGCCGAATATGGGAACGTACTTAAAGATGATGTAATACAGAGCACAGGGCAGAAGCAGCAGCAGCAGGTATTTGTCCCGCTTCACTTTCGTCAAGAAACCCGGATTCTTCTGTGGTTGCAAAAAAACGCATCCTCCTTTACCCGTTAGTTCAAAACTCATCCATCAGGCCGCTTCCCCCATAAGGACCGGGACCAGCCATTACTTAGCCGAGAGCCGGTCCGGGAAAAGAAAGCAGTGCGCTCATCTTGCCGTATGCCGCGCAGATATCCATTACTTGGCTTCGTTTAAGAACTTTTGCGTCCGCTCATAAGCACTTTTATGCACATCCAGCACCTGCTGCACGCCAAGCTTGTTCACTTCATTCACGTAAGCATCCCAATCATCCATCGGTTTCTGTCCTAGAATGAACTTGGCGATCTGCTCCTCATGGAATTTTTTCACCGTTTCGCCGACCATGCTGAGCACTTCATTTTCTTCATTCGTATACGCAAGCCTTGGCTGGGGTCTCGTTTCATGGTCTGGCGCGATTTTCATCGCTTCCCGCATTTTTGGGGAATACATGGACTCGTATGCCGTCATATCCAATACCGTATGCGCTCCGATTGTTGCGATGCCCGTCTTGGTTCTCAAGTCGCCGAACTCTTTGTAATCCGGGTTGAATTTGCGAGCCCCGTTCTCGGTTGTGAACGTCTCGCCTTCCCTACCCCAGGTTGCCAGCTCAATACCTTCGGGGGAGAACAAGAAATCAAGGTACTTCAGCAGCCGATCCCGCTCCTTGGAATTTGCCGCTACCGCAAACCCGTCGGACTGCAATCCGGCAAATACATTGTGGGACTTGCCATCCGGCGTTCCAACAGGAGGAACCATATAATCGAGACTAAACTCGGCTGCTTTATCCCCAAGCATTAACGGAAGTTCATCCATGATGCCGATATAATCGCTGGCGATAAACGATTTGTTCTGAAGCAGCAGATCGTTAAATTGCTTGCGTTTATGAGCCATGAAGTCAGGCGCAACCAAGCCTTCCGTGTAAAATTTATTCATATACTCAACCATTTTCTTGTAGTTGGCCTCTGTCGGACCATAGCGCCATTCATTCTTCTCGAAATCGTAATAGTAGCTGCTGTTTGTATTAAACGCAGGTGCCATATTGACCAGCGGACTCAAACCGTTGAAAACGGCAATCGGGAAGCTGTCAGGGTACAATTCCTTTAATTTTTTCGCGACGGTGTACAGTTCGTCGTATGTCGTCGGCGGCGTCAGATTGTGTTTTTTGAATATATCGTCTCTGTATAGCCATGACCGCCTGGACTGCTGCTCAAGTCCATACAACGGCATAAAATAGTTCCTTCCCTCTGGAGACAAAATAGCTGCCTTCACTTCGGGATGGTCCTCGAGAAACTTCTTATAGTTCGGCATCTGTTCCAAATGCTCGAAATAGTCGACAAACGCTCCGCTCTCCCCGTGCGTATTGGCGGCGTTCAAGCTGTTGACCATCATAAGATCCGGTATTTCGCCCGAGGATATCGCCAGGTTCATCGTTGTGGTGTAATCGCTCATCACGGGTTGTACCTTGAAGGAGATGCCGGTTTCTTCTTTTAAGTACTGGTAAATCGGCCAGTTTTCCTTATAGGGCCAATTCGTATGAGAGAAGGTCATCATTTCTAGTGTGACTTCTTTGCCTAAGGCGGCGTTTTCAGGATTCTCCTCTTTTGCCACGTTTTCTTTTGTGCATCCGCTCAATAATGTGCCGGTTATAACGGCGGCCAATGCCACCAACCCGAGCTTTCGGTTCCAAATGTTCACGCAACCCTCTCCCTTATGTATGATGATGTAACGCCAGCTACTGTTTACAGCAGCATGTCGTTTATGATTTTGATTCTACTTGCCGGAACCATGGATTGACTATTCACATTCCTTCCCGTTATTGACTGTAGCTACGATTCTGAAGAAGTGACAACTTTCTGAATTATGGTACATTCACGACTCAGATCCCGCACCGCGGTTGGGTCCTTGTCTCTTGGATGGAGTATCTTGAAGAGGAGTGCGAATTGACAGCCAAGAGGTAAACTTTTACAATACGGACTAGAGTCACCCAGCGAAAATGAGGAAGCACCCATTTCGAATCTTGGATGTTCTTTTGCGATTCAATCCACTGATATCAGAAATGAGGTGCTTTCATTTATGTACGGAAAACTTCATAGCGCTTGCTTGCACGGCATTGACGGCGTTGTCATCCAGGTCGAGGTAGACCTGGCGAACGGACTGCCCCAAACCTCCATCATCGGTCTGCCCGATTCCTCCATTCGCGAATCCATTGAGCGGGTTCGGGCAGCGATTAAAAACTGCGGTTTTATCTATCCCTTAAAACGGGTAACCGTCAATCTCGCACCGGCAGATCTGCGCAAAGAAGGCTCTTCCTTCGATCTGGCAATCGCCGTTGGCATATTGCTAACAAGCGAGCAATGGACCTTTTCGAATGCCGGGCAAATATTGATCCTTGGCGAACTTGCACTGGATGGTACGCTAAGACCCATCACCGGGGTGTTACCGATGGTGGAGCAAGCGAAAAAGGAAGGATATGCCGGAGTACTTCTTCCGAGCGAAAATGCCCCGGAAGCTGCATTGATCGGGGGGATCGAAGTTTATGGGCTCAGGCACTTGAATGAGCTCGTCCAGGATGGATCAGATGGAGTTATCGATAACCGTGAAACTGGAGGAGCAACCATCGCTTCCGTTTCGCTGGCAAAGCTCAGATATGATCGGGCCACGCATCCAAGCAGAATACAAGCGGACGGCCTCCAGGACAAGCAGCTGGAAGACTATAGAGATGTAATTGGCCAGCAGCATATCAAACGCGCTCTGACCATTGCTGCCGCAGGCATGCACAATATTCTGCTCATTGGGCCCCCGGGTACGGGTAAAACGATGCTCATGAAGCGCCTCCCCACCATACTGCCGCCGCTGGCGGACCAAGAAGCGTTGACCACAACGAAAATCTTCAGTGCTGCCGGAAAGCTAAAGCCATCCGATGGGTTAATGACCAGACGTCCTTTTCGGTCCCCTCACCATACCATATCGGCCGGCGGGCTCATCGGAGGCGGTACCATTCCAAAGCCGGGAGAAGTCAGTCTGGCCCATAAAGGCATTCTCTTCCTGGATGAGCTCCCTGAGTTCTCAAGGCATGTGCTGGAGGTGCTGCGACAGCCCTTGGAGGATCGCGAAGTAACCATCAGCCGGGCACGAGCGGTATTTACCTTCCCTGCGCATTTCATGCTCGCTTGTTCGATGAATCCCTGTCCGTGCGGTTATTACGGCAGTGATCACCCTCATCAACGCTGCACGTGCAGCGTTACACGAATTGCTCAATATCGCGCTAGAATATCGGGGCCCTTGATGGATCGGATCGACCTTCAGGTGGACGTGCCTCGGCCGAAGGAATGGCCTGGAGGCGCAACACCTATATCCTCCAAGCAAATGCGGGATCAAGTTTATGCGGCACAAAGGATTCAATTGGAACGTTACAGCAAGTTACCGTTCAGCTGGAACAGCGAACTGTTCGGCAGCTTCCTGAGGAAACATGCGGTGCTGGACAAGGACTCGGCTGAGCTTCTGCAAGCGACAATCGATACGCTGGGCCTGAGCATGCGCGCTTATGACCGAATCCTGAAGCTGGCCAGAACCATCGCCGATTTGGAAGCATCCGATAGGATACAGAGCCGGCATGTCGCAGAAGCGATTCAATACCGTCAGCTGGATCGCMAATATATCACCGCCGATGAAACCACTCATTTGTGAAATGGAGCTGGAGAGTGATATGATTTGGATAACAACGGTATGGAAGTTCGCTCCTATTGAATAAATAATCTGTACTGCGCAAAGAAGGTGATGGAGCTCGGCTCCTATCACCTTCTTTTTGGTATCCTTATAGATGCTTTGGATCGTATCCATCTAAAATGCATTCTCGATATGATCCATCGAGACGGGCGTCAGATCTGGGCGAAGAATAATGGAGATAACATCAAACCGGACCGGCCGTTCATAATAACGCTTTTGATGAACGTACTGCTGGGCTGTGTTTCGGACCTGCATCATTTTGCGGGCGTTCACGGACTCGGAAGGCGTGCCGAAGCTGACTGTTCCGCTTCGGCTTCTGACCTCAATCACCACAAGGGTCTCCCCTGTTTCGGCAACGATGTCCAGTTCTCCAAAGCGGCAGCGCCAATTCCGTTCCAAAACCCGGTATCCTTTTTCAATTAGGGCAGCGGCCGCCAGCTCTTCGGCAGCGGCTCCTTTTTGCTTGCGGCTGTCCTTTTTGCCGGAAGGCGAGTTCATTATGGCATCATCCCTCCATCTTTCGCTTGACGATCCACACGATAAACATATGTCAGCACTTCCGCTACAAGCTGGTACAGCTCCTCGGGAATCTGCTGATCCAGATCCAGCTTGGAGAGAATCTCCACCAAAGCTGCATCTTCCTGGACAGGGACGCCATGCTCTTTAGCTTTGTCTAATATAGACTCCGCCAATTTCCCTTGCCCTTTGGCAACCACAACCGGCGCTTCGCTCTCGCCAGGCGTATATTTCAGGGCAACTGCCTTTTTCATGGCTGTTATTTGCCCTTGCTCTTTCTCTTGCTTGGTCATATGCGCATGTCCACCCCTTTATAGGTTTGCGGGGTGTATTCTGCTGCCGTTCCCTGTACGGACATGTCTGAATTAGGCGGGGCAACTAGGGGCAGCAGTTCTGTTTTTACGCTGAGCAATTGGTAGCCGATAGACGAAACAGCTTGAGCCAACTCTTCTTTTTTTCCCTCAAACAGCTCCGCGGCGTAACTTTGATCATTCCGAAAGCTGAGGCTGACGATCCGGTCAACAACCTGCACATCGATCAAGGTCGGGCCCAGAAATTTCATGTCCAAGTCAAACAAAAGCCTGCAGTTGGTCGCATCCAGCTCGCCTTTGCGGCCTCTGCGGGATTGAATATGTACGGATGCCGTCTGTTCCCCATCGACCCCATGCAGAGGGATGAACATCGTGACCTGCGCAAACGGTGCCGTGCGATCCGTGTTTAGCAAGAGCTGCTGGCCTGTTAAATGCTGAACGAGTTGCTGTGCCGCTTCCTTTAGCGCAGGCGGCGTTTCTTGGCTGGATAACACCTGAAGCAATACTCCCTTCAGTGTGTCTTGCAGGGCAAGCGCCGATTCACCCGTTTGCGTTGAAGCCATGACAGCCTGTTGTACGCCTTGGACAGAATTCTGCTGGCCGGATGGCACAACCGGCTGCGTCAAGCCCTGCTGATTCACGGCACCGGCCTGAGCATTCGGAACAGCTTGCTGATTCGCATTCGCCGTATTCGCCGCATTCCCCGGCGTAGCGAGGGTCCCTGGCATACTCGCTGCTGTGCCACTGCCCCCAGGGGCAAGAGTGGCGGGCAGGGATGCTTGGGCTGCCGCAGGCTGCCCGGCTGGTGCTGCGGCGCCGCCACTGCGCGCCGCTTCGCCCGCGGGGCCCGTCCCGGCCCCGCGCAGGGCCTGCTGCTCGTGCTCCGCACCGAGCAGCTTCAAGAGCCGCCCCACCCACGGCTCCGCGCCAGGGGTGGGCGGCTTTGGCGAAGGGCCTCCGGCCCCTTCGCCAAGAGCTGCCGCCGGCCCCGTGGGCACGGCGGCGGGTTGGCCGGCGGCAGGCGCTGCCGTGCCGCCGCTGGCCCATGGCTGCGCCAGCTCGCCGCGCAGCTGCTGCAGCAGGCCCTGCAGCTTGGTCAGCAGTGCCTGCTGACCTGAGCCGGCCTGTGCGGCACCTCCAGCAGCATTGTTCGCCGCTGCTGCTTGCTGCTGCGCGGCAGCGATCCCCTCTGCGCCAGCTGCTGTCGAAGGCACAGCGGACGCTGCATTTTTTCCGGCAGCCGCAGCGCCTCCGTTACCGTTGCTTAAAGCAGACGCTAGCTGCTGCTCCAACGATTGCAGCAGTTGATGAAGCTGGGGTCCAAACACAGCCTGATGCAGTCCCTTTACACTTTCGGGGGTAATCGGCAGGCCGCGGTGAAACGCGATTGCAGCCGACTCCGCCCATTCCGCCGCGGGAATCTGCGGAGGCTTCACGGCCAATGCCTCACGGAACATGGCGATATTATCCTTCGTCAGCGGGACTCCTGCATTCTGCATACCCTTGATCATTTCACGGTTTTCCTTCGTATCCGGAAGACCGGCAAGATCCAGCACCTCAGCCATCGAAGACGGGGACAGCGGCTGTCCTGGCGTTTGACTAAGCGGCTTGAGTACGGCCGTCCCTCCCTCTCCCGGCGGCTGAACCTCCAGAAGAGCGGTTTCCCCGGCTCGAAGCGGCGTTTCCAGCTTCGCCTTCACTTGAACGCCCTGGATCTGCACCACAGCTTCCTGCCCGTCCTCGGATACGTTCATAACGACACCGCGAACGACCTGACCCGGCTTTAATTCCAACGTCTTGGCGTCTCCCGGCTTTTGCTCTCCCAGGAGTCCGCGAATCAACGATCCGATGTTCACGATAGTTCCTCCCACACCTTCTGTATACCTTATATATCGGCAGCAGCCCGCCTTTTGACGAGGGCGGGCTGCATCGAAATCTAGAATAGCGACAATTGCTCAATCTCCATATTTTTCAGAAAACTTCTTCTATGCATCGCGGTAGGTCCGTGCAGCTGCAGCTGTTCACGGTGAAACTTGGTAGCGTAGCCTTTATGTACGGCAATTCCATATTCCGGATAACGCGTCTCCCATTCCCCTTCGCACAATCTGTCGCGAGTCACCTTGGCAATAATGGAGGCCGCGGCAATGGACTGACTGTTAGCATCGCCTTTGATGATGGCACGCTGGGGAATATCGCATTCCACCTTCTCGGCATCAACAAGCAGAAACTGGGGAGTAACAGCCAATTGCTCGATCGCCATCTTCATGGCAAGTCTTGCGGCTTGTTTGATGTTAATGCGGTCAATCGTTTCCGCGTCCACCAAACCAACGCCGACCGCCAGTGCCTGTTCCATAATGAGGTCATAGAGGGTCTCCCGCTTCTTGGCACTGAGTTTCTTCGAATCGTTGATCCCCTCAAACACTAACCCCTCCGGCAAAATGACTGCTGCTGCGACCACATCGCCGAACAAACAGCCTCGGCCGACCTCGTCGATGCCTGCAATATGTATATAACGGCTCCAATACTCTCGCTCATACATTAATAAATCTGTCATAGGTTTAACCCCTTTGGTTCCGAATTACCGTTTGTTACCTATACGTGCACACGGTGTTTCCCATCTGTTCTATCAATCTAGTAACTCTTCTAGAGTATCATACTCGCCACGGAGCGTCACCCTTTTATCCGTCCCCGCATCCCGGCAGGAATTGGTTCGTCCATCGCCGAACCATCGGTTATAAACCCCGAAAAAAAAGAGCCGCCGGCAACGGCAGCTCTCCCCTTATTCGATTATCGCTCCCTTGGCTTCAGGGCCAAGCCGCCATCGCTGACGATCCGAACCGGCATCCGGCTCATTCATTTCAAGCCCCGAACCGTCAGCCCTTACGGCAATCGCCCGGCCATCGTGCACGGATCGGATGGTTACCGTATCATCTTCCTGACGTTCCACTCGCCATCGCTGATTGTTATAACCGAGATATGTGTATAACTGAATCCGGTTCTGCCCGGTATCCACATCCAAAGCCTTGCCTTCCGGTGTACGAATGGAATACGTATCGTCCTCTCCTGTTGGTACCAATACCCATAACGGGTTCCCCGTACCCGTTGATTCCTTCACGATAACGGGTTCGCCGTTTACGGATTTCTCGGTATAGATCACCTGGTTCATGGCTTCGTTCATGAAGCTGGTTTTCCTCAGACGAGCTTCAGACGAATGACGGACGTAGACATTTTGATAGGAAGCCTGCCCGCCGAACACATTGACGCCAAAATGCCCTTCGGCAAATGTCCCGTCCATCACATCGATTACCGTCTTCCCGTCCACGTCGACTTGAATATGCGGACCTTTCGCTTCAATCCTCAGGTGATAGGTTCTTCCCCCTTGGATAAAACCGGGGACTCTGGCCAGGACCTGACGTTCCTCGAATCGACCTTCGACCATGTAGAAGAGCCGAATCGCCTTCATACCAGGATCCAGATTCAGATAATATCCACTGCGTCCGTCCCCGCTTGCCCGAAACAGCATGGACCCGGCACCGCCTGCTTCCCCAAGCCGCATGTCTCCTTCGAACGTGAAGTCTCCTGCCTTCTCTTGCGCCATATAATTGGCATCGCTTGAATGGCTGCCCCGGATTCCATGCTCGGTAAGAACCCATTTCGAGGCCTTGAGGTCCGGTTTCCATCCCGTCAGATTTGTTTTGAACGTTCCGCTCGTGACCAACACGCGGGTGCTCGCCGATATTTTTCCGTTTGGCGTTGAGGCCATAATCACGGCTTCTCCCGCATTCAAAGCTTTCAATACGGCATGGGTCTCATCGGATGAAACAATCCGGACCGTATCGGGATGACTGGATGTCCATACCAAAGGTTTCTTCCCGTTGCCCTGGACACGATCCACGGCTGCGTACAACGATTCGGTCTCTCCCTGGGACAGGTCCAGCTCGTATGAATCCAACAGGATTCGGGAAGCAGGTTCTGATAGATCAAGATGCCTCCACACGGAATCCAGCTCATGCACCTGAAGGGATTTCAGCTTTACTTGGCCGCCTTGGGTGTAAAAGCTCATCCCCCGTCTGGCCCGATCCGGAAAAATAACGTCCGAGAACACAACGTTTCCGTCATTGCCGAACACCTCGACGGAAGATTCATCGACATAAATACGCAGCTTGACCACTCCATCTATGGGGTGCAGCAAAGCTTTGTGTTCGGTCGAGAACAGGCTGGAGAAATCCGTGGTTCCCGATGCCGAACGGTCAATGAACATGTGATGCGCGGCATTATTATAACCGACCACCGTCTGTTGTCCGCCGCCTTCCCGCAGCCGGAAGCCGAATTCCAGCTCGCTGCTGTCTGTCGGAATCTCGACTTCCGCCTCGATTTCAAACGCGCCGGCCTGAATTCCCTTTAACACATTCTGCGAGGTCTCCGTCACTTCCCTGTTGTTCACATGGATGACCGTATTCCGGAGGGTCTCAAGCTCAGAGATTGGAGACTGGTGCAGACGTATCCCCTCACTCGTCGTTCTGAGCGACAGCTCTCTAGGTATGGTCAGCTGGCCCTTCCAGCCCGAAGTCGGAAAACTGAAGGGATAATCCCAGTTCGTCATCCATGCCAGCATGATCCTACGATTGTCCGGCAGGTCGGAGAAGGACATGGAGGCATAGAATTCCTTGCCCCAATCCGTTCTCAGCACGGTCCCCGCCGTATGATCATTCATAAATTTGCCGTCTGGCGTCACATCGCCGATAAAATATTCCGCATCGGAGCCTTGGGTGTTCGGATTAGCGCCGCTGCTGATCATCAACACCCATTTGCGCTGACCCGAGCCGTCCACGGCAAGCTGAAACAGATCCGGACATTCCCACACGCCTCCACGGATATATTCCCCATACCCGAAACGGTCCGTTAAGGACCAATCGACCAGATTGTCGGAGGTATAGAAGCGGATATGATCTCCCCCTGATACCACCATGATCCAGCGGTTGTTGGCTTCATCCCGAACCACTTTGGGATCGCGAAAATCCCATCCTCCGGGATCCTCGCCCTGTTTGCCCGGGTTCTCGATGAGGATCGGCCGTTCTTTCGAATACGTCCAGGTCGTCCGTGATCGGTGCTGTAAGCAAGTCCGATCTTCTGATTCCCGCCCGGCCGATCAGGATTAAAGGATGTATAGTAGGCAATGAGTCCTTTGCCTCCAGAATCCCCGAACAGACCTGAAGCGTTCGTTGTATCGGCTACGGCGGAACCCGACCAGACATGTCCGAGATCGTTCCAAGGCAGTGCGATCGGCAGCCGGTTCCAATGCAGCAGATCCCGGCTGACCGCATGCGCCCACTGGCCTGCGTCCTGATGGAAAAGATGATACTCCCCTTCGAAATAGACCAATCCGTTCGGATCGCTTACCGAGCCTCGGATTGGGCTATAGTGATACTGCGGGCGGTATTCCTCCGTATAATAATCTTCCATCGGAGTTACGTACACGTCCTGAAAGTAAGCCGTTCCGGACTTTACCTTCATCCCGATCGATCCGTCCGCGTAACTTCCGTCGGAAATGCGGATCGCAGCGGGTTCGTAACCATCTACAGTGACTTGAGTTCTGTCTCCGGAGACGTGGATCTCTACATGATGCACACTTGTGGGCAGGCTTGGGTATGTACGGCTCGATGCGCCAATCACCTTTCCATCCGAGGTTTCCAGCGTTACCCGAACCTGATCATCCTCTCTCCTGAATATGGCTTCGTATCCCTCCGTTCCTTGATCGTTCCCTCTCCAATAGAACCCGGCTTCAGCCTGTCCTCCTAAGGTGATATTTCCTTCCAGCACATAATCCGCAGCCGCATCCTTATAGATTCTGTAGGCTTCGAGCCCTTCCGATGCCGATCCCTTAAGCCCTTTGATGTCAGGCTGCCAGTCCCCGCTCGTATTTACCGGTCCGAACAAGTTGCCTTTCCACTCGCTCACCTTGATATTTTGAAACAGGGCGGAACCATCCCACACATGTAGACCCAGCTGTCCTGTGGAATAAGCCGTATCATCGACTTCCATTATCGGTTCATATTGGTTTCCCCAAAACACCTTGATATTGCTGTCTACCACCTTGACCTTAAGGTGAACGATTTCCCCTTGACTCAACGAGAGCGCTTTTTCAACCTTCAATCTTCCGTTCCCTTCGCGGGCATCCTTGAGGCGAACCAAGCCTGCACTGGGTACGATTTGCAGCATATACGATGACCAGCCGTCAACGCTTGAACGAAAGACCAGCGAAGCATCTGCTTGCATATCCGTAATCATCACATCGGCTTCATAGACAAAATCATCCGCTCTGGTTGCTGAGATCGCCGCTGCATTCTCACTTGAATCGGAACTAAGCCGTAAACCTTCTGCCGTTTGTTCCATATTGCCACTGCCCTTCAACTGCCACCCTTCGAGGTTGGTCTTTACATTGGATACGCTTTCAAAAATGTCGTTTTCTCCTTTCCCTTCCAAAGCTGCATTCGCTTCTTGGATCGCTGACGCAGCCCATGCCGAATCCGGAATGACGCTTGTCGCCAGCAATAAGGTCATCGTGATGGCAGACATCGTGCGCAGCAACATGGTATGTACATCCTGCGGTAATTTCATATAACCACCTCGTTTCGATTCTTTACCACACGTTAATATAGGAAGGAACAGCCCGAACACTCGGGCTGATCTCCCAATTGTTTATCATTGCGAATCTTGCCATGCCCGGATTCCCAGAGCCAATGCGCCGCATAAACCGGACTGGGTGCCTAATACCGGAGGAACTATATAATTCTCGATATCGTGTACAATTTCGTCGGCAAGCACATATCCGTTCAAATTGCGCTTCACCTCTGCACGAATGAGGGAATACAGCTGAGCTTGCTGCATAACCCCGCCGCCCAGTATGATCTTCTCCGGGGAATTCGTCAGGATCAGTCCGGTTATGGATTGCGCTATATAATAGGCTTCGATTTCCCAAGCGGGATGGTCGGCCGGCAGCAGATGTCCTTTCAACCCCCATCGGGCTTCAAGCGCCGGCCCTGCTGCCAATCCTTCCAAGCAATCGCCATGGTAAGGACAGGTTCCTCCAAAGCCATCTTCCGGATGGCGTTTAACGGGAACATGGCCTCCTTCCGGATGAACCAATCCATGAACCAGTCGTCCTTCGGCATAAAGGCCGATCCTAAGACCTGTACCCACCGTATAATAAGCGCAGCTGCTCAGCCCTCTCGCTGCTCCCCAAGTCGCTTCTCCATAAGCAGCTGCATTGACATCCGTATCCCAGCCATAGGGAATGTTCATATGCGACTTCATCTTACCAAGGACATCTGTATGAGACCATCCAGGTTTCGGTGTTGACGTTACATATCCGTATGTCGGGCTCTCCTGTTTCAGATCGATGGGGCCAAATGACCCGATGCCAATGGCTTCTACCTCATGATCCTTGAAATAGGAAATGGCTCTGGATAATGTCCCTTCCGGCTGTCCTGTCGGAAAGCTGATGCTGTCCTTGACGATTCCGTCTTCACTTCCAATACCGCAGACAAATTTGGTGCCGCCCGCTTCCATTGCTCCAATATGCATACTGCCGGATCTCCTTATGTCTTATCGATTCATATTACTTTAACTGGCCACCAGATGAAGAAACCTCATAGATATGGAGGGATTCTATGATCTTCCGGTTATCATCAGCAAATACGGTTATTCCCGTTGATGCGGGATCAGGATAAATCAAATCCGTGATCACCGCCTGCCCGCGATCCGCGAACAGCTCCACGGACGAATGGTCCACGAAGATCCGCAGTTCCAGCATAGAGGCCGGTGTCTGTAACGGTGCCGCATGCTTGCCGGGGAAATCTTTGTGGAAATCCGCCTGCCCTGAACGGCTGCGATCCACGTATACTTCGGCTAACCTTGCATCCCAACCGACCAACGTTTCTTGTCCTAATCCTGCCCTTACCTTCAAACCAAGCGAAGATGCTGGATCAAAGCGGACAAGGATCTCGAAGTTCTCCAGCCGTACAGCCGCTAATCGGACAGCAGCTTCATCCACGGCTATATCACGCAAGGAAAGCACCTCATGACGATACGCTTCGATTTCACGAATCGGCTGCTGCGTTACCATGACTTCACCTTGCAGCGTCTCCAGCTTGAGTTCCCGCACCAAGGTCATGGCCCCCCTCCAACCATCCGTCGGTGTCAGGTTTGCGTATTTCCAATTGCTCATCCAGCCAATGAACAGCCTTCTGCCATCCGGTGCAGGAATGTCGGACCAGCTGACTCCGGCATAATTGTCCCTGCCGTAATCCAGCCACCGCACATCACACTTGGAGCGCTCATCCGGAATAAACGCTGTTCCGTCAAAATCTCCAATAAAATATTGCGTTCTGGAGCCCTCGACATAGGCCGGATCATCGCCAATGCTGACAAGCATGACCCATCGTATTCCATTGTTCTCCGTAGTAAGTGGGAACAGATCGGGGCATTCCCATACTCCGTCATGAGATCCGATGCCCTCTCCAAACTCGCTGGCAAATACCCATTCCTTTAAATTGGAAGATCGATAAAGACATACCGTCTGTCCGCACGCCACAATCATCACCCACTGCGATGACGGCTCATGCCAGAACACTTTGGGATCCCGAAAATCAACATAGCTGTCATGGCGAAGGACCGGATTTCCTTCATACTTTCTCCAGGTTCTTCCTTCGTCCTTACTGTACGCCAGACTTTGATACTGAATCACTTGCTGCGCGCTCGGCGCATCATGATGGTGAGTGAAAATCGCCACAAGCCCGGGCGCTTCGTCGAAAAATCCGCTGGAATTGTTCCAATCTACAACGGCACTGCCCGAAAAAATCGTGCCACGTTCATCCGGCGCTAATGCAATGGGAAGCTCTTCCCAGGAAACCAGATCCTTGCTGACCGCATGCCCCCAGTGCATGGGTCCCCATGTGGTGCCAAAGGGATGATGCTGATAAAACAAATGGTATTCCCCTTTAAAATAAACCATGCCATTGGGATCATTCATCCAGTTCTTCTGTGGTGAAAAATGATAGGCATTTCGATAGTTTTGTTGTTTTGTCTTAGACATTCGGTGATCTCCTTCATTATCGTTATCATGGGTTTACGACAGTACTTCAACCATATGCATCAACGGCGGCCGCATTCCACACGGTTACTTCATGTTCCTGTCGTATCCCGTTTGTTTAATCGTCATCCACTCCTGAAGTCCAAGTCGATCCAATTCCTTCAGATAAGCGTCCCATTCCTGATCTACTTTTCCATTCTGGTACCATTCGGTGCGCATTCTTTCCAGGTAAGGGAACAAGTCCGCTTCAATCGTGGATAAGCGATCCAACTCGTCGATGGAGAAGAACACTTTCGGATACGTATTCTCCGCTTTCATATGCGGTACCATGACGTCTTTCATGAGTTTGAGCCTCCACGCAGCATCATCCGGCATCGTGGTGTATTTGCCATAATACTCGTCCAGGATCGCAAGCGGCCCCGCGATGCTTGTTTTTTGTCTTAGCTCTACCGGAGCCGTGCCTTCAAGCGGAAGATGCTTCAGCATCCCTTTGGCTTCGTCCAGCTCAAAAATATTCTGCTGGGTATCATCACCGTAGGTTCCCCAGTTGTTCTGAACCGATTGGAGCGGTTCATACATCGCATCGATCCATTTGGCCGTTTCTTCCAGCTTCTTGTTGCTGCTGGTAATGACCAATCTTCCCCGGTCAAGACCGATCCCGTTCGTTCTCGTCACATTGATCTCACCGGACGGTCCTGCAAGCGGCGGCATCAGGTCATACGTATCATTCATGCCCGTGATGTTGGCTTTATCCCACGTAAAATACATGCCGTACCGGTGGTCCTTTCCCTTAGCCAGGTAGGTATTCCAATCCTGCTGGAAGGCTTCAATGTCGATTAATCCCTCTTCATATAATTCGTGAATGAATGCTATGGCTTCCTTATACCCCTCCTCTGCTGCGGTGAACACCACCTTGCCATCATCCGTAACAACGGTATGATCCCAGTTCTCGCCCAAGCCGAATGAAGCAAACAGGAATGTCAGATCCTCGCCGCCCGGCTTATTAATGAAGGAAAGCGGTATTTCGTCCGCCTGTCCGTTGCCGTTCGGATCTTGGGTTTTGAACGCTTTCAATACCGTTTTTAGCTCTTCCGTGGTGGTTGGCATCTCAAGCCCCAAGGCGTCGAGCCACTCCACGTTAATCCAGGGGAAGTTATCCACCGATTGAATCCGCTCTTTCCCTGAACCCAACTCCTCGATCCATGGGAAGGAATAAATATGCCCATCCGGCGCCGTAATCATGTTGACGTATTCCGGTGCTTCCTCAAGTACCTTTTTGAGATTGGGCATATGCTGTTCGATCAAATCCTCCACGGGAATGATAACCCCGTCCTTCGCCAATTTCAGTAGATCATAGTCTCCGTATCCGGCATCGAAAATGGCATCCGGCAAATCGCCGCTCGCCACGGCCAGATTGCGTTTTTCCGCAAATACATCGCTGGTGTAGTTCTTCCACTTGATGTGAATGCCGGTTTTCTCCTCCAACCGCTTGTTGATCAGCTTCTCGTTAGGGTCGGCAGGAGCCAGCGGAGAGCTTTGCGTCAGGACGTTCAGGGTGACCTTACCGTCCGGCGACTCGCTTTGTGCCTCACCGCCACTGCCGCATCCGGCCAAGAGCAGCACGGCTGCCAGAGCTGTCAGCGTTACCGTTTTTTTACGGTTATGTTTCTTGAATCCCTTCTTATTCATATCAATGACCTCCCGAATCATATATTTGGATTACTATGTTGAGGGCGGGCCACTATTTGAGCGAGCCTACCATAACACCTTTTTCAAAGTACTTTTGGAAGAACGGATACATAATCAGCAGCGGAAGGCTGGATATCACGATCGCCGAATATTTAATCATTTCCGAGAGCCGTTTCAACTCCGCCATCGCAAGCTGGTCGCTGATCATGCCCGGCGCAGCTTGGTTTTGTATCAGAATCGATCTAAGAACGAGCTGCAGCGGGTGCAGCTTGGGATCGTCCAGATAGATCATGGCATCGAAGAATGCGTTCCACTGGCCCACGAAAGCATACAGCGCGAGCACAAAGATAATGGGCTTGGATAGCGGCAGGACGATCCGGACAAAGATTTTCATATCGGAAGCCCCGTCCACATTAGCAGCCTCCTTCAATTCATTCGGTACCCCTTTGAAGAAGGTTCTGGACAAAATGATATTCCACACATTGACCGCACCCGGGATGATCACGGCCCATACCGTATTGAGCATGCCAAGCTCCCTCACGAGCAAGTACGTAGGAATCAGTCCGCCTCCGAAAAATATGGTGATAATGAACAGCGTCATGAAAAAGTGTCGTCCGGCCAGCCGGTTCTCCGAAAGGGCGTATCCCGCACAGACCGAAACCGTTACCGTGAGAAGCGCAAATGCTGTTGAATAGAACACCGCATTGCCAAATCCGCGAAGCATCGCAGGATTGGACAGGATCATCTGATATCCTTCCAGGCTCCAATCGGAAATTTTAAAAGATAGTCCTTGATTCAGCAGCACGGTGGGATCCATGAACGAAGCAACGACAATGTAAACCAATGGAACGACCACGACCAGTACGGCAAGCGTTAAAAAGATTGCATTTAATGACAACAGAAAGCGGTCGAAGCGTGAATGTTTAACGGCCATGAATATGTCTCCTTTCCTAGTAGAGGCCTTCGCCTTCATTGAGTTTTCGGACAATAAAGTTCACCGTCACGAGCAAAATGACATTGATGACGGAATTGAATAAACCAACCGCTGCCGAGTACGCGTAATCGCCTGACTGTAAGCCGACCTTGTATACATAGGTAGCGATAATTTCAGAAGTGGGAAGATTCATGGAGGTCTGCATCAGATAAGCCTTTTCAAAGCCAATAGACATAATGCCCCCTGCCGCAAGTATGAAGACGATCGCCATAATCGGCCTAATCGTGGGCAGATCGATATTTCGAATGCGCTGGAGCAGGTTAGCTCCGTCCAGGCTGGCCGCGTTATGCAGCTCCGGGTCCACATTCGCAAGAGCAGCCACATAGATGATGGAGGCCCATCCGGCACTCTGCCATATATCCGATAGGATATAAATCCACCTGAAATATTCCGGCTGCGACATAAACATAAGCGGATTACCCGTCATCCAAATGACCAATTGATTAATCGGCCCCGTTGGCGACAAGAAGATAAACAGCATTCCGACAATGACGACCACCGAGATGAAATTGGGTGCGTACAGGAACAACTGAATATTCTTCTTGACTGCCGCTCTGCGAACCTGGTTTAACATGAGCGCAAGCAGGATCGGCACCGGAAAGCTAAAGATCAGACCAAAAAAACTCAATTTAAGCGTATTCATAAAAATGACGTCAAAATTCGGCGAGGCGATAAACTTTTCAAAATGCTTGAGCCCAACCCACTCGCTGCCCAGAATCCCTTTAATGGGACTGAAATCCTTAAATGCGATTACGGCACCGTACATCGGGACGTATTTGAAAATAAGGGTCAATATAAGCGCCGGAGCTAGCAGTATGTACAGAAAATAGTTTTTCTTGATGAAAGCGAGCATTCACCCCGCAGAACTCCGTTCTCTGATTATCCCTGCCCCCTGGTTGGCTGGTTCCATTGAATTTTCCAAACCTGTTCCCCCGTTCTTTCTAGAGAAGTTTACATATTGCTTACAGAAAAGGCTTTCATTTTTCACTTTTGTTGAATGTCGCTTTTACAATTTATCAAATGATGTAACTTCAGTCAATCGTTTTTGTAAAAATTTATTTGTGCAATTGACAATATACATCGTTCGTTTACTTCATCCATTTGTCATAAACACGGGTAATTCATGTCGTTTATTACGTAGAATTACGGATTTCCACCCTTTCCATCCTTGTTAGATGATGTTTTAACAAATGTAATGGAATAACGAAGTCAATTCCAACTAAATCCCTGTTGTTTAAATGTTAAATTGACTGTGCATTTGTAAAGTTGAGGTTGCTATTTTAGCTAATCTATTATACATTTGATTTAAGATATTCAGGTCAATAGCGCCTGGGAGAAACAACGAGACTGGTATAAAGTTGATCATTTGAGGTGAAATCAGATACATGACGAAAGAAAAAGTCACAATTCAAGATATTGCGGATGCACTGGGGATCTCCAGAAATACGGCATCCAAAGCTTTGAACGGCAGCGAAAGTATTCCGGACGAGACGCGCAGCAGGGTCATCAAAAAAGCAATCGAATTGAAATACAAACAATTTGCCTTCATGGAGACGGACAACCTGCTGACCAAAACCCCGGGAAACATCGCTCTTCTCACGGCGAATCTTCCGAGCACCTCCCATTTTGGCTCGCGCTTAATCAGCGGGCTTGAGAAACGAATCAGCGCGGAAGGCTATAACCTGTCCATTCATATCGTCCGGGACATCGATCGAAATTCTCGGACGCTGCCTAACAATTTTGAATCCTCCAAAGTGGATGGAATCATCTGTATTGAGTTATTTGATATGGAATACAGCAAGGAGCTCACAAGCCTCGGCCTTCCTACCGTATTTATCGATTGTGCCGCTGACATGTTCTACCCGGACTTGCAAGCGGATTTACTACTGATGGAGAATGAACACAGCACCTTCCACATGACCAGGCGGCTCATAGAGCAGGGCAACATGTCTTTGGGATTTATTGGGGACATCCATCATTGCAAGAGCTTTAATGAACGCTGGGTGGGATTTAATCGGGCCTTGACCGAAATGGGGATCCGGCTGGATCTGGAACAATGTGTTCTAAACCCGGACCGTGAGTTTTTCTCCGAGTCCGACTGGATGGAGAAGCGGCTGAAACAGATGAAACAGATGCCGTCCGCTTTTGTATGCGCCAATGATTTTATTGCGGTCAATGTGATGAAAGCCTTGAAGAATAACCATATCGCCATCCCGGGCGACATTGCCGTATGCGGCTTCGATAATGCGCCTGAATCGCGCATCGTTGAACCCCATTTATCAACGGTACATATCTATAGCGATGAAATGGGAATTGCAGCGGCCAACATGCTGTTGTCCCGGGTGAAAGAACCGGCGTTACCCTATCAAGTCACGCATATCCAAACAAAACCGCTCTTCAGGGCATCGACTGAAAAAATAGACTAGGGGATTGCAGAAGGAGCTGAGACTCCACCATGGACCTCCAGTTGATCCACAAGAAAGACGCTGATCGACATACTTGGACAGAAGGTCGGAACACGAGGAAAGAAAGTTTTTCTTACGATAGTGTGTGTGGGCATGCCTCTGATGTTTATCCCTTTATTGAAAAAAAAAAAAAAGAACCGTTCTCCCGGTATTCGGGCAGAACGGTTCTTTCGGGTTGAGCTGGAGTGAGAGGCAGTTCATCCTCCCATTCTCCGTTAACGATTCAATAAGGCGATTCCATGGAATATCGCCCTAGTTTACCTGCGCGAAGCTCACGCAGGAAAATGCTTGAGGCTTTTTCCAGATCGACTCTTCCGCCGCTTACGATACAGCCGCGTTTTTTTCCGATCGCTTCCATGACAGCGACAATTTCATCCGGGTTATCCAGATCCGTGGGGCGCTCCTTAAGATCAAAGCGCTCGCTCATCGATTCCCAATAATAGTTGGAGAAATATTTGATCGCAAAAAAGGCAATATCCTCTACATTCAATATTTCCTCTTTAATGGCGCCGGTGACCGCCAGGCGGTACCCTACATTCTGATCCTCGAACTTTGGCCACAGGATACCGGGTGTATCCAGTAATTCCATCTCACCGCCGGCAACCTTAATCCACTGCTGCCCTTTGGTGACACCCGGACGGTCTCCCGTCTCGGCGATGTTCCGGCCGGCAAGCCGGTTAATCAGCGTGGATTTGCCTACATTCGGAATCCCCACGATCAACACCCGCATAGCTCGCGGGTTCATGCCCTTGGCGATTTGTTTGTCAATCTTCTCTTTCAGCAGCAGCTTGATCTGATTCGGAATATCCTTAACACCTGTCCCCGTGGATGCATCTACAGGGAAGGCGGTTAAGCCGTTTTCTTTGAAATAGGCTTGCCATTGCCTTGTTACCTCAGGATCTGCCAAATCGGCTTTGTTCATAATAATGAGCCTCGGCTTGCCCTGCAAAATCTCGTCAATCATGGGATTTCGGCTTGAGAGCGGAAGCCTCGCATCGATCAGTTCAATTACAGCATCGATCAGCTTCAGCTTCTCCTGAATTTGGCGGCGCGCTTTGGTCATATGTCCGGGAAACCATTGTATTGTCAACGTCGTCACCTCTACTTTGCTCTGCAAACTTTCATCGTTTCTATAGCGCCATGGCTAATGGTTGATGAGCCCTATGTCTTTAATCGGCCAGAAGATCAAGTCTGCTCGCCCGATAATATCCCCCAAAGGAACATATCCTATCATACGGCTGTCCGTGCTGTTGGAGCGGTTATCCCCCATCACAAACACATGGCCTTCTGGCACAACGCCGTCCTGAACGAACGAGTTCGGAAAGTCCGTGTTATTGTATAATCTGTTTTCAGCATGAGCTTGATCAATTGCTTCCTGTATGTAGGTTTCATTCACAGGCTCCCCGTTGACAAGCACTTTATCGCCTTCAACTTTAACCGTATCACCAGCAACTGCAATTACGCGTTTAATGAAATCCCTGCCCTCATCAGGAACATGGAACACGATAACTTCTCCACGCTCGGGTTTGCGGATATCATATAAAATCTCATTGACGATCAGCTTCTGATTGGATACAAAGTTAGGTTCCATGGATGGACCCTGCACAATAAACGGTTTAAAGAGAAGCCAGCGAATGAGAACGACGAGAACCAGAGCAATGAGAAGAGCCTTCAGCCATTCTACAAGCTCGTTCTTAGCCTTTTTGGCCGGTTTCCCCACGTTGGTTTCAATGGCCTCCTGGTGTTGATCTTTCTCCATAACCCACCGTCCTTCCCTATAGATCGCTTTCGCATGATAACGATTTTTGGATATACAAAAGGGGCTTGTATATACGCACAAGCCCCTTTCTACCGCCTTGTAATTAACGACGAATTTCTTTAATTCTCGCTGCTTTACCGCGCAGTTCACGAAGATAATAAAGCTTCGCACGACGCACTTTACCACGGCGAGCCACTTCGATTTTATCGATTTTAGGCGAGTTGATTGGGAAAGTTCTTTCCACACCAACACCGTAAGAAATTTTACGAACGGTAAAAGTCTCACTGATTCCGCCACCGCGACGTTTAATTACTACACCTTCAAACAACTGGATACGCTCACGAGTTCCCTCGATAACCTTAACGTGTACTTTTAAAGTATCACCAGGACGAAAGCTCGGAATATCTTTACGAAGTTGTTCTTGAGTAATCGCTTGAACGATATTCATCTATGACTCCCTCCTCTCACACAGGTGTTCTTGCATCTTCCGGAAACTCTATGTATTTCCTTCATTATCCGCAGCGGACCACCGTATTCACAACAAAAGAAATAATAACATATTTCGCAGTCCGAATCAAGTGTTTTATCTTTACACCCTCATGGTTAGGCCAGTTTTTCACCGAGCTTTCGTTCATAAAAAAACCACTTCCAGCATGAAAAATCATGCGAGGAAGCGGTTAGGCTGAACTTAATTTACGCTTTCTTTCGAGTCGTGCAGTCCTTTGTGGCGCTTGCCATAGTATTCAAGAATGTCGTCTACCGTTTGAAATTGGACTTCTGTATTGTTTGTATCTTCTATTTTCGCTTCCTGTTGTTGTCGATGTTCTGTCATGACTAGATGCCTCCCCGTCTCTCAAGTGTTTCTCCAGATACATATTACCCACCAATGAAGGGGCTGTATCAGTCATTATTAAAAAAATGCCCCTGAAGTATACAATGCTGGGTTATGAGCCAATTCTAAAGATAGTAATTCTGGCACCGGTTTGAGGAGCTGTAATCGACTTGGCCACTGGCGATAAATTATAGAGCCCTACAGTGTTACCTGCGCTTAAATTGATGACGGCAGATCCTGAGACTTCGGCGTTGGTCGAAATGGAGTTCATGTTCGCCGTACTCGTGGTATTTCCATTCACAACGATCCCAAACGTGTTGGGCGCCGTCGAACCAGTTTGGAGCGAAATCTGCCAGTCAAAGTAATAGAAACCAGCTGTCACGATGGTCAGCGTTGTTGTACCATTAAAAGTTACACCTTGAAGTGTGCTTGTAGAGAAAGTAACAGGTGAATTGGTAGCCACATTTTGAGTGGCACCGTTGCTGGCATAGATGACACTACCTCCCACAAGGGTAGCGGAGCCATTTGGACCGGTCGGGCCTACCGGGCCTGTTGCACCGGTCACTCCCGTGGCTCCTGTTACCCCAGTTGCACCCGTGATTCCTGCTGTTCCGGTTGCGCCTGTTGCTCCCGTTACACCCGTCGATCCCGTTACTCCGATTGCACCCGTTGCTCCAGTTACCCCAGTTGCTCCGATTGCACCCGTGGTCCCTGCTGCTCCTGTTGCCCCAGTTGCTCCTGTCGCTCCCGTAACTCCTGCTGCTCCGGTCTCTCCAGTTGCTCCGGGTATTTCTGTTACTCCTATCGCTCCCGTGACACCAGTTTTACCAGTTGCTCCTGTCAGGCCTGTCGCCACCGTGACTCCGGTTGCTCCAGTTGCTCCTGCTGCTCCCGTTGACCCTGTTGCACCCGTTGACCCTGTTGCTCCACTTGCTCCAGTTTCTCCAGTCGCTCCCGTGACACCAGTTTCACCAGTTGCTCCCGTCACCCCAGTTGCCCCTGTAGCTCCAGTCTCTCCTGTAGCCCCTACTGCACCAGTTGCCACCGTTGCACCAGTTGCTCCCGTTAGCCCTGTAACACCCGCATCTCCGGTAGCTCCGGTAGCTCCCGTCGGTCCTGTCACACCGGTTGCACCAGCGAGACCTGCTGTCCCCGTGGCTCCCGTCACGCCTGCAGCTCCTGTAGCCCCTACTGACCCTGTTGCTCCGGCTACCCCAGTTGCTCCCGTAGCGCCAGTTTCTCCGGTAGCTCGCGTGGCGCTTGCCGGGCCTATTGCCCCCGTTGCTCCTGTTCCTCCTGTGACCCCGGTTGCCCCTGTCACTCCTGCTGCTCCTGTTGCTCCTGCTGCTCCTGTTGCCCCCGTTGCTCCAGTCACGCCCGGCCGAGCGTTACTCGGTACGCTTCCTAGGGTTTCCTGGATTGTTAGACCCTGAACGCTCACAGCGCTCGTCCTTGCTACAACTGCCAGAGATTGAACGGCAGCTTGTTGGACAGTCACTGGAATGTTTAACGTCGCTACCGCTCCTGAAAGAGCATTCGTATAATTAGTCAACTGTTCATTCAAAAATTCAGGCGAAGCTCCATTCAAAAGCGAAACTTGAATTCCATCCGCTGCTGCTTGCAGCCTACTTAACTGTGGTCCGGAACTCCCTAATCTCGCAGCCTGCCGGTTAATTCCTTGGAGTACTTCTGCAAGCTGATGGCGCGACGATGCCCCTGGATTCGTCGTTGCATTCATAATATATAAAGGCAGATTGTTCATTAAATTGACCAACGGCACAGCATCCGCACTCGGAAACGCATACTCCAGCCTAGATTGAATACCTTGTTGTGAAGCCTCGATATCCGTTCCGATCTCGCCCCCGACTCCGAGTCGTTCTCCATATGATTGAAACAACGTCATGACTTCGTTCAATCTTGTTAGGATCCCTTCCAGATTGTCCGCATTGGAAATCCTTGCAATTTGCTGCACGGCCTGGCTAAGCCCCCGCCGTTCTCGCAGCGAAAACCTCATTCCCGAGACCAGGTCGTTAAGGCTCTGCAATTGTATTTTGATAAGCGTGAAATTCTCGTTAACCGGCTGTTCCACAAATGCGCGTAACAGTGACGTTAATTGACAGATCAATGTAACGAATCGAGTGGCTTGGTTCCTTCCTACACGGATTCGTCCAGATGTAAGTCCTTGAATGACAGCCTTGCTGTCCCTACGCTTCCTTCTTTCTTGCCTCAATCGATTTCACCCCTTACGATCTCATACATCCGCAAACGCCTATTTATCACACTATTCATTTCATACGAATTTTGTTCTGGGGTGCCAGCTTGAAACCGGTTCGTTTAAGGAATAAAAAAAAGAACAGACCTGTGCTCACAGATCTGTTCTTCGATTGAGCAAAAAAGCTTATGAGGATCCCGCTTCTCGCTGTAGCTTGTCTATATACGCTCGATCCTGTTTCGACAATTCCAGCTTGTCTAACAATTCCGGGCGACGCTCCCATGTCCGCTTAAGCGCTTGTTCCCGACGCCACACGTCGATATTCGCATGATGACCGCTTAGCAGGA
Source organism: Paenibacillus sp. Dod16 (assembly GCF_049893405.1). Lineage (NCBI taxonomy): Bacteria > Bacillati > Bacillota > Bacilli > Caryophanales > Paenibacillaceae > Paenibacillus > Paenibacillus sp. Dod16. The sequence goes on from NZ_JBNDYG010000015.1 coordinate 266,367, forward strand.
TATCCGGCACTTTCCAGCCGCGAAACTCAGCAGGACGTGTATAGTGCGGATATTCGAGCAGCCCTGTACTGAATGAATCCGTCACCGCTGAGTTTTCATTGCCAAGTACACCCGGAAGTAATCGGACTACAGAATCGATGGCAACCATCGCCGGCAGCTCTCCACCGGTGAGCACATAATCTCCGATGGACAACTCATCGGTAACAAGAAACTCACGAATTCGTTCATCGTAACCTTCGTAATGCCCGCATATAAACACCAGATGGTCTTCCTGTGATAATTCTTCCGCCTTCTTCTGCGTAAAAGTCTCTCCTTGCGGACACATCAGAATGACTCGCGGAGGCTTGACTGTTCCGGAGACTTCCGCTGGAATCTCCTCGGCAGGATTAGCCCCATCGCCGCCATGGTTTGCAATCTCATTCCCATTGGAAGCAAGAATATCCTCCACCGCAGCAAAAATCGGGTCCGGCTTTAACACCATCCCTCCGCCTCCGCCATATGGAGTGTCATCGACCTGACCATGCTTGTTCCCGGCATACTGGCGGAAGTTGATTGCATTCAAGCTCACAATTTGTTTCTCGGCCGCTTTACCCAAAATACTCGATTGAAATACGCCATCGAACATCTCGGGGAACAGCGTCAGCACATCAATCCGCATGGACTATAACAACCCTTCCATGAGATGCACGCGGACAAGCTTCGCTTCCTTGTCTACATCAAGTACGACATCCGGTATGGCCGGAAGAAGAATTTCTTTTCCCTGAGGCGTTTTGACAACCCACACATCGTTAGCGCCCGGCGTCAGAATTTCGGAGATCGTGCCGAGCTCCTCAGCAGGGTCTTCATCGGTCATCACCTTGCAGCCAATAATCTCATGGAAGTAGTACTCGTTCTCCGGAAGTTCCTCTTGAAGATCCGCTGATATCTTCAGCAGCGAGCCTTTATATTTCTCGGCATCATTGATGCCATGCAGCTCCTTGAATTTAAGGATGTACATGTTTTTATGAAAACGGGATGTATCCACCGTTGCTTCAATCTTGCTCCCCTTCTCGGGGACAATGTACAGCTGGCTCTTTGGAGCAAATCGCTGGTCGGCAAAATCCGTATGCGGCATGACTTTAACTTCCCCACGGATGCCGTGCGTATTCACGATTTTCCCTACAGTAAACAACTTTTCAGACATGGTCTTCCTCCTGCATCACTTAATGAACGTTCACGCTAGTATGACCGGCTGATTTCTTCAGCATGTACGAAAAAGGGCTAGGACATGCATCCTAACCCCCTTTCGTATATTTTAAGAAATGATATCAACGGTCACCCGTTTATCCATTTTAACCGCCGCCGATGTTACGACTGTACGCAATGATTTGGCGATACGCCCTTGTTTGCCTATGACCTTCCCGACATCGTCAGGATGCACGTACAGCTCATATACAATCAAGTGCTCCTTCTCAACGGTCTTCACAGTCACATCTTCTGGATGATCCACTAAAGCCTTAGCAATAACGCGAACTAATTCTTCCATAGATAACCCTCGCGATCAGTCTTATTTCTGATGCTTCAGCTCATGAAACTTCTTCATTACGCCCGCTTTGCTAAGCAAGTTGCGAACCGTGTCAGATGCTTGCGCACCATTTTGAAGCCAGTTCAGTGCTTTCTCTTCATCGATCTTAACTTCAGCCGGTTGAGCAACCGGATTGTAATAACCGATTTCCTCGATAAAACGGCCATCACGCGGGGAACGGGAATCAGAAACCACCACGCGGTAGAAAGGAGCCTTGTGAGCACCCATGCGTTTCAGACGAATACGTACTGCCATTTGAAAATTCACCTCCTTCAAAAAATGTCCATTCGATATCACCGTAACTTAACGGAACGGGAATTTCATGCCTTTTCCGCCAGTCAAGCCTTTCAGTTGTTTCATGGCCTTGTTCTTGCCGCCTTTAGGACCCATCATATCCGAGAACTGTTTCATCACGCGGCGCATTTCGTCAAACTGCTTGATAAGCCGGTTCACTTCAGCCAGCGAGGTTCCACTTCCCGCCGCAATCCGTTTACGACGGTTATGATTGATAATGTCAGGCTGCTGCTTCTCCGCTGTCGTCATGGAGTGAACAATAGCCTCAATGCGTCCCATCTGCTTCTCGTCCACCTTGAGATCCTTGGCTTGCTTCATCTTGCCCATGCCGGGAATCATATCCATCAGCTGATCCAGAGGACCGAGCTTCTTGACCTGATCCATCTGCTCCAGGAAATCCTCGAACGTAAATTCGGCATTGCGCATTTTACGTTCCATTTCCTTGGCCTTGTCTGCATCAATGTTCGATTGTGCTTTCTCGATAAGAGACAGCATATCGCCCATGCCGAGGATCCGCGATGCCATCCGTTCCGGATGGAACGGTTCGAGCGCATCAATCTTCTCGCCAAGTGCGGCGAATTTGATCGGACATCCGGTAACGGCCTTAACCGAGAGGGCGGCACCGCCTCGGGTATCGCCGTCCAGCTTCGTCAGTACGACGCCCGTGAGCGTCAATTGCTGATTGAAGCTTTCCGCGACATTCACCGCATCCTGACCCGTCATCGCGTCAACGACAAGCAGGACTTCATCAGGATTCACTACGCTGTGAATCTGCTTCAACTCTTCCATCAGCTCTTCATCGACATGAAGACGGCCGGCGGTATCGATAATGACATAATCGTGACCGTTATCTTTGGCATGCTGGAGGCCCTGTTTTGCGATTTCAACCGGGCTTGTCTTGTCTCCTAGCGAGAACACCGGTACGTTGATCTGACTGCCGAGTACTTCGAGCTGTTTGATCGCCGCTGGACGATAAATATCGCCGGCAACGAGCAGCGGTCGGCTGTTCTGCTTCTGAAGCAGCTTGGCCAGCTTACCCGAAGTCGTTGTCTTACCGGCACCTTGCAAACCGGCCATCATAATAACTGTTGGCGGCTTGTTGCTCTTCGCCAGTTTGGCTTGGCTTCCTCCCATCAACTCCGTCAGTTCTTTATTAACGATGTCAATGATCACCATGCCGGGCGTAAAGCTGTCCATCACTTCCTTGCCGATGGCCTTCTCTTTTACTTTGGATACGAAATCCTTAACCACTTTGAAGTTAACGTCGGCTTCGAGAAGCGCGAGTCTGACTTCACGCATGGCGGCTGTTACATCTTCCTCGGACACCTTGCCTTTACCACGAAGCTTGCTAAACACATTCTGTAGTCTGCTGGTCAATCCTTCAAACGCCATATCCGCCACCTCCGTTCATACTTAATCCCATACTTTTAATCGTTCGACCATATCGGTCATTACATTCTTATCATGTTCACCCAGGTCGCTACGCTCCACCATTACCCGAAACTTATCCAGCTCCCGGATGCGCGTTTCATGCTTGCTCAAGAGGCCCAACTTCTCTTCATAGGACTCGAGCACCTGTTCTGCGCGCTTAATATGCTCATAGACGGCCTGACGACTAATCTCAAATTCACCAGCGATTTCTCCAAGGGAAAAATCATCATGGAAATAATATTTCAAAAAGGTCTGCTGTTTCTCTGTCAGCAGCTGCTCATAGAAATCGAACAGCAAATTGATCCGGTTCGTCTTCTCGAGCCGATTCTCCTGACTCATTTAAGGGCACCCCCTCGTCAAGGAAAAACACTTTACAGTTCGCTTAACGAACCTTATCATACAAAAAACAAAGAAGGATGTCAAGCCATTTCCCTTGTCATCCTTCTTCATGTGCAGAAAGCCTTCTTCCTACCCGTTCAGCCGATAGGAAGAAGGTATATCAGTATCGCAAAAAAGTGAAGAATCGAACCCGCCAGAACAAACAAATGCCAGATGGCATGATGGTAAGGAAACCCCCGCCATACATAGAATATGGTACCCAGCGTGTACAGTACGCCCCCAAGGGCAAGCAAATTCATGCCTTGCGACGCTACAACCGCCGTTAACGGATTCCAGGCAATGACAATCAGCCAGCCCATCGCAATATAGAATATCGTGGAGAGGAACAGAAACTTCTTGACGAAAAATGCTTTGAACACGACACCGAACAGCGCAATGCCCCATACGATCCCAAAGAGACTCCAGCCCAGCGATCCCCGGATGGCAACCAGCAGGAATGGCGTATACGTCCCTGCGATGAACAAGTAAATGGAAGAGTGATCCATAAACTCAAAGAAATCCTTGGCTTTCCCGTCTCTCAAACCGTGTACGAGCGTGGAGCTCAAATACAGCAGGAGCATCGTTGATCCGTAGATTGTGAAGCTCACCACATGCCAGGCATTGCCTTTCAAACTTGAAAATACGATCAGCAGCACCAGCGCAGCAACGCTCAGTGCCGCTCCTATGCCATGTGTTATTGCATTCGCTATCTCTTCTCTGCGTGGATAAGTGTAAGTATTGGCCATAACAGGTATCCTTTCGCTTGAAATCTTATAGAGGTTATTCAAAAAACTGACTTTTTGAACCCGACTTATACTTCATTATACGCCCTTCGGGCATGCAAAATCAAAGCCGTCCCCTGTATCAACCCCTCTGCGATTGGAAGAATCGCTGGATGGCGCTGACGATTTGGCGGGACGCGGTGCCGTCGCCAAACGGATTATGGGCTCTGGCCATGCTGTGGTACGCTTCCTTATCCGTCAGCAGTCGCTCTATTTCTGCCTGAACCGCTTCACACTCCGTACCAACGCATTTTAGAGTGCCTGCTGTAACCCCTTCGGGGCGTTCGGTTTTATCCCTCAGCACCAGAACCGGCTTCCCCAGTGACGGCGCTTCCTCCTGTATGCCGCCGGAGTCCGTCAAGACCAGATAGGAACGCTGCATGATATGATGGAGATCAACGACATCGAGCGGTTCGGTCAAGTGGATTCGCTCGTGCCCCTCAAGCTCTTGCGCGACCGCCTCCTGCAGTACGGGGTTCGGATGGACCGGATATATCACTTCAATGTCAGGGTGCTTCTGGATCACCCGCTTCACAGCCTCAAATACCCCTTTCATCGGTTCTCCCCAATTCTCCCGCCGATGCATGGTCATCAGTATTAAGCGGCTATCTTGCCGTAATTTGTGCTGTATCGGATGTTTAAAGGGAGCCTTTAGCGTCCACTTCATTGCATCGATTCCCGTGTTTCCCGTTACATACACGTGAGCCGATCGATTCTCGGCTTTGAGATTTGCTGCCGACAGCGCCGTCGGAGCAAAATGCATATCCGCCACCCTGCCGATCCACTCGCGATTCATCTCCTCTGGAAACGGCGCGTATTTGTCATACGTCCGCAGCCCTGCTTCCACATGTCCCACCGGAACCTTCGCGTAATAAGCTGCCAAAGCACCAATGAATGCCGTTGTGGTATCTCCATGGACCAGCACTAGATCATATTTTCTAGCTTGGAATACCTTCTCCATCCCTTTTAGCAGGTCAGCGCTCAAATTGTATAAGGATTGCCCTTCCTTCATGATATTCAGATCCGTTTGCGTCTGGATTTCAAAAAAACGAAGCACCTGGTCCAGCATCTCCCGGTGCTGGGCGGTTACGCATACGATTGGAGTTAATCCCGGGGCTGACTCCAATTCCTTGACCAAAGGTGCCATTTTAATCGCTTCCGGACGCGTTCCGAATATAACCAGAACATTTTTATGTTTCACGAACCTTCACTCCCCCTCGTTTTATATGAAAAGATAGATCTTAAACCTCATATCTTAAGCATTATATGGAACGTTGATAGATTCGTTCCGGTCATGAGCAAGCTTGTAGAAATCAACCATTTTTCTGCGATTCGGCTTATTCGTCCAATTCTATGAAGCTAGCAACGCATATATTATCCCGAGTACAAAGAAAGGAGGAAACCTCTTGGCTGTTATCATTTATCCGAGAACGATGAACTGGTCGTATATGAAACAGAGACCGCAGCAGCTTATGGCTCAATTGGGCGCGCTTGGTCATCAGGTTTTCTTCGAAAACCTGGCACCGCTGGATAAGGAATTCAAAGAAATTGAACCGAATGTGTTCCTGTTCACAGATACCAAAACCTTTTTGCACAAAAAGCTGCCTGCCCTTCGCAAAGAACATCCGATTGTCGTCTGGACGACCTGGTCTAAGCTCCGTACGCGCATTTCCACACTCTTCAAACCCGACGTCACCATCTACGACTGCTGTGATGAATTTCCGCATTGGGCAAAATATGAACCCAAAATGATTGATGAAGCGGACCATGTCGTATGTACCGCAGAGGTGATTCACACCCGGTTGTCCCTGGCATATCCGGATAAACCACTTACCCTGATCCCGAATGGCGCAGACTCTTCATTTTTCCATATTCCATTCAGTGAAAGACCCACCGATCTCCCTCCGGGTCCTGTTGTCGCTTATATCGGCGCCTGGGCTTATTGGGTAGATCATGAGCTGTTCGCTAAGGCGGCCCTCCGTTTTCCAAGCGTCCAATTCGTTTCCATTGGAGCTCCTTACGGCAGCTCCGGCGATTATTCGAAGCTCCCCAATGTGCATATACTCGGTGAAAAGCCGCACCAGGAGCTCAAGCGTTATCTGACTCATATAGACGTTGCATTGATCCCCTTCCAATATCATCCGATTACGCTGGCAACCAATCCAGTCAAAGCATACGAGTATCTGGCATCCGGTGTCAGGGTATTGTCGACGGCTCTGCCGGAATGCATCGCCATGGAGCCGCATGTTACTACAGCGACCACCCATGATGATTTCTTGGGCAAGCTGTCCTCCATGCTCCATCACCCGGACACGGAAGAGCATAAACTGGGCCGCATTGCCTACGCCAGAGAGAATCGCTGGGTTGAACGCGGATTGAAAGCCGATCAAGTGATCCGCCAGGCCATCCTGGACAAAGGCATGAACCCCCATTGAAACCTTATGCCAGAATCCGTACCCAGCCATTCGGCTACAGGGCCATCGATACGACAGCCTATCGTGAACAAATCATTCAGGAAGTCTCACAAATAGATCATGAGTGGATTCTATGGAGCGGTACCTTGTCTTTTTCCCATAAAAGTGCACAGCATTCCATTCCGATACCACCCCATATTCCAGATCGTGTTGTCTGTATATGCATGAACGGTGCCCCTCTATATTGGAGAAAAACCTGGCTGCTTGCTGCTCTCACCCGCTGGGATAACAGGCTTCCGGCTGCTAAATTTCTGCCTTACGATCTGCTGCCCGCCGATCCAAGCCTTACGATGCATCTGGACCCGACGCAAAATCCTCCGTATCAAAAGGATCTGGAGTATATTCTCCCTATTCTGTCGGCAACAAGGATACGAGAGAATACCGCCGGCTCGAAAGGGGCTTTATCCCCTGAAATTCCTTCGCAACCTGTCGTCTCCATTCTGATGAGCATTCATAATATGAAGGACTCTTTAGGCTGGAGCATCCGTTCCGTATTGGCTCAATCAAGCGATAATTGGGAGCTGCTAATAGGCGATGACGGCTCGGAGGACGACAGTCTCGAGGAAGCCTGTGCTTATCTTGACAGCAGAATTCGGGTCCTGTCCCAATCGCGTAACCGCGGAAAGGCGATCATGATGAATCGGCTGCTCTTTGAAGCAAAGGGGCGATATATTCTGGAATTGGATGGGGATGACTGGCTGGCACCGGATGCGATCGAACTCCTGTCCGACGCGCTTGACCAGAATCCGGACGGCAGAATGGCCACGGGGCGGTATGGATGCTGGGAACGAACCCGGCAGTTCGGTCCTCTATGGAGAAAAAATGTTGATTCGGGCCATCTTTATTCGTCTTGGTCTGCTTCCGTAAATCGAACGACTCAACATGGGCACCCGCTTGTCCCTCGAATGTATCGCAAGTCATCCCTAATCGCCATTGGGGGCTGGTGGAATCGGGAGGATCGTCTCGGGCGTATCTTCGAAGATATCGATGTCACCGCCAGGCTTCTTAAGCACAGCTCACCGGTTCAGGTCGATGCCGTCTTGTATCATCGCGTCCTTTATGGCAGCAGCACCAGCCAACGTAACCGCAGTCTCTTCGAAGCCTGGTGTCAGCAAACAGGCAAGAGCTAGACAACGCTTGAAAAGGAGGTGATACGTAAATGCATATTGCCGCTTCCGGGTACTATGGAATGGGAAACTTCGGTGATGATTTATTTCTTCACACCCTTCGCCAGGTATTCCACGATCATCACGTCTATCCATGGAATTCCCGATTGGATCCCCGCCAGACGGATGCCTTCATCATCGGTGGTGGCGATTTAATTACACCCTACTCATTCAATTCGTATTACTTCCCTCCGCAGCTCAAAGGACAGCCTACCTGGGTCTACGGTGTCGGCATCGTGGACGCCTACCCGGAACACACCTGGCCTGAGGAGCAGGTATCCGCCTACCGGGAGATGATCTCCAAGGCAAACCGCGCAGTGTTCCGGGATGAGCGATCGTCGGCCATCGCCAGGCGGGCAGGCTTCCACCGAAATGTTGAAACCGCCCCTGATATGGTATTCGGCTACCGTCAACCCGATATCCCGGTGAAACGATTCTCTAAGCGCCCCACCGTTGGCGTTGTTGTGTTTTCCTATGAATCGTTCCCGATGGAGAACATGACCAAACTGCTGGGGCATCTTATCGCCAAAGGTTATCATACCGTCCTTATTCCTGTTATTCATCATCCGGGCAACGCGTACTCCGATTACAACACATGTCTGCAATTGCAGCAGAAGGTAAGGGAGCTAACCCCCGGCGCTTCCATTGAAACACTGCCGTTTCTCATGGATATCGAGCTCACCTACAGCTTCATACAATCCGTGGACTATCTGATATCATTCAAGCTTCACCCGACGCTAGCCGCTTTACGCGGCGGCAAGCCTGTGCTGGCGCTTAGCACCATGAGCAAAGTGCATAGCCTGCTGAGCTCTTTTCGTCTCGGTCAGTACTTTACGGATTATCGTCAGCCGCTTGATGTGCTGGTCGATAAAACCGAAACCTTCCTTAAATACGGCCCTGGTCATGTGCAGCGAGTTATGCCCATGATCCGCGCAGCGGAGGAAGAAAGCACCGCTTCACTTCTGGATTTAAAGAACCATATCGAGGAGCACAACCGTTGGTAATACAGAAAGGAGAATGACTATGTGTTGCTTCCTGTTCTGCAGAAGACTTGCCGGCAGAGTCAAAATGTTAACACGGCAGGTCGAACTTCTAAGCCAGGAAACCAGTCAACTAACCGAACGGGTAGAGTCACTGGAGAGTCAGGTTCTCACGGGTTTAACGATTAATCCGGAGCTGATTCAATTTTTCGAAGTCCGTACCGGCCAACAAGTACGGGTCAGCACAACGTTTGTTACGCTGGAAGGAGTCGTTCTGGCTACTGCTGAAGATGGTGTTCAGCTCCGTGAAGCATCGGGTGACCTTGTGCTGATTCCATTTGCCAATATTACTTCCGTTCAGTAATACCTTCAGATGATACGGAATGTCAGCTTCAAACTTTCATTACGGCAAGGAGGTTAACCGATATGCGCTACGTGGATTGGCTGCAAGGATTTATCGGCTCGGAAACCGAAGTAACGGTGTCGGGAGATGTGATCATCGGCACGCTGACCGAAGTGGGCGAGGGAACCATCACCTTAAAAGTACCACCCATCATCTATGGTCCTCCTACAGATACTGCCATCATCCCGCTTCGTTCGATTGAGTTCGTTCGAATCGTCTCTTCATAAAAATGCATGTGCCCGTAGATTGAACCGAACATGGAAAAGGACCGAAAGTTATACTTTCGGTCCTTTTGTATACATAGCGACTAGACAAGTGCCTAGCCTTGTTGTTCTGCGGCATTCTCTTCTTCTTTAATCAAACCCGCAAAGAGGGCATGAACGAACTGCTCCGAGTCAAAGGTCTGGAGATCGCCCATTTTCTCTCCCAAGCCTACCAGCTTCACCGGAAGATTCAACTCCTGCCGAATCGCGATAACGATGCCACCCTTAGCCGTACCATCCAGCTTGGTTAATACGAGGCCGGTCACACCACTCTTCTCTCCGAACAGCTTCGCCTGGCTTAGCGCATTCTGTCCTGTCGTCGCATCAAGGACCATCAGCACCTCATGCGGAGCGCTCGGGATTTCGCGTTGAATAACGCGGAAGATTTTATTCAACTCTTCCATCAGATTCGTTTTGTTCTGAAGACGTCCCGCCGTGTCGCAGAGCAGAACATCCGCTTGCCGCTGCTTGGCTGCTTGAACCGCATCGAACATAACAGCTGCCGGGTCTGAGCCGGGCTGCTGTTTAATGACTTCAACGCCAACCCGTTCTCCCCATACCTCCAGCTGTTCAATCGCACCTGCACGGAATGTGTCGCCAGCGGCGAGCAAAACCTTCTTGCCCTCCTGCTTGTAACGATGTGCCAGCTTACCAATCGTGGTGGTTTTGCCGACTCCGTTAACGCCTACAAACAGAATGACCGTAATTCCATCCGGATTCTCCCTCAGCTCATTGCTGCTGTCATCACGAAGGAGTCCCATCAGCTTCTCGGACAAGACCGGCTGCAGATCGGCAGCGTCCTCGATCCGCCGTTTCTTCACTTCGGCACGAAGATCGTCCATCAGATCCATCACCGTATTGACGCCGACGTCAGCGCCAATCAGAATCTCTTCCAACTCCTCGTAAAATTCTTCATCGATCTTTTTCCGGCGAATGACCAGGTCCGACACTTTCTCGATAAATCCCTTCCGAGTTTTCTCGAGTCCGTCCCGGAACTGTTTTGTTACGTTTTCCGTTTTGCTGGAAATGCTCTCTTTTAACTTCTTAAAAAAGCTCATACGTACCCTCCATGTCGTTATGTTAAATTAGGCAATCTCCGCTTCCTCATTCTCAAGCTTGACGGACACCAGCTTCGACACGCCGCCTTCTTCCATCGTGACGCCGTACAGCACGTCAGCCTCTTCCATCGTTCCTTTGCGGTGGGTGACCACGATAAACTGCGTTTGCTCAGAGAACTCCCGCAGATACTGGGCAAACCGCACCACATTCGCTTCATCAAGCGCAGCTTCGACCTCATCCAGTACGCAGAACGGAACCGGCTTCACCTGCAAAATGGCAAACAACAGCGCCATAGCGGTTAATGCACGCTCACCACCGGAGAGAAGCTGCAGATTTTGCAGCTTCTTGCCAGGAGGCTGCGCAACGATATCGATCCCCGTCTCAAGCAATCGGTCCGGATCGATCAGGACCAGGTCGGCACGTCCACCTCCGAACAACTTCGTAAATACCGTGCCGAACTCGCGCCGGATCGCATCAAACGTCAGCTTGAAACGCTTGGACATTTCATCGTCCATTTCCTTAATGACCTGGTACAGGGTTGTCTTCGCTTCAACCAGATCCGCCTTTTGCTCACTTAAGAACAGGTATCTCTCATTAACGCGCTGATACTCTTCGATGGCCCCAAGATTGACATCTCCCAGGGAAGTTATCGACCTCTTCAAGTCACGCACTTCGTTCTGAGCGGCAGTGATGTCTTCCGGAATCGGATACCGCTGCTTGGCAAGCTCATAACTCAGCTCGTAGTCCTCGCTTAATTTCTTCAATATATTCTCAAGCTCAACATCGAGCCGGTTTACCCCAATCTCGGTCTGGCGAAGCTGATCATCCACGGCCCGCAGCTGCGTGCGCTGTTCCTTGGTTTCGCTCTCTTCCAGCTCCAGCTTCCGGCTAAGCGCAGTGCGTGCAGCCCGCTTGAATTCCAGCTGCTGCGTAGCCTCTTCCTTCTTCAGCTTGTACTGGTTCAGATCCTCGATCTGCTTTACGCTTTCGCTTTCGTTCTGATTCAGGTCGGCTTGAACGGAGGCCAGCATCGTGCGGTTTTGTTTCTGCTCCTTCTCGTGGTTGTCGACATCCGACTGAAGGCGCTTGAGCTGCTCCTCCAGCGAGAAGGTTTCCTGATCCAGCTTTCCTTCGCGAACCTTGAGGTTTGTCAGCTGACTCTGAAGCTCTTCCTTCGCCGACTCATTAGCTTTACGGGCAAATTCTGCAGCTTGGATCGCCAGGTGGGTTGATTTCTCTTCCTCCTCCAGCTCGGACAACAGCTTCTGCGCGCGTTCACGGCTTGCCTGAATCTCTTTGGCTTCCTTCTCTTGACTGCTCTTCTCCTCGCCTGCCAGCTCGGCTTGTTCGAGGACGTGGCGCAGCTCATGCTCAAGCTGCTTGCGGTCCCCTGCAGCCTGCTGTTCCTCGATTCGCTTGTCGTCTCCGGCTTTACGAAGCTCGTCCAGCTTATCCTGAGATTCGATCATTTGATTCCGGACGCCTTCAATGCCCTGCTGCAGCTTCTCCAGCTGCTTCTCGGTCTCCGTGATTTCCTGATCCAGCTGCTCCAGCTGACGCTTGCGTCCCAGCAGGCTGTTCGTTTTCTTGTGCTGACTGCCGCCTGTCATGGATCCGCCTGCATTGACCACGTCGCCCTCGAGTGTGACGACACGGAAGCGATAGGAGAATCTTGCAGCAATCTTGTTTGCTTGCTCCAAGGTCTCGGCAATCACGACATTGCCCAGAAGGCTGCCGACGATGTTGCTGTATCTTGAATCATACTTCACCAGCTCGGAGCCAAAGCCTACAAACCCGGCTTCCCCTTCTGCCAAGTGCCGATCCGAAGCGGATACATTCCGTGGACGAATGACGTCCAAAGGCAGGAAGGTTGCCCGTCCTAACTGGCGCTGCTTCAGGAAGGCAATCGCCTGCCTGGATACGGATTCGTTCTCCATGACGATATGCTGAACCGATGCGCCAAGGGCTGTCTCCATCGCAAGCTCCAGCTTTTCCGGTACACGAATCAGCTCGGCCACCGCACCATGGACCCCGTGGAGCACGGATTTGCGGGAAGCCTTCAGTACTTCCTTAACCCCCAGCATAAATCCGTCAAAATCGTCCTGAAGCTCTTTCATGGTATCACGGCGGGAAATTTGCGCCTCCCGCTTCTGCTCCCATTTCCGAAGCGCTCCCTGCGTCTCTTCCTGCAATTTCTGCAGGGATTGATATCGCTCACTCTCGCTGATATAACCGCTTCGGAGGTCTGCAATCTCTTTACCGAAGCGTTCAATACTTCGATCGATGCTATCTTTGCGGCGGAGCAGATCCTCTTTCAGGGCTTCCCATTTACCCGACTCCTCTTGCGCCCGATTCATCCGCCGATCCAGCGCTTCCTGCTGCTGGTCGGCGTAACGGATTTCATTCCGGGCTTGAGCCATTTGGTTCATAAGCTCCAGCAAATTCCCCTTCAAGCTCTCTTCCTGCTGTTGGCTGATTCCGCCGGTTACGCCCACCAGCTTCGCTTCTTCCGCTGACAGCTGGTCCCGCACTTGGGTTAATTCCTGCTGTAGCTCCTGCAGCTTGCTCTTCATGCTCGCAAGCTCGCCTACGCGCGCTCCTAGACGTTGATCGCCTGACTGCAAACTTTCTTCCAGTTGCTCGCGCGTACGTTCCAAGTTGCGGCGGCGTTCCTTGAGCACCTCGCCATAGCCTTCGCTCTTCTCGAACAGTTCACTGAATTGAAGCAGCTGGCTCTGCAGATCCTCAACTTCCTGCTCCAGCTGGCGCAGCGCTGATCTGTCACTCTCCAGCTTGGCATCATGCGCGGATACAACGGTGGACAGCGCGAGCTGCTCTTCCTTCAGCTGTTCAAGCTTGGCATTGGCCTCGCTCCATGAGGTATGTATCTGTTCGATCTGATACACATACAGCGAGATTTCCTTGTGCTTCAGCTTCTCCCGAAGCTCCTTGTAGCGAATGGCCTTCTCGGACTGCTCTTTGAGTGGTCCGATCTGATCCTCAAGCTCCGTGACCAAGTCGTGGATACGAAGCAGGTTTTGTTCTGTTTCATCCAGCTTGCGCACAGACTCTTTTTTACGGGATTTATATTTAACGATCCCGGATGCTTCCTCAAAAATCCCCCGGCGATCTTCTGAACGTGTGCTCAATATTTCCTCGATACGACCTTGTCCAATGATGGAATAGGCTTCTTTACCAATTCCGGTGTCCATGAACAGCTCCGTAATATCCTTGAGTCGGCATGATTGTCTATTAATGAAATACTCGCTGTCCCCGCTGCGGTGCACCCTCCTAGTTACGGTTACCTCATTAAAATCCAGCGGTAGTACATGATCCTCATTATCCAGAGTAAGGGAGACCTCTCCATAATTAACCGCTTTACGCGCATCGCTTCCGGCAAAGATAATGTCCTCCATCTTGCCGCCGCGAAGCGATTTGGCGCTCTGCTCGCCAAGCACCCAGCGGATCCCATCGGAAATGTTGCTCTTGCCGCTGCCATTCGGACCTACAACGGCTGTAATTCCCCGGACAAATTCCATCTCCGTCTTGTCGGCAAACGATTTAAATCCTGCTAACTCGATCCGTTTCAAAAACATATTCGAACTATCACCTCTCCTGCTATTGTACCATAAGTAGAATCGGCTTCACCGCCGTCTTTGGACGAGGTCCATCAACGTTATAAGCAGCTGTCCCTTGATCAAAAGACAGACAACGAAAAGAGCAAAAAACAGTCATCCTATCCGGGTCCGGTTATCCGCTTGACTGCTCTTTGCTCTTTGTTTGTCATCACATCAGCGAAGCTTTAGGCATCCGCACGTTTCAGCTGCTTTAAGGCTACTGCCGCTGCCTGCTGCTCGGCTTCTTTCTTGGATCTGCCGCTTCCGCGTCCAAGACATTCGCTTCCCATGTATACCTCCGAGACAAACTCCCGCTCATGTGCCGGTCCTCGCTCTTCTACGATACGATATTCCAGTGCGCCCATGCCGTGATGCTGGGTCAGTTCCTGAAGCTCAGTCTTATAATCGCTCATCTGCGGACGACCGTTGACGGTCACCGTGGGAAAGACATGGTCGCTTAAAAACCGGCGAACCGCTTCCAATCCCTGATCCAGATAAAGCGCCCCCACAAATGACTCAAATACGTCTGCCAGAAGAGCCGGGCGGGTTCGACCGCCCGTCATTTCCTCTCCTTTGCCTAGCAGAACGTAACGACCAAAGTCCAGACCTACAGCGAATTGCACCAGGGAGGGCTCACATACGATAGCGGCCCGCAGCTTGGTTAACTCGCCTTCCGGACGGTCCGGAAAAAGGTTGTATAAGAATTCGCTCACCGTCAGCTCCAGAACAGCATCCCCTAGAAATTCAAGACGCTCGTTGTCCTGGCTCTGACTGAAGCGATGTTCGTTTACATAAGATGCGTGGGTAAAGGCCTGCTTCAGCAGCATTGCATTGCGAAACTGGATTTGAAGTTTATGCTGTAACTGCTTCAGATCTCCACTCAACACACTGTCCCCTTACTCGGCGTATTTTTTCAGGATAATCGTGGCATTATGCCCGCCAAATCCGAACGAATTGGACATGACGATATCCAAATCGGCTTTACGCGGGTGATTCGGTACGTAGTCAAGATCGCATTCCGGATCTTGATCCTCCAGGTTAATCGTTGGTGCAATGGTTTGGTTCTTCAAGCTCAGTCCGCAGATAACCGCTTCAACGCCGCCGGCAGCCCCAAGCAAATGCCCCGTCATCGACTTGGTTGAACTAACGGCTACTTTATAGGCATGGTCACCGAGAGCCATCTTAACGGCCTTGGTTTCCGAGCGGTCTCCCACTGGCGTTGAAGTCCCGTGAGCATTAATGTAATCCACATCCTCCGGCGCAATGCCTGCGTCACGGATCGCCATCTTCATGCAGCGAGCTGCTCCATCCGGATCCGGCTCGGTAATATGATGGGCATCGGCACTAAGGCCATAGCCAACCACCTCGGCATAAATTTTGGCACCACGTTTCAACGCATGCTCCAGGGATTCGATCACGAGCACGCCCGCGCCTTCACCCATAACAAAACCGTCGCGGCCGGTATCGAATGGCCGACTGGCTTTTTCCGGTTCGTCATTGCGGGTTGACATTGCACGCATAGCGCAGAAACCAGCCATCCCTGTTGGACGAATGGTTGCCTCCGCCCCGCCGCAGATCATGACATCGGCATCACCGCGCTGTATCAGACGGTATGAATCGCCGATCGAATGCGTTCCGGTAGCACAAGCCGTAACCTGTGTGGTGTTCGGACCCTTGGCTCCCAGATTGATCGACATCTG
Organism: Paenibacillus sp. Dod16; assembly: GCF_049893405.1. Lineage (NCBI taxonomy): Bacteria > Bacillati > Bacillota > Bacilli > Caryophanales > Paenibacillaceae > Paenibacillus > Paenibacillus sp. Dod16. Next base: position 282,478 of record NZ_JBNDYG010000015.1, read on the forward strand.
GCCTGAAGCCATGTTAGCGATCATCATTGGAATAAAGAAGGGGCTTACACGTTTCGGGCCTTTTTCGGCATCGGCATTCACGCCAATTTCAAGGCCACTGTCCTCCAGCGCCTTCGAACCGGCTGCAACCGCAAGCTGTACAAAACGGTCCATCCTGCGGGCTTCTTTGCGATCCATGTAATCCTCCGGATTAAAATCCTTCATGGATGCTGCGATCTGTGTTGTGTAATCACTCACATCAAACGCTTCGATGCGGGATACGCCAGACTTGCCTTCCATCAAACTGTTCCAGAATGTATCCAGGTCTTGACCAATCGAGGTCATGACACCCATTCCTGTTACAACGACTCTATGTTTCAAACAGTTTCACCTCTATATGGACTGCCCGTCCATCTATGAAGCCGTATATGCAGACTCATGAGAACGAAGGCAGTAATAATCTATCACTTGTTTGTGCTAAAAAAGCTTCGATTGAATGTGGAGAAGTCCCGTCTTGCTAAAGAACGGGACTTAACTGTAATGACTTAGGTATGAGATTGTATGTAGTTTACAACTTCACCTACGGTCGTAATTTTCTCCGCATCTTCATCAGAGATCTCCATATCAAACTCATCTTCCAACTCCATCACCAATTCAACTACATCGAGAGAATCAGCTCCAAGGTCGTCTTTGAAAGATGCTTCTAATGTTACGTCGGCTTCGTCAACACCCAGGCGGTCGATAACGATGCGTTTCACGCGTTCCAATACATCGGACATCCGGCTCACCTCCTCTTGGTAATTATACGAGATATGACTTCAAATTGCCATAGAAGGCATTTGAAAACGATTTAATGCCCAGCGGCCAGCGCCGGAACATTGGCGGCACCTACATATACATACCGCCATCCACATGCAGCACTTGTCCAGTCATATAGGATGCACTGGAAGATGCTAGAAAAGCAACCACGCCGGCAATCTCCTCCGGCTGCCCCAGACGGGCGAGCGGAATTCCGCCAAGCAGGCCTTCCCGCATGTCCTCAGGAAGTTCCCGGGTCATATCGGTATCGATAAAACCAGGTGCCACGGCGTTCACCGTAATTCCACGGGAAGCGAGCTCCCGAGCGGCTGATTTGGTCAGACCGATGACTCCGGCTTTGGCCGCAACATAGTTGGCCTGCCCCGGATTGCCAAGCGCTCCGACAACGGAGGATATATTGATAATGCGCCCATAACGTTGTTTCATCATAGGACGCGTCACCGCCTTAAGGCAATTGAATACCCCTTTCAGATTCGTTTCGATTACCTGATCGAACTCCTCTTCCTTCATCCGCATGATTAGATTGTCTCTAGTGATCCCTGCATTATTCACCAGGATATCAATTCGACCAAAAGTCTCCAACACCTGCTTTACCATGGCATCGGCTTCTTCGGTCCGTCCAACGTTGGATTTAACCGCGATGGCCGATACGCCTTTTGCGCGAATCGCTTCCACAACCTCGGCTGCAGCCGCTTCGCTGCCTGCATAATTGACAGCAACGTTAGCGCCCAGATCAGCAAGTCCGAGAGCAATGCTCCGGCCAATGCCGCGGGAAGCACCCGTAACAAGCGCAGTCTGTCCTTTTAGAGCTTCACTCATACCTATTCCTCCTTTCCGAAAGTGATCTGGTTTTTATCCATCGTTATTTATACGACCGTCTCCAAACTGCTGACGCTGTCCAGACTATTTACATTAATGACTTTGACGGATTTGTCAATCTTCTTGATCAAACCGCTAAGAACACTGCCCGGACCAATCTCGACGAAAGTGTCCACTCCTTGAGCGATCATCCATTCCACGCTGTCATGCCATAGCACGGGGGAGTAAACCTGTTCCACCAACAAACCGCGGATGGCAGCGGCATCTTCCACCGGACGCGCCGTCACATTGGCAACTACCGGAACGGATAGGGTATTAAACGCAGCCTGCTCCAGTTTATCAGCCAGTCGGTTAGCCGCCTCCTTCATCAAGGTCGAATGGAAGGGTCCGCTTACCTCCAGAGGGATAGCCCGCTTGCCGCCTGCTTCCTTGACTCTTTCTGCAGCAGCTGCGACGCCCTGTGCGGAACCCGAGATGACGATTTGTCCCGGACAGTTCATGTTCGCAAGTTCTACAACATGTCCCTCTGCCGTAATGCTCTTGCACAGCTCGGACAAAGCCTCACGGTCTGCACCAAGCACGGCTGCCATGGCGCCTTGACCTCCCGGTACGGCTGCCTCCATGTATTCTCCGCGGGCTCTAACGATCGATACAGCTTCTTCGAACGTAAGCACACCTGCACATACAAGTGCGCTGTATTCGCCAAGGGAATGTCCCGCAACGTAATCCGGTTCGATCCCCTTGCCGCGAATGGCTTCCAGATAAGCCATGCTGGTTGCGAGGAGAGCTGGCTGCGTATTTACCGTTTGTTTCAAATCTTCATCAGGACCATTAAAAATAATGGAGCTGAGCGGAAATCCAAGCTGTTCATCCGCGGTAAGAAACAGATCCCTTGCGGCAGGAACCGCATCGTAGGCATCCTTTCCCATTCCGACGGACTGAGCGCCCTGACCTGGAAATATAAATGCTGTTTTACCCAAAATCGTTAGCTCCCTTCTTTTATTTCACTAGGTCTAAATACTATTCTGTTACCAGATGAGCACGGAGGATCCCCATGTTAATCCTCCGCCAAAACCAACCATCAACACCTTGTCTCCTTCTTTCAGGCGACCGGATTCCTGTGCTTCGACAAGAGCCAGCGGCACGGAAGCGGCTGAGGTGTTGGCGTATTTATCAACATTGATTACGACCTTCTCTTCCGGAAGCTCCAAGCGTTCCATGGCAGACTTAATGATCCGGATGTTGGCTTGATGAGGAATGAATAAGTCGATATCCTTTTTGTCGATGCCTGCTTTGGACAATACGGCTTCCGTGGCAGATCCCATCACCCGTACCGCAAATTTGAACACTTCGCGGCCGTTCATATAAATAAAGTGTTTATTCGTATTAATCGTTTCGGCGGAAGCCGGCAATCTCGAACCGCCTGCCTCAACGTACAGATGTGCTCCGCCCGCACCTTCAGCACCCAGATCAAAGGCCTGGAACCCGCGGCCTTCCGGCACTTCACCGACAATCGCCGCGCCGGCACCGTCACCGAACAGGACGCAGGTATTGCGGTCGGTGTAGTCCGTAATGCGGGACAGGCAGTCTACCCCGATCACCAATGCGTTGTTGTACATGCCCGTCTTCACGAAATTTGTAGCTGTTGCCAGGCCGTATACAAATCCCGAGCAAGCAGCCGACAGGTCAAATGCCGCCGCTTTTTTGGCACCAAGCCGATCCTGGAGCAAACATGCGGTGGAGGGAAAGAACATATCCGGCGTAATAGTCGCCACAATAATCAATTCCAGATCCTCGGCGTTCATTCCGGCGGATTTCAACGCGTTCACAGCAGCATGATAAGCTAAATCCGACGTCGCTTCATTCGGAGCGGCAATATGTCGTTCCCGGATTCCCGTCATCGAGACAATCCATTCATCGCTTGTATCTACCATTTTCTCTAAATCATGATTTGACAATATTTTCTCAGGTACGTATTTCCCTGTGCCAATAATACCGACCGGACGCAAATTGTTCATTTCCTCACTCACTTCCCGCTGATTTCATTCGAAATACTTTCTACCAATCGGTTCTGCAGCGCCGTCCGCGCTTGGCGAACCCCATTCTTGATGGCGTTCGCATCCGACGAACCATGGCTCTTAACGACCAGACCGCTCAGACCAAGCAAAGGTGCTCCGCCATGCTCCTTATAATCAAGTGTTGATTTCAGGCTGCGAAGCTCCGGCATCATCAAGGCGGCGGCCATCTTGGTCTTAAGCGACTTGCTGAACTGCTCCTTCAACAGCGAAAAGAGCGCACCAGCCGTTCCTTCAATCGATTTCAACAAAATATTGCCCGAGAACCCGTCACATACGAGCACATCACAAACCCCGTTCATGACATCGCGGGACTCGACGTTGCCAACAAAATGGATAGGCAGCTGCTCCAGTAACGGATAAGCATGCTTCGTCAATTCATTTCCCTTGCCCGGCTCGGTACCGACATTTAACAGCCCGACCCGCGGTTTGGTGATTCCGTGCACCTTCTCGCGATACAGGCTGCCCATTAGTGCGTACTGCTGCAGATGCTCAGGCTTCGAATCCATGTTCGCTCCGAGATCCAGGGCGAGCATCCCCTTGCCGTCGAGCGTAGGAATCATAGGCGCAAGCGCAGGACGCTCAATCCCCTTCATCCTGCCAACGACCAGCAACCCGGTCGTCATGAGGGCTCCTGTATTGCCAGCCGAGATCATGGCATCGGCTTCACCTTCGCGAATCATCCGTCCCGCCACAACCATCGAAGCATCCTTCTTCCGGCGGACCGCCTTAACCGGCTCATCCTCCGCTTCAATGACTTCACTTGCATGAACCACCTTCAGATTGGACGGCTTGTCCTTCAGCAGCGCTCCAATCTGCGCTTCATCCCCAACGAGAATGATCTCGGTATCGCTCCATTCCCGTGCCGCAATGAGAGCGCCCTCGACGTTACTCTGGGGGGCATTGTCGCCGCCCATTGCATCAATCGCAATTCTCATGCCAAACTTCCTCCTTTACTTATGTCATTCTCCTGCAGATCGGTAGATTACGAAATTCCCCTGAAACACCATTTCATCAGCGACATAAGTAAACACTTCCACCTTGGCCTTCCCCTTCTGGCCGGCAATGGACCTAACGTAGGCTTTGGCAATGCATTTCTCGCCGAGACGAACCTGTCTCAAAAACCGTATATCCGCTGAAGACGTCAATGCGATTTCTTCATTGATTACGGCGATGGCAAGTGAATTGGCTTGAGCGAACACATAATGCCCACGGGCAATCCGCGTTTTGCTGAATACATGTTCCTCACGGATTTCAAATATCGATATCCCGCTCTTGTCCAACTGCAAGTCAACGACATCCCCGATTACCTCTTCGAGCGACAAGGAACGAACCTGGTCATAGGAATGCTCCGCCATCTGCTTCATTCGCTCACGAAGCTCCGGGATGCCAAGTTCCATACGGTCAAGGCGTATCGTCTGAATGCTCACTTTAAGCTGGCGAGTCAACTCGCGGTCTGTAACAAAGGGATTCTCGTCGATCAGCTGAATCAGCCGCTGGTGACGGTCTTTCTTGGATAAACGATCGATGACGAAACAACTCCTTCTGCCGCTATGAAAGCCGCCATTCTTCAAACATATATATGTAAATTAGTCGCAAATATTAGAACCTGGTACTAATGTTAAGTATAAATCATGTCACGTCAAAAAGAAAGGGGGGCTTCAGACAAAAAAAATAGCACCTCACCAAAGATGAAGTACTACTTATTTAAAAACTATTGTTTGATGATCTCTCTTGCCTTATACGTTCCGCATACTTTACATACGCGATGAGCAAGCTTCAATTCTCCACATTGCTCGCATTTCACCATGCCTGGCACAGCCAGCTTAAAATGAGTACGACGCTTGTCACGACGTGTTTTGGACGTTCTACGTTGAGGTACTGCCATGTTCCCACCTCCTTATCAGTTCAACCCGCTGAACGGGTGCCATATCCATCATCATTTAAAGAAGTCCTTCAGACCGGCTAGCCTAGGATCGATCACTTCCGTATCGCAGTCGCACGTGCCTTCATTCAGGTCCTTGCCGCAATTCGGGCAGAGTCCCTTGCAGTCGGCTTTACATACCGGAGCTAGCGGCAGGTGGAGCAAAAATGCTTCTTCTACATAGGGAGTGAGATCCACACTCTCACCTTGCACGTATGTAGTGTCATCATTCTCATCCTGAATGGATTCAGGATCTTCCACCGGCTGGAATACTTCATGAAAAGGGATGAGCACATGTTCGCTGATCGGCTTCAGGCAGCGGGAGCAATTCATCTCCAGCTCGCCTTGCAATCGTCCACGAACATCCACCGTACCAGAAACCGATGGGATTGCTGTCAAATCCACGTCTAATGGCTGAACAGCAATGATATCCTTGCGGTCCTTAACGGCATTGCTTACATCCACGGTTTGATGGAACTGTAACGGTTGATCGCTGGTTGTCAATTTACGAAATTGAATTAGCATATCCATCACTCCAAACAAACAAAGATTATTATACCGATTCCCAAAGAGTTTTGTCAACAGGATAACCCTAACAACCTCTTTATTGTTACCCGATATTTCTCTTCATACTACCAGAATTACAACTCTCCCGGGGGATGCGCTTATTGTTGCAGGATCGTCATGTAATTATGTTATATTCTAATCAAGGAGTTGAAACGAATGAAGACGGTTGGCATTGTCGTTGAATATAATCCCTTACATAACGGTCATGTATTGCATTATCGCAAATCCAAAGAAGTCACGGGGGCAGATGCCGTCGTTGCAGTGATGAGCGGTCCGTTTCTCCAGCGCGGCGAGCCTGCCATCGCAAGCAAGCGTGCACGGGCGGAAATGGCCCTTGCCATGGGAGTTGACCTGTGTCTCGAGCTGCCGGTAACCTATGCCGTGCAGCCTGCGGAATGGTTCGCGTACGGTGCGGTTGCCATTCTGGAGGCTACGGGCGTAGTGGATTGCCTTTCCTTCGGATCCGAAAGCGGTACGCTGGAGCAGATTCTGCCGTTGTCCCGTTCGCTCGCCAACGAATCCGGCGAGCTTCGATCCGAAATCGAAAAGCGCCTCCGGGAAGGTATGAACTTCCCATCCGCTTACGGCGCTGCCGCTGCTGCCCTATTCGGTGAGTCCGAACCGGCGATTGCCCATTTGCAAGAGCTGCTCACGCAGCCGAACAATTCCTTGGGCCTGCACTACCTAATCGCTCTAGAGCGCCTGGGAAGCCGCATTACACCCTACACCATACCAAGGGAAAACGCACAGTACCATGATCCCTTGCCGGGAGCGTCGTCCATTGCCAGCGCAACCGCCATCCGCAACATCATACTTTCACAGGGACTGGAAGCCGCCAGACCCTATATGCCGGAATTCACGCACAGCATCATGGAGCGGGAAATCAAGAGCGGACGAGCTCCCGTCCATTGGGAGCAGTTTCGCCAGCCGCTGTTTCAAACCCTGCTCACGCATACGCCCGCGCAGCTTGAAGGCCTTCTCGAAGTGACCGAAGGCTTGGAGCACCGTGTTCAGCGCTCGCTATTTCAGCTGGAGCAGCCGACGGTTGACGCCCTCCTGGAAGCGTTGAAGACCAAGCGCTATACGCGAACCAAGCTTCAGCGCATGCTGCTGCACATCATGCTGAATCATGACAAGGCATCGATGAATCGCGAAGAGCTGGCGAAAGGTCCGGGATATATCCGGGTCCTCGGCTTCAGCGAGACTGGGCGTTCTCTGCTGAAACGAATGAAACACAGCGCCTCACTCCCCGTCATTCACAAGCCGGCCAAGCTGGAGCATCCTCAGCTGGAGAGGGACCTGATGGCAGCCGCCGTTTATGCCAACGGGCAACCTAGGCCTGATATGCGCCACTACTACGGCGATTACCTGCTGCCGCCGCTCACCCCTTAGGCGGCAGCTCCTCCAGATACTCCACTGCGTCTTGCAGGTCCTCGACCGGGATCAGCTTCATGTCCGTTTTGATCCGGTCCGCGCGCTTCTTGGCTTCATCATAATTTTTTTGCGGCACAAAAAAGATATCGGCTTCCTTCCGATCAGCAGCCACGATCTTGTGCTTCACGCCGCCAATGGGGCCAACGGCGCCTGATTTATCAATGGTACCCGTTCCGGCGACCCGGTAACCTTTGCTTAAATCACCATCGGTGAGCTGGTTATATATTTCAAGAGTAAAGATCAGTCCGGCTGACGGCCCACCGATATTGGTATCCGCAAAATGAATGGTGTGATCGGGATCGGCCGGCTCCACGCTTTGCATCGTGGCAATCATGACGCCTAATCCCGGACGCTCCGCTCCTGTCTTCTCATCCTTAATGCTCACAAGCTGAACCTGTTCCTTTACGGTTTTCCCTTTGCGTTCAAGCTCCACGGATACCACTTCCCCAATGCTTTTCCCGCCTAACAGGCTGGCAATTTTCTCATTATCTTCTGCCGGCTGCCCATCGATCTTGATCAATTTATCACCAGGCCGGAAATGCTCGGCATTAACAGAATTCTCGGAGATCGACATCACGAATACATAAGCAGGCTCGATGCTGTAGTCAATTCCTGCTTCCTGATAGGCGGCTTCCATTGCAGACGACTGGGAAGAATTCATGTAATACACTTGTGTGGCTGCATACTCATCCTTGCTCTGATCGCCCATTTTCTCAGCTTTTTTCACAACCTCCGCATTCGGGTTAAACGCAGACATCATCAACAACGCCATATTGGCGTAGCTTGCCGACACGGTTGTCATCATAAAAGTGCCCTCTTCCGCCGGATCGCCCTTCTCGACATTGATCATGGGGCGAACCTCCTCGGCACTCCCCGGCTGGTATACGAGATAAGGGGTCGGCATATAAACGACAACGTACAGCATGACCCCGACCATTAACAAATACAGCGCAATTTTTAAGCCATTCGGTTTTACAGACTTCTTCATGTGGTTCCCTTCCCTCCGCCTTATATATCCAGCCTTCCACCAAGTTTGGTCTGACGGTTGTCTCCTTTGCATAAAGTTGTACTAGCCATGTTTACGCTGAAAGGAGATTCCTTATGAATAAAGACAACGCCGTCAAGTCATCAAACGGGCTGTGGAACACCATCCTGCTGGGTGCCGCCGCTTTCCTGCTTGTACTGGCTGTCGTCAGCGCGCCCGAACCTGCCTTCCAAGCCACCCTGCAAGCACTTAAGCTATGGTGGAATATCGTATTTCCCGCTTTGCTGCCTTTTCTCGTACTGGTGGAAATACTCATCGCCTATGGCTGGGCCCATGGAGTTGGCGTACTGCTGGACCCTTTGATGAAAAAAATATTCAAACTTCCCGGTGCTGGCGGCTGGGTTCTTATAACAGGAATGACTGCCGGGTTCCCGGCAGGAGCGCAGGCCGCCTCCCGAATGTATACACAAGGCGAGCTTCGCGCCATGGATGCCGGAAGGCTCGCCGCTATATCCCATTTCTGTAATCCAATGACCATTCTCGTTGTCATCGGAACCGGCCTCCTTCATAAACCGGAGGCTGGGTATCTGCTGCTGATCGTTCATTGGATTTCTGGACTGCTAGCCGCTTGGATATTCGGACTCTTCCATAAACCGACTTCTTCAGAAGACACACGACGGTTTAATTCAACTCTACACACAGTACGGGCAAGGGAAAACGCCCAACGTCCCCTTCTTAAAAGGGCAGCGACTGCGGCGCTGGAGGCCCATCAACGGGATGGGCGGAGCTTTGGCAAATTACTGGGCGATTCCGTTACCCGTTCAGTTCAAACTTTAATGATGACAGGCGGCTTTATCTTGTTCTTCGCCGTCCTGACCAGAGTATTGACCGGTCACCTGCTGCCGCAGCTTCCACCCTATCTTGTATCCGGAATATTGGAGGCCCATCTGGCAGCCCAGTCCATCAGCTCCTCGGCATTCCAAGCTGGAATTTTACAGCTGGCTGTACTGTCCGCCGCACTTGCATGGAGCGGAATCAGCGCTCAGCTGCAAAGCCTGTCGCTCATGCGGGAAACCGGTCTCTCTTGGCGTTACTTTATGATGAAGCGAGCCCTGCATTCCATGCTCGCCTTTGCGATTACACTGGCAATGTGGAAGCCGGTCAGCGCCCTTTCAGCAGGCATCGTACCGGCTTTCCGAACGGAACCGCTGGATCACGCCAATACGGATCAGCACTTCAACTTTTGGAGCGGATTGCCTTCATTCTTGCAGGTTCAAGGCGCGATCTGCTTACTTTTGATAGCGGCGTTCTGGCTGTGTTCCCGTCTTATTGACCGTTATCGCCGCTAAATTTACGGCGCATCGCGGCATGGACCTCGGGACTAACCAGATCCGTGGTGTCTCCATTAAAATGAGCGATTTCCTTAACAAGACTTGAGCTAAGGAACGAATATTTCGGGTGCGTCATCATGAAGATCGTCTCGGCATCCGGATTCAGCTTGTGATTGGTGGATGCCAGCTGAAGTTCATATTCAAAGTCGGTCACCGTGCGGATCCCCCGTACGATGACCTGGGCATTTTTCTGACGGATATAATTCGCCAAAAGATCACGAAAGCTGTCGATTTCCACATTCGGAAGATGTGCGGTTTCCTGTTTTAAGAGATCCTTGCGCTCTTCAATCGTGAACAGCGGGTTCTTGCTTAAGTTATTCAACACAGCCACAATCAGCAGATCAAACTGCTTGGAAGCGCGTGTAATGATATCCATATGTCCCATGGTGACCGGATCAAAGCTTCCCGGATATACGGCAACTCGGTATGTACTAGTATTCTCATTTGTCATCTTGTAATTCCTCCTCATCAAGCTCTGACGCTTGATCTTGCGCTGTGTCGTAACGATATATCGATATGGCGGTTTCTCCGTATTTCGCCGTCCGGAAACAACAAAAATCACCAAACTTCTCAGGATAATTGTAACTTGATTCGTATTCCAATACCACCACAGCTGAATCCTGCAGCAAACCTCGCTCTGCCATATCCAGCATCAGCTCGTCACCATTCTTAAACCTGTATGGCGGGTCCAAAAAGACCAGATCGAACTTGTAGCCGCGCTTTTCAAGCGCTTTAAGCGCTCGTCCCGCATCGTTGCGGTACACCTCAGCGCTATCTTCAAGTCTGGCCGCCTTCAAATTATCCCTGATCGTACTGATGCTCTTCGGTTCAACATCAATAAAAACAGCACGATCCATCCCCCGGCTTAAAGCCTCAATGCCAAGGCCTCCCGTGCCTGCGAACAGGTCTAGCAGGGCGCCCCCCTCAAAGTAAGGGCCGATCATACTGAATATGGATTCTTTCACTTTATCCGTCGTCGGACGGGTGCTTGTACCAGGCACACTTTTGAGCGGCCGGCCCTTTGCACTTCCGGATACTACTCTCACTGCTTCATTCACCCGTTTCATTATCTATAAATTAATTGCCAAGACAACGCCATTGACAGTGATTATCGTAACACAATCATCCCATATATGAAAAACGAAACATAATGACTCGCCATTTTTTTTCAAAGCCATGTATATTTCTACCACAGCCGGGCATCCTTGAAATATCGACATCAATGAATGTCGTAGACAACCGCGGAGAAGACTTACGTTTCCCCATAAGCTCTTCGTCCGGTTTCTCCTCTCCCATGAGGGAATCTCTTCGGAGGTTCCCGAACTAAATCCCTGTAACGGCAACGTTTATTACAGGGATTTAGTTCTTTTTTTTATGTTGAGCCGCTAAACGAGATGAGCGGCTTTTTGTCATATCAATTGCTGCTTCTAGTCAGACGATGCACTTACCTGTGTAAAAATGCATAACCATTCCCTCTCAGCAAACGTTCTAACAATAAAGGGCATGATGGGGGGAACAAGTGATGAACTTGTTTTTATATGCAGGATTGGCTTGCCTCTTGGTCACAGGGCTTCTATCCGGAATGTTTACTACGGGATACCAACAAAGAGGCAACTTCTATGCTGATTCCAAGGAAGACCGCGCATCCAGGGAGAAAGTATCCATCTGGTTCTTACTAGCCGGTTTCGTATTTCTTGCGGTCGCCGGCATTGTGTATTTGTTCCGCTAGGGTTGACACTGTGAACATTTGCTCGCGACCCGGCGCACGAATAGTGGGACAAAGACACCCATTTCAAGGGGAGGAACTGATTCATGAATCGTTTCATTAGCCATGAAGATACAGAAATAGAACGAACGAGAATGAAATATGCCTGGATCGCTTTAATCTCTTTTCTTACGTTCAGGAAATTCGCCATAATCGAAACAGTGAAGAATGATTTATACGCGGCTTTATTGCTGTTGAGAGGAACTGATATTACATAATCAAGTTTCTGCCACCAATGATCCCCACCGTAATCTCTCAACTAAAACACCGTTAAGGTCAAGGCAATTCAACAAACAATCACGAGCTTAACCGACAAAACGTCCCCAGATATCTATCGGAGGGCGTTTTTTTGTCCCCTTTTTTATCCATAGCACCACGCGACAATTGCAGGAATAGCGTAAATTTTGTCGAATCAATTAAGCTGTTTGAAAAATATTCCTAATTGTATAGTAAAGAGAGGTCATGTAAGTGAGAAGAACGTTGTATGTTCTCGTATTATTTACCATGCTGGCGGGACTTGGTTTTGCAGGCGCGACGCACGGGATCGCTTCTGCCGAAGAGTCCAGGCTCCAGATCAGCGACATTGCGGGAAGGAACACCTACCTGATGAGCGATGGTTCCATGTGGTCCCTGATCGACGGACGACATGCCATACGGACGCCGGGTAAAGTTGCAGCCATCAGCGGTTATGAATACGGAGGCATCGGTATGACGCAGGATGGGCGATTAGTGGAATGGGATATCGGCAAGGGACCCGAGGTCGTTCCGGGAACAAGCGGAGTGAAGCAGATAGCGGGTTCCTACTGGCTGAAGTCGGACGGCACCGTATGGGGCGGCTCGGAAAAAGCAAAAAACCTCAGCGGCATTTTGCTTATCGCCAATGCGGATCAAGAATTTGCCGCCTTGTCCTCAAACGGGGAGCTGCTATTAGAGGATAACTACAAAAAGGGACAATTCAAGAAGCTCGGTATCGTGGAAAACCCGGTCGGGGTCAAATCCATGACGGTTCACAGCGGGCGTGTTGCCCTATTGCGTGACAACGGTGACGTGGTGGTATACGAAACGTCCAACTTTGATGATAACGGGCGCATCATCCCGGTTACCGTCGCCCAGAACGCAGCTCATATCGTTTATGCATCCAATGAGCCGACGGATCTTCTGATTGTGACGCTCCAAGACGGAACCGTATGGACAACCGGAGTGTATAAAGACCGCTGGAAGCTCAAGGAGCAGGTCTCCGGACTGAGCGGGATCGTAAGAACCTCAATTTACGGAAATGCCGAGGATCTGTCGGAGGGGTTCTATGCTCAGCGTTCTGACGGAAGCTGGATACATCACACGAACGGGCAGAACAAATCGGTTGATGTGCCTGTCGTTAAGGCCTTATCAGTTTCGATATCCGATGCCAAGCCTTATGTAGGGGATACCCTTGAAGTCAGTATCCAGGAGACTTACACGAACGGGGCCAAGATCAAAGTGCCGGTTAAAGATGCCTTGATCGATATAGAGAAGCCTTATCTGATGAACATACAGAAGAACGGAATACTGAAGTCTGCGGGCGTTGGCAAGACACAGATTACGGTAACCTCGGGCGGTTTGTCCAAATCGATAACGGTATCGTCCAGCCTGCGCAACAATTTGAAATATGCGAAACAAGTTAACGGGAATATTATGGTGCCGGCCAAATCCGTCATCCAGGCACTGGGCGGCACCTATTCGGCCAAAAACGGATCCGTGGAGGCCAAGTTTGGAGAGACCGTGCTCTTGCTCACGGCAGGCAGCAACCAGGCCACGCTGAATGGCAGCCCGCTGCGCTTAAAGGCAGCTCCGATGACCGACAAAGGCGAACTGCTAATTCCAGCTTCCGTGTTATCCGATGTTCTGGGCGCGAAAATCGGCTGGGAAGCCAAGTGGAAACAAGCGAATATCTCCTTCGGGAGCGATGCAGTCATGACCGTTGTTTCCAATGAGACGGCTGGCTTGATCAAAAAAGCGATGCAGGGCAGCTTGGTTAAATTTATTGGTCGAACGTATTGGGTGAATGATTTCGAAGACTTGGAACGCTTCACGAAATTGACGGTAACCGACATTTTGCCGGATGACAAAGGCGAATTCAATGTGATTTTCAAAACGGCTTCTGGAAAAACAGTGAAAAGCTATCCTATGCGGTCTTCGGAAGTAATGCAGCTGTTTGCGGACCGATCTTCCCTATTAAATTACGACCCTTACCAAAAATACAAATGGTCCGCATCGGTCTGGAAACAGATTAAAGCAGGCCAGGTTTCCCTCGGGATGACCAAAGAACAGGTGCAGCTGTCATGGGGAAATCCGGCGGCCAAGGACATTACCACCGGCGGCGGGAAAACCATTGAAACCTGGGGGTACTCGAATTTTGATATCGTATCTTTCGTAAACGGTAAGGTTATATTGATTATGATGTAGCATGAGTAACACACGGGACAGAGTATGGACCCGGGTCCATATTCGTTCTCCCAAAAACAGACCACTCCTTCTCGAGCGGTCTGTTTTTTTTGAGATTATCTCATATGCTGTTAAACGATGATTCATGACAAATCATTCACGCCGACTCTCGCTTCATCAAGAACAAGACCGCCCTAAGAAAAGGCCATGCCTCTTTTGGACGGTCTGTCGTTGTGACTGCTCAAGGTGATCGGTATTTACTTATTGATTCAATTGGTTTGTTCGCTCAAAAGATGGATTAGATAAATGCGCGAGTAATGATCACCAACAAGATGAATAATACCAAAATAGCACCTACAGAAGAGCCATATCCATAGCCGCCATAACCTTCTCCTACTCCGCTCACATGAATCCCTCCTTTTTTGAACATACCACATGTTATGTCGGTTCCGCTCAAATGAACTGGGCTGCCGCCTGTTCGGGATAAGATTAATGAATTGGCCCATGTATTCGAAAATCCCGGATACGACTATAGAGCATCACCCTTGATTCCCATATGAAAGAGGCATGGTGTAACGGTCGTTTACCACACCCCATGCGATCACTTATTGTCTATACCTGCGAAAGTTGTTCTTTTTCATCCCGCTCGGTGTCAGGATCTGAATATACAATTCTCCTGCGGCGATCGACCAAACCTTCTTCGCCCAACTCACGGTATTTGCGCATCCACACTTTCAGCCGTCCGATATCAGATATTTGTAAGGCCGATGCCACTTCTTTCTTAGTCATGCCCTCCAGCCGCATGGCGACTGCCTTTTTCTTCGTTTCGAAACTGTAATGATGGAATATTTGTCCCTTTTTCGCCATGATTATCACCTCTTTACTACCTTTATCGGCTATCATCGACCTTCTTTCAATACCTATGGCCTATTCCGACATGCGCATGTATTCAAGGTCTATGGAACCGATAGTATTTCAACCTAAATAAATCCATGTTATGGTATAATTTGTGTTATAACTTCACATAGAAATTGAGGGATCTCTTTTGTTTAAACTCATCATTTTTGGATTTCTGTTCTACATCTTCGGTAATCCGATTACGGCGATCCTGGTGCTGCTTCTCATCGTGTATGTGCTGGACCGCCGCTTTGTCGGGGTATTTCCCAGCGTGACAAAGCCAATTAAGCGCGCACGTAATATTTCCAAACTGCGCAGACAGATTGCAGTTAGCCCCAGCGACGTTTCATCAAGGCACGAGCTTGCCAGATTGCTTCTGGAGCGACGTAAGTATGGGGAAGCCTTGAAGCTCCTGGAATCCATTGAATCCAGCCTGGAGGACTCCGCCGAGTTCTGGGACGATATCGGAAACGCACGCCTGCATACCGGCAGCATCCCGCAAGGGGAGTCGGATATTATCCGGGCCCTGGAGATCAACCCGAGGGTCAAATACGGCCGGCCTTATCTTAGGCTTGCCGATGCATTTCGGGATTCGGATCGGGAGAAGGCGCTCCATTATTTGGAGCAGTTCCATTCCATTCACTCTTCTTCAAGCGAAGCCTTTTATTTGCTGGGATATATGTATCAATCGCTGGGAAGGACCGAGGATGCCAAGAAGTCTTATCAGGAATCTATGGATGTATACCGGTCACTGCCGAAATACAAAAAACGGCAAGAACGCAAATGGGCCGTACGAAGCTTTTTCAGGAAATTATTATAATTAAAAAGGATTACATAAACCAAAGGGCGTCCCATGGTCGAGAGACCAGGGGACACCCTTTTTTTCTTAATCATTCGATTGGTTATGCAAGTGGCTTGTACCCAAGCCGGTTTAATTGTTCCGCGATCACCCGGTACCCTCGGCCATTCGGGTGTAAACCGTCCACCGACATCAGTTCTTTCTCTCGGCCTGAAAATGATGCGTAAATATCAGCTACTCGAAAATAGCCGTCACTTAGCCCCATCAAGTGCCGATTGAACCGAATCACGTATTCCGTTGCCTCCGTCCAGGCCGGGTATGGATTATACAGACCGATAGCTCGAATAAAATAAGGTTTGCTGACCGGAGTCTTTATTTTACGGATATGTCTAATGGTATTAGCCACATGATTCTGACATCGATACAAGGCAGCATCCAGCACCTCCCGATTCGGTCGGCCTCCCGTGGACTTTACCGCACGTATCAAGTCATTGCCTCCGATCGATATCGTGATGATCTGAGCCTGCTGCAGGTGAAAGCGATACGTAGGAAGCTGAACGACCCGATCGTATAACTCATCCGAGGTTAATCCATTGACCCCGAGATTCTCATGGGCCACGAACTGGCGAAGCTTCTCCTCCACCATCCGACGGTATAACGGAACAAAACCGCTGCCAGGCATCGCCCCTAACCCGAAGGTCAAGGAATCGCCGACAGCGGTATAATGGTACACCAACATGTTCACCCCCTGCCCCGCTCGTTACGACATTATATGAGGAGTGCCCCCATTGCGAAACGGGTCTATTGTCTTGAATGGCAATTTTAATTCCACTCGAAGACGGCAAACATGCTTTGGATAAGAATTGCCTATTCTTCGGATTCCTCCACCTCGTAAATGCAGCGGAATCTTTCAACACCCGGATACTTTTCTCCCAGGCTGTATACCTCAAAGCCGATACTGCGGTAGAAGTTTACGGCTTCTTCGTCCGTTTCCGCAATAACTCGGGCCGGCTTAGGCTGGACCTCAAGGAGCAGCTCCAAAATCAATCCGCGTCCATATCCCTTTCCCCGATTCTCCGGAAGAACGGCAAGATGCCGAATGGTAAGCTCGTCCTGATCGACATCGAAACCGATGACTCCTAAGAGAAGACCGTCCTCTTCAAATCCAAACAACCGGCTTGGGCCCGTCTCATAAGCAGCAGCCGCCTGATCCACGGCTTCCGGATCCGGAAATACCGAGTAGCTGATCAGTTCCTTTACTTCGGGTTGCATCGCTTGCATCGTTATATCTTTAAGCATACATATCTCCAATCTAAAACTTGTATAGGTCTATAACATCTTCTCCGCACTGATCCCAAGCTTACGCAGCAGCATCGCCGCCTGGGCTCTCTCGTCTTCCGACAAGCCGCTAAGCACCTTAACCATCAATTCCTGATGCTGAGGAAAGATGGCTTCGAAGAATTCCTTTCCCTCTACGGTAAGCTCAGCATAAATGACGCGGCGATCCTCAGCGGAAGCCCGGCGAACCAGCAGGTTTTTCTTTTGAAGCTTGTCCACCACGTATGTAATGTTACCGCTGGAAATGAGCACCTTTTCGCCAATTTTTTGCAGCGGCTGCGGTCCTTTGTGATAGAGCACATCCAATACACCGAATTCGGTGGAGTTTAATCCGTGACTATTGATGCTGCGATGCGAATGTGTCATCACTGCGTTATAAGCTCTGGCAAGGACAACCAGCAAATGTAACGGGGTATCCTCGTGTTCTTGAATATCCGACATATTTCACCCTCCGAAAGATATCATGTAATTAAGGTTAATGAACGCCGGATCAACTGTCAAATGTATTCTTTGTTTCTATGCTCCCGGAATGTAATATCCGTACCGTTCCATCCTGGCAGCCGATGATCGCTTGGTCGGCCATACCGATAAACAGCCCATGTTCAACCACGCCAGGAATGGCACCTAGCCGAGAGCTCAATTCCTCAGGACGGGCAATATGCTGAAACCGGCAATCAGCAATATAATTCCCGTTATCCGTAACATAAAACCCCTCATCTTGCTTACGGCGGATCTCCACAGAACAACCAAGCTGGGATAATGACTGAACCGTCCACTCAAAAGCAAAAGGGACAATCTCAACCGGCAGTGGAAAAGCGCCGAGTTGAGCTACGGCTTTCGCTTCATCCGCTACAATCACGAGTCGTTCACTGTGAAAAGCCGTGATCTTCTCGCGGAGAAGCGCTCCGCCCCCTCCCTTGATTAAACGGAGCTGGTCATCCAGCTCATCCGCCCCGTCAATCGTCAGATCCAAGCGATCGATCTGATGGATAGGCGTCAAGGATATCCCTTGTTCCATCGCCAGCTTCTCCGAAGCTTCAGAGGTAGCCACGGCCTGAATCGAGAGTCCGGATCGGACCATCTCGCCGATTTTGAGAATCGCGTAATAAGCGGTTGAGCCTGTGCCCAGCCCAATCTTCATCCCATCCTGGACATACTTGGCGGCATGCTCCGCCGCCATTTTCTTCATATTATATTCACTTTCCATGTGAATCCGCTCCTTCGTCTTAAGCTGAATCAAATGCTATAATATGGGGTAAACAGATGGATTTCATACAAACGAAAGGATTATACTCATGCGAACCGAGAACCAAATCAAATCCAAGATCAATGAACTTACGATGCAGAAGAAAAAGCTGCACACTCGCTTGACTGCTCTTGAGGAGAACAGTCCGGAGCGAGCCTCCCTTCTCAATCAGGAAACCCGCCTCGACGATATGATCACGATGCTGGAATGGGTACTGTTTGAGCCAAGCGGTTCCTATCATATGTAAAGTCGGCTGACAAACGGCAGGGGCGCTAACTGCGCCCCTGATTTTTATTAATGAATCGCGGTCTGTCTTCTGAGAATGTGCGTCGATAAGGTTTTTCTTTAGATATCAGAAAGTTAAAACTTCGTAGCACGAGCCTTCCTGATATCGCAAGAAAAACTTCCTATAAACGCGGTCTGTCTTCTGAGAATGTACGTCGATAAGGTTTTTCTTTAGATATCAGAAAGTTAAAACTTCGAAGCATGGCATTCCTGATATCGCAAGAAAAACTTCCCATAAACGCGGTCTATCTTCTGAGAATGTGCGTCGATAAGGTTTTTCTTTAGATATCAGAAAGTTTAAACTTCGAAGCATGGCATTCCTGATATCGCAAGAAAAACTTCCCATAAACGCGGTCTATCTTCTGAGAATGTGCGTCGATAAGGTTTTTCTTATACTTGCGCCTCCTTCTCCTGTGTGTACTGCTCAAGCCAATGGATATAAAGCTCTTCATTATCAGGAGAAAAACAAACGAAGTCAATCCGATCCAGGCGGTTATCCGGCAGATCCTCCTCAAGCAGCTCCGTAACCGCCTTTAACGCAACGTCACATGCCGGAGCCTTAGGATACTCATAGATACCCGTGCTTATATTAGGAAAGGCGATGCTTCTGGCACCCACCTCGATTGCAAGCAGGAGACTGTTGCGGTAGCATTCCGCCAGCGTATGCTCCTCACGCCGTCCGCCGCCCTCCCAGATCGGGCCGACCGTATGAATGATATGCTGGGCAGGCAGCCAGCCTGCACCGGTAATCACGGCATTGCCTGGCGGGCAGCCGCCTTGCTGCTTGCGAATTTCCATGCACTGCTCCATGATCTCCGGCCCGCCGGCGCTATGAATTGCGCCGTCCACGCCTTTTCCACCCAGCAGTCCCGAATTTGCAGCATTGACGATAATGTCGCCCGTCCATGTCGTAATATCGCCTATAAAGACGGAGACCGATGTCCTTCCGATTTTAAATGTTTTCATTTCGGAAAATCTCCTTTCGGTCTTTTATTTCTTTATTACCCCGCTAGTGGGTGGATTGACCCTGTTTGCCTATTCTGTTCTCGGCTTTTTTTTTGGCAGCTGCAGACAGTCGGTCGGTCAAACTCTTCTCTTCCGGTCCTTGCAGCGCCTCCTCCACCGTGCGGTAGAACATCAGCGTGCCAGTGTCCCTGGCCTTCGTCAAATGATGAAGAAACACATTGCCGGCTTGCTCCAGCTTCAGATCCTCGGATGCATTCCTGACCCGGCAAAGATATACCTTCATCATCCCTTGCGGGTCGCGAAATTCCATGACGCCGATCGGACTCATCGATCTTTTGTCCTCCTCCGTGAACTGAGGCGTCATATAAACGGTATATTCCGAAGCAGGCGAAGGAATGTATGCTTCCTTTTTTTTATCCGCAATTAATTTGGAATTCATGAATGCGATGTAACCCGCCGCTGCGAACAATAGGATGCAGGCAGCCATTGCGATATTCAACATGTATGTCTCTCCTTGTATATAATCAATCCATCTAGCGGTAACCTAAAGAGTGCATCTCTATACAATCACCCGTAATAACGCAATAATCAGTAAATGCAGAGGATAAAATGAACGCCATACCCAGCGACTCACCCGGATAGACTCCAGTTTCCTCCATACATGCGGGCCATAAGCTATCACAGCCGTCGGGATGACGCTCCACATCTGCAGCTCCCAGTTATTAAGGAACCAGAATAACAGGTTCAGCACCATATGAAGCGGAACAAGCCAGCTGGCCTGAGCATATCGGAAAATCAAAATCAACAGCAGTCCGTAAGCTCCGTAATCAAACGGAAATTCACTCATTAGGGCACAGGCGGCAACAACAACCATCCACGATAACAGCTGGGAATCCGAACGTTCCAGCACATATAAAACGATAGCACCAGCAACCAGGGTAATGACCACATTCAACCCTTCAGGATCCAGCGCAAGCTGATAGGGAATTTGGGAGATCACCGCAATAACGGCCAGCCGAATGATATACTTGGGTCTCGAAGAAGTGTAGCGGTGCCCCTGAACGAGAGCATAGACGTAGATTGGGAAAGCAATGCGGCCGATGATTCTCCAAATCTCCTGATGCGGAAAAAACACAAGCCCTACATGATCGATCAGCATCGTCAGCATGGCGATCCACTGCATGACAACCCCCTCCTCGCACTCGAAGATGTTGAATTCATATGTATTTCAAATCGATATATCTATTATGGGTTGCAACACTGGGACTTGCAAGCGAAGAAAACATGAAGCAACGGATATCCGGCATCCACGTCCAATATCCTCTATAATAAAAACAATAGCAGCTTGAGTAGGAAGGACGCTTGTTGGGATCAACAGATACAGATTGAGGTGACGGTCGTATGGAAAAGAAAAAGAACAACATGGCCCTTGGGATAAGCATGGGGGTCGGCGTCGGGGTAGCCATTGGTGTTGCCATGGATAATATCGCTATCGGCATAGCAATCGGTGCCGCCATTGGCATTACGTTTGGCTCAGCCATGTCAAGCAATAACAAAAAGCCCCCTAATGAATAAACAGAACTTCAAATAACAGTGAATAGACCACCCGATTCATTGAAGTGCTCCCTGTCAAGTAGACAGACTAAAAAAGCAAAATCATTAGCATTCAATATCCCTTCGG
>NZ_JBNDYG010000016.1:0-78763 GCF_049893405.1 Paenibacillus sp. Dod16
GGATGAGCACCACGCATAAGGGGATAATCCCATTGCATGACTCATCCTTTCTTAAAATGTCTAACATTGTATTCAATTGCTTATTGTTATTGGTTTTAGTGGGCTTCCTCCATCTTTAATGTTACAGAGTAGCTACCCTTTTGATTCGAACCATGTGATTCCGTTGTTAAATGCACATTAAATATAACCTTGAAATACACCACGCGGCGTATTTCTTTCACAGTTGCTCCCCCCCTGCTGCTCCCTTTGGGGAGTCCTTTCTATTATTTGCTCTGAACGCTTCTTAGAGAAGCACACTTCATGAGGATTTCATCATTTTTGTTATAGGGTTTAATTTCTAACCAGCAATGGCCTGTGCCTTGAAATACGTTTGATAAATCACCTCCGGAAGATTCAATGGCTTTTCTTATTTCCTCTTGCGTAGTAAGAGAGCATTGGCCTGAGCAACCAAACACTGGATCAGTACATTTTTTAGCCTGGTAAGTTTGAATACCTTGACCGTAATAATCTAAGAGCTCGTTCTTTTGGAGTTCATTTTTGTAAGGAAAATGGTCACGAACCGGTGAAATATTATGATATTTAACATAATAAAGATCCACAAGATACTTATATAGATCTTCTCCGAATTTTGGTTTCGTCGAGAGATTCACTCCACGCTCTTTACAGATGGTAAGTGCAAATTCATGCTGCTCAGGAGTTATCTTGCTTCTTTTATATTTTGTCTCCTTTGGAAGGATAGCTTCTCCTCGATTTGAGGTGAACCCCCCTTCTTCTAGAATAGCCGGGATACTTATAAGTTCTTGTGAATAGGATACGTATTTGGCTTCTGATCCACTTTTAATTTTCCTTTTATAGAATTCCTGCACTTCTTCCAGGGATCTTGTAAAGAGGTATCCTTTTCTCTCAAAATCAGAACGTATTAAAGCACCATATCCAGAAGTAAACACTCGCGGGTCCAAAATGGTTATGATCCCATAATCCCGGATATCTCTAATCAATCGACCAGAACCTTGATTCAGCTGGACCATCATTTTGGGAAACAGTACATCCTCCATAAAGGTGTCTTCAAGCCCTTGGCCGATAAGTTTCAAATAAGGATCATCCGGTACTGGAAATGGTAAACGAGAGAAGGTAACCGATACCAAAGATGTACCAGGAACAGAAAATCCAGAGAAGAAACTCCCGCTCCCGAGTAGGACACTAGTCTCGTCCTGTTTGAATAGCTCTGTGAGCTTCTCAACGCCTCCCTGATCTTGTCGGAGCAAGGTAACATCCAAACTATCACATATGGATTCAAGTGGCTCAGAGAGGTCCTGCATGTGCTGTTTCGAAGTCGATAAAATGAGAGCTCTTCCTTGTGTAATGTGGAGTATATTATTTAAGTGATTAACTTGGTCTTCTATCCAATCTGAATTTTGATCCCGAGGGTCAGCAACATTTTGCGGGACATATATTAGAGCCTGTTTACCATAATCAAAAGATTCAGGTATTATCTTTTCAATAAGGTTCTCCTTGTTTAACCTCCACTGGGCGATCAGGCTGGAGAACGAACCATCATTCGTGAGCGTGCCAGACATGACAATGACCTTATTGTGACTTAATAGAAAATTCATCATGCGCCTGAAACTGGTAGGGAAGTTAACTGGAATAAACGAGAAACTAAAATCATCATAAGAAACCCATTGAACAAACATTTTAGTATCGTTTAGTGTTCTCACTGATTCAATAATGGCTTCTAGTCTGTCCGAAAATTGGCTTAACGAATATGTTTGTCTACGTTCGTTTATACTTTGGAGAACGATATCCTCCAGCACGTCGTCCAACTTATTCAATAGAAGAGTAAGAATACTTCTTGTTGTTGATGAAAGAGGATATCTTCCCTGAAGCGACTCCACCTCGTTTGCACATCTTTTAAGCTCAACTTCCAGCTTGCTTAGGATTCCTATGCAGCTTTTTTTGTGCTTATAAGGGAAATGTTTGCTAGTGATCAAGGTTTTTAGCTCACGAATACTAACGGAGCTTTCAATCTGAGAAAGGAAATTATCTAGAAAATGATGAGCTTCGTCTATGATTACAATACCAGGGTCAATGGGAACAATCGGTGAGACTGGTGGATCTGATAAACGATTTAGGAGCGATCGAATCATTTGCTCATGGTTGGTTATAACCAGATGGTTATCCATATTAAATTGTCTACGGTGATGATTTGTTGGGCACGTATGAGATAGAGCGCATTTTTCACACTCTGACTTTGTTGCTCTTAAAGCCACTCGATCCCAGATCTTACTTGGTATCTCTCCATACGTACTCTCATATTCATCTCTTTGACCCGACGAACCCTCAAGAAAGAACCGATTGAGATTGTTATAGATTTCATCGTGATTATCGACGGTAGCTGGGCTTTGTAGTTGTTCGTGACAATAATAATGAGATTTCCCTTTTGCTAATATTGCTTGTTTAAGAAGGCGATACTTTTGCAGTAAGGGTACCTCTCCGTTCATTAACTGACCTTGGAGATTTATTGTGGCTGTCACATAACTGATTCTTTTCGGTGAAAAGGAATCAATTGTACTTTCAATTAATGCGGGGACCAGAGCTCCTAGTGATTTACCCGTACCTACAGGCGCCTCGATTAGCAGCAGCCTTTTTTTCTCCTTCGGGTGAAGGAAAGCTGCGACCTCCATGGCCATCTGTACTTGTCTAGTTCTTACTTCTTTAGTTTTATAGTGTTTAGGAATTGTTTTTTCAAACAAATCCATTATTTTATCTTTTCTGGTAATAGCCATTTCAACATCCTTTCTAAATAGGTGCGTATGTTCTTATTATACCTTTCTTTGGTAATGAATACAGGTAAATAAAGGGTTTAGGGATCAGTCTATCTAACAAGCTAAAGGTGCTCCAATTAGGAGCGGGATTCATTTTTAGAGCAGCCCTGACGAGCTTGAGACAATGAAAAAGGGTAGCCGGTTAGGCTACCCTTTTGATTAGAACCATGAGAGATTAAATATAACCTTGAAATACACCACGGGGAGCATCTCTTTCACAGTTACTTACCCAATTTGCTAATTGGTTTAGAGCTTCTTGAACTTCATCATGAGATAAGCCATCTCTCTCGGCCCGATCCCATAGCCATTCAAAGAATCCAGAAAGATTTCTCGGATAAATAACGCTTTCATGTCTCAAAGCTTCAAATAGATTAGGCTCACATGACTTATTCATTTCTCCACCATAAGTTGTATGTGAAAGATTCCATCCGGAGCTTGTACGAGTTAGACCATAGTGATCCTCATGTCCCCAGCGCCGGCTGTAGACATTAAATTCGAACCGATCCCCAATTGTCTGGTCTTCTGGATCTCTGTTCGAGTCTGTGTCTCGAATATAATCGAGCAGGTCCTCTACGCAATGAATTTGATAATAGAATTGCGGATGATTCGCATCCATACCCCTATTTTCAATTATGTGCCGGAAATGTCGTGGTTCAGGGGTAATTGATATGTGGAGTTGGTGAGCTGCATCTCCCATCACTTGAAAAGCTTGTTGGCGTTCGTCAGGTGAGATATCATCATTGATTGACCAACCTCGGATTCGATTGAACTGCTCTTCCACTACTCTTCTCAGCTCTTCTTGCTGCTGATTTAACGGAACACTTGCCATTGTGACTCCTCCTTTAATCATTTGACTTTGACTAACATTGACCATTAAAGCATAAATTATACCCATGAGATTGTCAAATTATACCGTTTGACTTTCATAGGCGCAGTTTTAGCCAGTAAAACGAAAATCACCTCCTTCAAGTATAAAAAGCTCATTTTAAGGAAGGGGCCTATTCCTTTAATATTTTTCTTAGAACGAATGATTCTTCCATAAAAAGACTCTGATCATAACCCCCATCTCTTGTAATTCCTCGTCCATTCCCCCAGATTTCAGTTACTTTACCGTACTGAATATGGATGGACATGGTTTCCCAGTCGTATTTAAAATCACTTTTGCCTACTACCAGGTCACCAATCACCGGAGTTTTACTTTGTGTGTAGTCTATTAGGTACATTTCTCCATCGATTTCAACATGTGTGATGCGATTTACGGATAAACTCATCTTAGACACCCCTTCTTCTTTGTTCATTCAGCTATTCCTTCGACGAAACAACCACAGCCGCCGCGATACCAAACAGGTCAATTTGCAAGGCATTTGCCTATCCTCGATGTGGCTTTGTGATTGGATAAGGTTTGCCATCCTTTTTCATGAAGGCATATTGATTGATCTCCAAGTACTCGGGTACTGCTGACCCAGCAGGATGGAGGTATAAGTGATGTGATTTACGGCTAAACTCATCTTATATATCCCCTTCTTCGTTGTTCATTCGGCTATTCCTTCAACGAAACATCCACAGCCGCCGATATCAAACAAATCGATCTGCATGTCATTTTCAATCTCGTAATTCAGATCACGTAAAGGATATGGCTGTTTTGGATACCTTATATGTGTTTCTATTTCACCATCATCCGTTGTAAAAGTGACATGCTCAGGTACGCTGCCAGTCTTCTTCATAAAGCTGTACTGTTTAATTTTGGCGTAATGGCGGTTGGCACTGGCAGACGGATGAATATAAATCTTTGGCCGCGGCGCCCGGTCATAAAAATAATCGCGGTAAGCATCGTCAAGTTCCTGCAGCATCTGTTCCCGAACGTGCTCGGGTATTCTATCGTGTTCCGGCACTTTATCGTCCATGATGTACCTATAAGCTGAGACGCAGATCTTTAAGTGGTGCTCTTGTTCCATCAATTTCCGGAAAACGTCGGGCATTTGCTCTTTTAACAACTTGTAGTGCCCTTGCCCAGCCTTAACACATCGGCCAAAGCAGTTATTATGAGAAAATCCGTAATCGTATAGTTTCGGCTGCCGGATGTTGTACTTTTTAAGCGCTTCGTCTTTCCATATGTTGTTTTGAATGAGCGGCATTTCAACTAGAAATGGCTGCCAGTTCTTTTTGATTGCGCTTTCACGATGCATTTCATCAAAGCCAATTCCGAAGTACAATACCGCATCCGTTGTAAAATCCTCTTTCTTCAAGTACTCCCGGTTACGCCACGTCTCATTAGCGGGTTTGACACCTTTTTTTAGGAAATCTCGGGATACCTTCATTTTCAATATTTTTGAACAGTCCCCGATCATGCTATTATAGACCATCTTTTTCTCAAACATTAGTTGAATGGGGTTCAAACCGCAGGAGTGAGTCAGCAGCGGGAGCTGAAGCTTATCTGAGGCTTCCTCATTGAATCGATAAAGATCGGGGTGTTCCCAATGGGTATCCGTGAAATATAAAACGATGTTGTCGTTAGGGTATGTTTCTTTTACCCAGTCAGCAGCGGCGAAACTTGCTTTTCCCCCGCTGAAAAAAATGATCCGGTTTATCGGTTCTACGTTCGGCGTATGATGATCTGTGTATTTTTCTGTAATTGCTTCTTGCATGCCTTACCTCCATCGTTGATTTTTTTGATCTATCTTTTTTACGCAGCGATCTCCTTCATCCACTTCTCTTCAATGACTTGACGCCATGTATTGACCCACTGATTTAACCTGGAAGCATATGTGCCTTTTAGCTGCTCATACTCCGTTGCATATACTTCTGCAAGAGGTCTACGACTGTGGTGTAGATACGGAATGCTGTTCATGATCTTTGTACCGCCTAATTGTACTCGCCGCAGCTCCGCATCGAACCAGCAAGCTTTTAGAAAGGACAAAGGTTCAGCTTCGATGATCTCGTCCCAGTCCATTCCGATGTCTCGATCGCCGTCACAGTTGAAGGGACAGAGGTAGCAGCGAGAACGTCGCGTAGGAAATTGATTCGCTTCGAGGAATTGAATACTATCTGTAGTGGTGAGATTTTCTTCGACCAGGGGATAAGCTAAGCGGATATATTGGTATTGCGGAGATTGATCGGTGTTGATTCGACGAATTTCATCGTAAGAGAATCCGATATCGATGATAAATCCGACGTTCGCAGGCATTTTCTGATTGGGTTTCAGGCCGTGCTTCTGAAGGACAGCTCGTCGGACTGCTTGTTTAACCGGAATGATTTTAAAGTCGACTGTACATTGTCGTGGCATCATACCTGCCGGCTTGATCTCTCCGGTTGTTCGGTCTAGGCTGCTGCAGTATACCGGCATTTGGAACCGCTGATAGTCAGTGTGTATCCATCGCATAAGCATTTCTTCTAGTCCGCCGCTCATGCTGCTGTGCTGGGTAATTATAAACGGCGTTGTATTACCGCACTCCTGTTGCCGGCGCTGCCACCACTCGACCTGTTCATGAATAAACTCAGGTTCTGCACCAGTATCGGAAAACACGATGTAATCGTAGTGGATCTGGCCACGTAAATGTTGCTCCATGAGGTGTGAAGACTGAGTACCGCCGCCGAAGCTCAGCACGTGGTATATCTGGTCTCGACCCTCTTCTCGTAATCCTTCCGCCAGCTCTGCACGGGTCCGGAATACGCCGCTTAGATATTTTGAATGTAATCGAAAATCTGGTGCCACATCGAACATGGTCATTTGCTCGATTTTCTCTGTGATTTTAATCGATTTATTGCTGGCATTTAGATGAATCAGGTCTTTGGTATTCATGATTGAACCCCCTTTTATTGAAATAGATTTCATTAAATCTTCCGTCCTGGGAAGTCGTATTTATCAATATGTTCTCTGAAGCCTTTATAATGAGTAACCCAAGTTGAACCATCCTGATTATTCAGGAATACGTATTGTCTTCCTTCTTTAGTGTAAGCTGCTCCTTGATAAACATATCCTCCAAAATCATAGCCGATCATGTTTGAGTATCGTTCACGTTTCACCGTTTTCCACCTCTTATTTATGCAACAAGAATTTTATTGGGTTCCATATCTAAGTGGATATATTTTCTCTTTCCTGTGACAGTAGACATATATAACATTGTCGTGGAACGCGATTGTTTCCATTTTGGTTCCAGCTATGTGGAATATAAAACATTTGTCTGTTATTTTCATTTTCTTTTCACCTTCTATCTAAATGAAATCACTTTCTAACATATTTCTTACTGCAAAAATGATGCTATTAATGAACCCCTGACTAGTTTCATACAGAGTAAATGTGTGTCATTATCTTTTTTAGTAACTCGTATTGGTTGTGTAAATTACAGCATCATAAATATTGATTATCATTTCTTTAGTCTTCTGTTATATCAGAGGCAATTTCTTTTCCGATAAATTTACCGCTTGATAGTGCTTCGCTATCAACAAGCCAAAGCGATTTCCCCACTGAGACGACTTCATAACCAGCAGGGATAATTACATTGTTCATTTATGTACCTCCTTTTAAAAAATAAGTTTTATTTAAACAGTTTTCTGCCAAGTATCTCTACTTTTCCAACGTTCGAAACTGCAGAACCCATACACCTCTTTGTTACACTGGTGATAGTATTCATAGACTTCATCATGTTTGAAATGCTCTTCCAGTATCTTCTCTTCTGCCTTCTTCAATTCATTGAATTTACCTTCTCCTAATAAGAGTTTGGTGTCATTTGGCCTCATGAGTATCTTTTCAGCAACAGCAATTATTCTTTTGTAACCACCATTCTTAATTTTGTTTTCAAAATCGTATTCCATTTTTATGAGTCCTCCACTCAATTTTTTAAATCTATGTCCGGATTAGACAGTAATTTTAGGTTGGAATAAGATACTGTCCACGATTTGATCCAAGCCTACTACGGTCAAGGTATTGTTATTGGTCCACCGCGTACCGTCTAATGGTTTATTTTCATCAAACCAGGCGTACAAAAGATTCATATTGACCACGCCATCAGGGGTTTCGAATATACCGATCGTTGTGTGTCCGGACTGTAAGCGTTCATAGATCGTTTCTTTTAGAGCCGTGATTGAGCATTTTAGTTTGTCGATGTTATTACTCTCCGAAAGGTTATGTAGAGACGATTGGACAGAAAGGGTGATTGGAATCGGGAGACTATCAAGACCTTCAATCTTGGAATAGTGCACGTACTTACTAGCCCACTGCGTTCCTGTTTTGATTAGATGGAAAATACGGCGTACCGTTGATCGTTGCATTTTTCTCCTAACATAAGTCATAGGACTCGTAATCCATCTGATCCCATTTTGTTCATTACTGATCGTAATGACTTGAAAGGATTGAAGCTCTTCGCGGATGAATTGTGCGGTTGTATCTGTCGGATTTTGATTCAGCTCATGATACATGCGATCAAGCCTTTCCATGATCTCGATGGGGTCCATTTCATTTTCAAAATCCGGGGAATTTTTTCTATAGACCTCGATTGTTCTTCCATTCAAAAAAGCCGTTTGCATAATAAATTTCTCCTTTTGGTTTGATGAGTGTTTCTGAGTCATTGAGAATTGATAATTGTTATTTGTTCCACTGAAAAAAGGCGCCGGAGTATATACTCCAGCGCAATGCTCTCTGTTTATTTTATAGGTCGAGCCTCCACTTAAATCGAAGATTATTGATTGTATATCTGTATATAAATAGGCTCCGACAGGTCTAGATTTTGCATTTAAGCGAGGACGCTGAATAGGTTCCATACGACATGTACTGCAATGCCGGCGTAAATGCTTCTTTGATTTAGCCTGGCGAATAAGAAGCCGGCAGCCATAATCCCGTATGACGACCATCCCATGATCCCTGACGGGCTGTGGATGGCCACAAAGAGTAAGCTCGATGCTATGAAACTGATTAGACTCGGGCCAAGCGTATGGGGTAAGAGCTCACGAAATACAAGCTCCTCGGTCACAGGTGCTAAAATCACGATCATGAAGATCATGAGGAGCGGGAAACGGTCGAACATGGCATCCAGGGACGTCTGGTTGGTCTGTGACGGCAATGTGATTCCGATCAAGGCAAACAGATAGGTCATTATCGTTAGCGCGATTATACAGCAAATGAAGACGCCTAGAACAGGACGAATTCGAATCCCTCTGGCGTAGCTGTGTTCGTTCTGTCGTTTTCTGATGATCCGGATGGCTAACGTGAGTATGATAAGTCCAATTAGGATCGCCGCTGCGTTGATGAGTGAAGCATAACCCGGATACCAGGTCCCTATCATGACCGCGATGGGAAACAATTGTGGACTCAAAAAGAAAAAGATGGCTTGGTATAGTTCACGAGAACCGAACATCTTTTTAAGAGAAGGCCATCGGAATAATGGATAGGAGTTCGCTGTCTTCATAGTGCTACTCCTCCTAATTTTGGTCATCTGCAGCATCTTCATTTTCGAAAATCTGGTGCTCAATTAGTTGTTCGATTTGTGGAGGAGCTTTGAGTATGCCGATCTTTGGTCCCTCTTCACTTAGAGAAACAATGGCGATGAGAAGATTGGGATCATCCCATAAAACTTCCGGGATATTAGCGATGCTCTCCTCACTTACATCAGACGCAAAGACCGGCTGGCCAGATGAATCATAAAGCTGGACCGAAAGAATGGAGATTGGGACTTGGCTGCGTAGTAGACCGCCTTTTAAAATCGCTTCTGATTGATCATTGGTGTAGCAGATGTCAAGAATCAACAATTCTCCAATAGGCTCGACGCTCAATATGTTCAATTGATTCAATTTTTCCATTTCTTTTCTATGCTTATCGAATAATCCGCGTTTTTTGTTTTCATCGATCTGAATGTGATCAGGTGAAAAAAAAGCCGGATTCATGATAGTATATCCGGCAAGTTGAGGGATCAGTTCTTCGTAAAATTCAAATGGAAACATGCGTTCAATATGGTCTGTATTAATGTTTTTAGGCACGTTACGTTGCTCCTTATTTCATTGTGATTAGCCTGCTCTAATGAAACCAACTTAACCTTCGAAGTGTTGGGCTTGGTCAATTGTACTTTCTGCATAAGGGAGGGGCTAGGGGGCGATCTAGCTGCTGTAGCGATAGTTTAAAATTGAGACAGCTGCTATTATTTTCGTCTATGTTCTATTTTTTCTGGTTTTTGAGATTGTACGTTTTGTACCGACTCTCTATTTCATTCCACATTATTTGTAATTGACGGTCTTTTACGCGCTGTAATTTCCTTCGGTATCTACCTGTGACTAATATTACAAGACAAATCAACAAGAATCCTATAATTATAGTAATATCAATGACCCAAAAGAATACATCACCCGTTTTTTGATAATATACGTAAAATTGAAGGACAGCCCAGGTAAATATGAGCCATGTTGGAAGTGTTAATAATAAGTCTTCCGTTTTGTTTAAGAAGGCAATCGGTTTACGTTCTTCCAAAGATAGCCTCATGTATTCATCCGTTAGTCTATTTATTTCTCCTAATTCTTGTTTCGGGTTATTATCCGAACTCATTGCGACCAATTCCCTTCACTTTAAAATTTATTGGTTTTATCGGACGCAGCACCAATCTGAGCTTAAGTTTCTTTATTCCAACTGTCTTATAGGCAATTTACACTGCCTCTTCTTTCGTAGTGCTTAGCTTGCTGCAATGAAACCGACTTGTCGTTCGAAGTGTATGAGCTTGGCGATTTCCACGATTTTTCCGGTAGGGGTATGAAAGTTTCGGTCCCGGTACGGGTTATACGTCACAACCTGATTTAAATCTGGAGGACACTCCGTGTCTACGGCGACCAGGTATCCGACGCAAACAGCACATACGGTCCTGCACTGGTTTTCAAGAATCCATTTATATTTGCCGTCAGCGATTTTGAAGACGGCGTCAGATAGTTGTACGCGCTCAGCATAGGCGAGAACTTTTCCGCTGGTTGGGCTTTTGCTCTTGGGTTCTCGATCCACAATGGAGAAGATCCCGTTTTTATGCAAATTAACGAATACTTCTACGCGTTGGCCAATCACTGGGGTTCCGTTTCTTATAATCATATCGGTCTTTGCCTCCTATTCTTTCATGTTGATGGAAAGGGTTATCACAAAGAACGGCTGATCGCTGTAGCGATCAAGCCGTTCATGTATTTAAGATTTAGAGAGATGTGCTTTCATGAACTCATAGGCCCTTTTGGATGTGAACAGTAACCAGGGCATGTCGAATCGATATTCATCGTGTTTCTCACGGTGCGGAACGGCATCTTGTAACATGAGGTAAATGGCATAAACGAGATCTTTTTCACTGAGCGATTCTGCGAGGTTTTGCCATGATTCCGTATCCAAAGCAAGTTTATGGTTTTGTATCACGTAATACGCAATGGTATTGGCCACACTCATTTCATATCGAGACGAATCGCCTGCAAAGTGGTGTTCTTTTCGCTCGATACTTTTCGCCCGAGCCTTCTCAAATATCTCCAAAGCCAAGAATGATCTTATATCCGCCTGTTTTTGTTCATCCAATTCTCGATCGATCATGTCAATTTGGTATTGTCTGACGAGTTCGCGATCGGCTTTCTTTTTTCGATCCATATTCAGAATGTTGGTTAGAAAGGATTCGAGAAATTGACGAGCTGCGGCATCATTCTCATAATCTGCACACGGTTTTTCCGTAAGCATACGCTTTGTGAATGTGAGGTAATGGTCGTTAAAGATCACTTCAAAATAAGCCGAACGCAGGTCATTGCCGTTTTTGTCTTTGGGTACTGATTCTTTGACTACGGATAGATCTTCGAATAGGTATCTGTTGTCATCGTTTATCAAAGACTCAGGGACAAGAATCAGTGCATGGACACCTCCATTTTTAGACAATTCGGTATATTGTGCGGGGAAATTAAGTGCTTGGTGCTTCATCCATTTGGGTGCGATAGGCTCAACATCGATGGCAATGACCCTGTTCTCCCTGGCACGGAGCCGGTACGTCCGATTGACGCTATCCAATTTCTCATCTGCATCAAGTTCTGGCAGCGTTACAAGTGGCCACTCTCTATTGTCGTCAAGTTTGGCATTATAAAGTTCGTACGTTTCCAGCAAAACTTTGGCGTTTATTGGGCGCTTTTTATCGTCAGAAACAGTCCAATTAGGATCGTCTGACAACTTCATAATCAATGGATTTTGGCAAAAGAGGCGCGGATGAACCATTGGATATGTGTTGATGGGTGTCTGTTTCACCTGATTAGTTAAAATATTCATTCTTTGTATGCACCACCTTATTGTTTAAAGATTTAAGCCAATAGAGAGACCGACTGTCCCATGCTTCTATTGTCATTCATAACAAAAAACCGAAGAACGAACGCCCTCGGTGACAGCTCCTTTGTTTCTTGTCACTTATTATGTGAACCGGCTAAGCTGTTTTGTGGTGCCGAGATCAGTTTTTTCAGCGACCTCTGTAATATTGCTTGGGCCGAAGGGAGAGTCAATGTGGATGGCATTCGTTTCCGTCTTAGCCTCTTTAATGTCAATAATTTTTGTCTCGGGAAGCTTCGTTGTTGCAGATACGTCAGGAGTGTCAGCTGTCGTCATATCTGCCGTTTGTCCGGACATGCTCTTATTTAAATAGCTGTTTATTACACCCGTAAAAGGAGAGCTGCTGATATCTATACCGAGTTTTTCCGGAGCGATGATCGGTGCAACTGCAAAACCGATGCTATTTACGATAGGCGTGTCGTTGGGAAGATCAATTGATTTACCGAACCCTGGTAAATGCTCCTCAGCTCGCCTTACTTCGTAAAATTTGATCGGCCCTTCAGGAAAGATAATGGCGTCTATTCCAGATCCAAGGTAAGGAAATCCTTTGGATTGAAAAGTCGAAATCCGAATCAAAATTTCTTGACCGGTAGCGGGATTTTTTTTGGGGTCGTTGATTATGACCGCTTCACCATTTTGCATGTGTTTATATGCCGGCGGGAATAAGGACTTCGTTTCAAGAGTTATTTTGTTTCGATATATATTTTGTTCATAGAACTTTGCGAGCGGGCTATCCTTCCCTTCTACGATGCTGGGATTATTGATCGTGATTCGCCGGAATGGCTTTGTTTCTTTCATCCCCTTATTCAAGCGTCGTTGATTCACCTTATCGAGAGCCGCTCCATCAATAGGTTTATCGAGTTTTGCGGACTTAACGGTACCTCGAATGAGGATGCTGTCACCTAATGCCACTCCGAATTGTTCTCTCGTTAATTTCGACATATTCAATGTATCCTTTTCAGTTTTTTGGTTTCCGATTATAGAAAATAATTTTGTATAACATCATAAATTATACGTGAAATACGCTACACCAACAATATTTTTAAAATTGTTTTCAACGAACTTTAAGTGTTTATTTCTAGATTCATAATCAAATTGTAGATGGGCGAAATGGGGGGAGTGACCCGCTTTCGCATCAAGATTATATTTTCATATAAAATACATATTAAAAT
Source organism: Paenibacillus sp. Dod16 (assembly GCF_049893405.1). Classification (NCBI taxonomy): domain Bacteria; kingdom Bacillati; phylum Bacillota; class Bacilli; order Caryophanales; family Paenibacillaceae; genus Paenibacillus; species Paenibacillus sp. Dod16. Next base: position 13,299 of record NZ_JBNDYG010000016.1, read on the forward strand.
TGAGGATCTCACGGTATTTGAAAACTTGTTAGTTTAACTGATCGCAATCTAATCATCACAAATATTGTTTTAAAAACACTATATGTTCAGCGGTATACAATAGAAATACGGGATTTTTATCTTGTGACTAGTAATTACATTCGTTATAATCAAATAATGAAAAGGGGTGAACAAATAATGTCGTTTATTGTGTTCAATCGAAAAAAAGAATCGCAACAATTACAAGAGGAATCGGACATTTTGGGAGAGCTTGCGTCTGATCAGGAACTAAAGATTTTCGATAAGGAAAATGTTCAGCTTGATATGGTTAAAATTTCTGCCGGTAACGATGTTCACAGACATGGAGAGCGAAATTCCAACATTGCAGCATTCGCCACGATCGCGAGTGTGGCTTTGTTCTTTGTTTTATTTTTCTCTATGGATGTACCGGGTAAAATTATCAAAGCGAGTTCTCCACGGCCGGTAGATTCTGCCTCATTTGCACCGAATAATGAGCGGTCCGATGTAGAGAACTCAATGAGTTCGCCCAATGTCTTTGTACTACAAGGTGCAAATATGACGAAGGAAGATCTCCTGAACCATCTGGGAGAACTGTCAAACGATGACGTGGAGTTGATTCTTGAAAACATTCAAACCCAGCAGCCTGGTACAAAACAACATCAGTCTGAGGCGCCTACATCGGGTACTGCAGCTGATTCGCTATCATCGAGCAATGCGAAACCAGGTTCTGCGTTAGACGCTGCTGTCGAGGAGAAGAGTACGTTCTCCGGCCAACTTAAGGGCTCTAAGCGGCTTCGATTGGTCCAAGATTTGGACTCGAAGGAGTACAAGTATTATGTCGCGGAAGACGGTGACACTTTACTTCTTTTGAGCAAAGCTTTCGGCGTTTCACTCGGACAACTCCTTGAACTGAATGAGTTACATGATGCAGATGTGATCCGAGCTGGGGAGATTTTATTATTCCCAGGAGATACAAAACAACCAGATCTTAGCGATAAATAAAAATAGAACCCATCCAATTTAACTAGGATGGGTTCTATTTTTATTACTTTGCTTTCCATTTAATTGACCATTTTTATATGCTTTGCAAGATACTCTACAACTCTCCGTTATTACCACTGTCTGCTGCTTATCCAGCATTATCATAATCACCTTGCCCTAATTTTGGTTCTTCAATTCCTTTTGGTGGATACGATACACTTATACCCATGATGAAGCACTTTTCAAAACCGCCGGTCTCCGCTTTAAAGTATGTTCCATCCTCGTTTATTAATCTTTCACCTGCTTTCAAGTGCAACCATTCAGTTGGATAGAAGACAGGATACACATTCTTATCGTCAGAGAAGAAGATAACAGCCTGTTCTTTTGTATCAAATAGTTTGCCTGTATCTTGGCCAATCACTTGTGTGAATTTCATTTGTCATTCCCCATTCTGATTTTTAATATGTAACATTTACTCCTTAAAATGGTTGGTGTAGATTCATACACTCATTTATGGCTAGCCGGCGGGATACCTTTCTGTATCTCCGTTTTCTACATTGGCAATATCTTATAGATATGAAGTAGCATATTTACTGTTATATTGATAACATAAATAATATGTATATTGTATGTATAATTAACGCAATGCATAAAGTGAGACATATAATGATGAGTAATGACATAATGAATTAAACAACATATATGATATCAAATAATTCGCGAAAAATATAAACATAAAAAGCATATCGATTATAAAAATTCTTGAAGGTATATAAAAAAGCCGTAGCTTCACGTCCCAATAATTAATGGGATGCAAACTACGGGTTTAACGTTTGGTTGGGTTTAGTTCCACTCCCCAACAAACCAGATTTCACCTTCTACTTGACGATCTTGTTCATGAATAAATTCCCGGAATCCCTTGATATGCCACTGATGCGGAATTTTGAGGCCCCAATCTCGTTTCAGTTTATTTGAATCTGGTTGTTCAAGACGACGAAGATTTGGACTGATCGGATGAATGAAGCGGTCAAAATCAGCAGCTTCTGTTCCAATGATGATCTGTGAACTCCAAAGGTCACCAATGTCTAGGACTACCATGACCTGAAATAACTCGTTAATTTTTGGACGTATCTGCATTAGTTGTTCAGCTTGGTCAATCATGGCTTGAAGACAACGGCGTTTTTCTTTTAAAGGAGTTCGTTCAGAACGAAGGAATGCTTGGGAAGCCGGCATTTCGAAATGACAACAATCGTACTGAAACGAACTTGATTCCGGGAAATTTTCGGTACAGGCTTCGATGCGCCGGATGATACGATCAGCATTTCTTCGGGCGCCCCGGATTTTACTCTTTTTAGATATCATGACGAGGAGTCGTCCCTTCTTTTTTAATTTCAGCATTTGTATTATAGAAAATATCTACGGGTATATCAAATGGATTTGAACTTAATATTATTTATATTTAACTGAATGATCAATGTTTTTAAATAAATATTTTAATATAATAAATATCATTTTGTATATTATAGTAAAAAACGCGCCCTAAGATTGGCGCGTTATAATTCCGATATCATCTCCACACGTCAGGGGGTCGTTATGACTACGTTTGTAACTCCTCTCACGAGCTGTCTGATGGTCGTAAACGAGACCTTCATCTTTCAATAAGCGAAATAATTCACGCTGCTCATGAAGTGTATCAGCATGATCTGCTTCGAGACGAGCTTTCCATTGCTCTACGAAAGCGTGCGCATCTTCAAGAGTAACGAACTTCTTTTCAAGTACTTCATCTTTATATTTATATTTGACGTATTTATCTTCCCGGTACGAATCACCTACTGAGTTAATATTTTCAGATAACGTCAACTTTGTACCACGGACTTGAACGACATGTTTCAATTTTTTCAGATTTCGTTTTCGGTATATGGCAATTTCAAATTCCAATGTCGCCACTTTGAGATCAAAATACTTGGCCCATTCATTTTCGTGAATTGGGCTATAGTCGTCGTAATATCTTTCTTGCCATTCAGTAATATTCTGATCGTATCCAGCGATTTGAGCCATACGCTGCATAAATACAACATCACGACCTGATTCCCTTACATTTGCTTCAGCGATTTTCAATTTTTCCTGAAGCTCTCTTACTTCATTCCGGCCGTTAGAGTAAACCTTCACCAAGCCCATGATTCGATCGTCAATGGATGGTGTCAGCATAGCTTGCATTGTTGTCATTGTTGTTCGCTCCTTTTTAAGTAATCAACATGTATTTGATTGGGGAGCTTTGCTCCCAGGTTTGATCTTATTTGTGCAGCTCTTCTAAGCATTGTTCTACCATTCCGGAACCATTGTACAGAATGCTATGCTCTTTTCCTAACAATGGATATTTTTTCAACGACTTTTGATAGTCATTCGGGTAAGTTGCAGCTGCTACTTCTAAAGCAGGGTACGCATACTCATCAAACAATTTCTCATAGGTCCCCAGCATCAAAAATGATTCTTCTTGCACATACTTCCGATCCTCTGCGTCCATCATGTTGTAGATCTTTTTTGCGAACTCCTTGCAGATGCTTTCGAACTTTTTAGCCTTGAATTTCATTCTGACTGCTCCTTTTTGATTTTGTGTCCTAGAATATTTGATTTTGTATTTGGAATGATCGCTTTTGTATTTCTCAAAAGCCATATGGGATGTTTTGAAATCGCACACTATTGATCCATGCACTAAAAAGGCACCTGAAATATTCAAGTGCCTTTTTTATGCTAACCAGCTCATGTTAGCCAGGATGATTTAGGCTGCTTTGAAATATCTTTTCACTGCTTCTCCAACCCATCTGCCCATTGGAACAGCCACTGCGTTCCCGATCTGTCGATATGCATCGTTATCTTTTCCAGCGAATTGGAACCAATCAGGAAATCCCTGCAGCCGAGCATACTCTCGAACAGAATATGGTCGAATAGATTTTCCATCATTAATCAACCGCGTGGACCGATCCTTTGCATAGTGAGCCATACATGTAGGAGCTCTGCCATCCAAATCCGTGATGATTGGCTTGTCTCTATAAATGCCATTCAAGCGATTATGTACCGCCTGAGTTACTGACACTTCAGCTCCTACTTCGATAATGTCCCGCATGCTTACGGGTTTTGATTCCGGGTAAGGCAGGTTATGTATTGGTTTCTTGCTGCCGATAACAATCAATCGTTTTCTTTCCTGTGGAAGCCACATATTCGCATTCACTGGACACTCCACTCGGATATAATAGTTTGGGAGCCGTGTTAAGCACTCCATCACCACCTGGAACTTTTTCATGCCCGGTACATTCTCGACGATGTACATTTCAGGCTGCGCAAGAGCGATATGCCGGAAGAAGTGTAGGAATAGATCATCTCCCGTTCTAGTCCCGTGGATGTCTGCAATGGCACTATACCTGGTACAAGGAAACGTCCCGATATATACATCTGCATCTTGTTGATCGAGTACAGTTACTTTTGTGATATCGGTTTCATTCACTTTGTGATCAAAGTTCTTGCGAAGGGTTTCGCAGGCAATCTTATCTATTTCAAATGATTCGAGAACGTCGATGCCGGCCTCAATCATGCCAAGATCCATTCCGCCTGCTCCACTGAAGTAACTCTTAGCTGTTATCATCTGTTCCCGCTCCTTTTGTTTAGTATTAAGGTATTGAATATGTGTTTATTTATTCTTTGACCTTTTTAAAGTTAGATTTATAATCGACCATAATATCATTGAAGTCGTTAAGCACTATATAATCCTCATCTGGATCAAGGCCGTATACTGGATATACATTACCGTATGTGAAATGGTATTTGTTTTGGCCCACATAACGGGCTTCGAAGAGGATTTTTCTTTTCTTCATTGTGATATCCCCTATTTCCCTTCAACTTGTATTACCATATTGATCATGTCATTCAAATCGTTGACTGGATTTTCGTTAACCGTTATTTCATTCTTATATACTTCAATGGTGCAATTATCGGTAAGAATGGTATGCCCAATTGAATTGAATAAGAAAGGAGTATAGTCAATCGGTTCATGTAGTATTTCATTTTCTTTTAGTTTTGCTTCAATAGCATTAACAGTCCTTTTTGTGATTTGTACGGCTCTATAACCTTTTTCACTGATCATTGTTATTCAGCCTCCTGTTATTTTATTTTTTTAACTTATCATCCTTCCATCTATCTACGCACAAAAAAAGCACTTGAGAAAATCAAGTGCCTTTTGTGATTTAAAAAGTCGGCCGATGTGAATTCCGCTGAGATTGTGGATTTACTTTTAAGTTATCTGCTGTTTTTATGGTGTAGAACGGATATCCGGAGAACAGTATTCTTTTAATTCTCCTTTTTAGGCATGAACAGAGTTGTGTTATAGAATTGATTATTAAAACCAATATCGGATAGACCTTCTACCCACACTGATTGTATGTAGGGTTTTTCAATATCCATCCATTTTATATCTCTGATATCCTCAATGACTGATATAGGTTTATTCGTATCAATTATTACTGATACCCCTTTATCAACAGAAAATTTGTAATCCATTACTTCGTACTTTTCCCTACGAAGATTGTTCAAATACTGGTTCTGAAGAACATCAGAATTCCAATTAGTTTCTATGGAAATTTTTTCAGAAATAGTAAGTACTACTGGTTTATTTTCATTGTCATAGAAATGGTATGCCAACAAAAAAAACACTATTACTGGAAGTACGATAAGGAATAAAACGTTATCCCAGTTTATAGAATTAAGCGGTAAAGGGCGACTTTTTCTTAAACCTCTAATAACCCATATTAGAATGAGTACACCTATAACTATACAAACCCATGTAAGCGTAGGGATTGTTTTGTTTAATACTTCGACTGGTTCAAGTGATTGCTTCATTAGGTTATATGATTCAATTAACTGTTGTTTATCCATTATTATATTCCCCTTTGAGTTTAAAAGAGTGTTATTATAGCAGCGTATATCCAATATATCGGCTTCGAACTTTCTAGACATAATGCTACACTGCTACTTTTCAAACTTATTATTGGTCGAATCGCTGAAAGGTAGGAGACTGCTTCTCTCAGCGGTATCGACACATGGATACTATATAGATTAAATGTTATTCAGGTTTGACCACAATAAGAATGTCTTTTCTACCATGTCTGCGTAGGCATTCAAGTCAAGCACTTGAATCATAGCAGCTGCCCTTTCATTAGGAAGATCAATGATGGCATTGTTGAATATAGCGACTTGTTGATCATCCGGCATCGCTTTTATTTTTTGCGTTATGGCTTTGTCTCTGTAATACAGAGATCCACGGTTACGATTATGTGCTTTAAGATCGAATCCGTTCTTCAGTAGAATTTGTAGCGCATCCTCATCATGCTCCCATATTGTAGAGTACGATCGATCGCCTTTTTGATATTCGTTGTACCGTTTATCCCACGATCCTTTATCAACTGGGCTCCGTGTCGCCAATTTTACTTCTTGCCGTATTTTCCCTATGTGATCTTTAATCATGAACACCCGGTTATGACGCGGCAAATTCTGTAAGCTCATTTCACCTGTCTCTTTATCAAGCAATTTTGCGTATACATAGCGGTGAGAATCGTTTGAACTTGAAATGATCCACTGGAAATATTTCAGCGCTGTTTGTGGGGTACCGGTACGTAAATGCTCATAAATGAAGTCACGAAGCAATTTATTGACGAGTGATCGATTGAATGGGATATTGATTGGATTTGCGGTTTTCTCATTCGCCAGGTATTTAGCCAGACTATAATCGATGATCGCCGGATGGTCTAAGTTTTGTGTCAGTTGTGGGCCTTCCCAGGAGCTGAGTGTACTACCTTTGGCAGATGTGATTTTCCCATGATGGGTTTCCAAGCGGTTATTCGAATCCTTGGATACGAATCGATCGAGTGGTTCAGAATCAATTTTGATATACATATTTTTGGATACTTCTTTAAGGATGCGTTGGTTCTCTTCTGCTGAGATGTCCATCGTGTATAAGCCATCCGTATTTGTCGAAGGTACGCGAGCGCCGGCCAGTGTCTGGGCTTGGCCAATTCGCCACGCGAAGAGTTGCCCGATGATACGCATTGAAATAATTGCATTATTCGCACGGATATGATTATCGAATTTAGCATCACCCATGCCGGTAGCTGAGTTAATCAGCAGCTTCCTGGAATCTTGCTCGATATAAGCATCGTAACGAACTTCTTCCGGTAGGGTTTGATCTCTCGATTCTTCCTTTTTCGCTGCACGCTTCAAATACATGTCGTAATACGGATCGGTCGGCTCTCCATTCTCCTTATATCCATGATAGCTCGGGTTAACAAATACGGATAAGCGAGACAGGAGCAATGGATAAAAGGACTCAAAGTCTTGATGATGACTAGCCCCAACACTGACGCACGTATACTTAGATTGAATGGTCCAGCTGCCGGAAGAGCTTTTCTTGAATAAATCAACGTTCGGTTTGTCCCGCCATACCGCATCTGGTTTCAGTGAGCCAAACTTTGTGAACTCTTGGAGTTTTATTTTACGATCTTCGCTGATTTTTCCTTTGAGTCGGTTCGGTACCGGTAGATGATCCGGAATCTGAATGGTAGATCCAGCTTTAAGAGCTTCAGTTATTGATGGATACAGACTTTCTACGTACTCCTGGACGGTACGGTCCTTTTTGCATTCTTCCTGGTCTTCTTGAAGCCGCTTCAAGTTGATTTCAGCACCATGAATTCCCCCGATAGAGAAGTTTACAAAACAGGAAGAACGATAAACACGTCCATTTTCATCTCTCCGGTAATAGAACAAATTGGTATTATACCTGGACATCAGCTCGTTGATATAGGATTTGCCTTGGCATTCCGCTCCGTTTGGAAAATACTCTCGGTATGCTTTTGAACTGTTAAAGTTTCGGCCTCGAATGGCAGCATAGAAACGATAGATCTCCATGAAATCATGGTATGCAGGATCATTTGGGTCACTAGTAACGTTATCTTCGAAATAGGCCTTCGTATCTTCTAGGATGTCTGTTGGTTCAATGCCTAGTTTCTTGGCCTCGATTTCCGAGGGATACATAAAGGATACCTTTTCGAAGTCTCTGATCGGCTTATACGGAGCGATCGCATACTCAGCAAACGAGGCGCTTGTTGAATCACGAGTAAGCCGGTTTTTGCGTACGTTCAAGTAGTTCCCCGTATCAACTTGTTCCTCCTGAATTTCCGGAGGCCGTCCCTTTCGCGGTCCATAGATGGTTTGCGGAAAGTCGACGAGAAGCCGGCCACGTATATTGAACGATTTTTGATAAATGCTCTGCTCGAAAAGGGTTTGAAGATTTAAGACATCACTGATGCTGCAGCTCAAACGATCTGCGAATTCCTCAAGCGTATCGATTTGCTCTTTACTATCGACCTTGTGAGTTTCCTTGATTTGAAGTCCAAGTGCACCAAGTAAGCGTTTAAGTTCGATGGCTTGAGACTTTTCATTCAAGCGAGCGATGTCGATATATCGACCGGTCAACAGCCAGCCTTTTCGTATTATCCAGCCGAGTTTGCTGTAATCGTCGTTCTCATTCTGATGTTTAGCGTAAACAAGTCGCTTCGGCATATCATTGCGCCATGGTTCTTCCATTAGCTCCTTGTGGTAATCATGTAGACTGGCCGCCGATAGTGGAGTTTGCTGATCAAGGAGTACTGGAGAATTTATAAACCGGCGTGTGAAGTAATTTTGATGTACGCGGTCGAGCAATTCGGCCAAAAGGGTCATGTGATAGTTTTTCGAGTTATAACCGAACCGGTAGCCGTGACGATTTTCATCATAGTCCGGGTCTGTTTGTTTGACGGGATAAAAAGCGGGATCAAACTTCACGCCATTTGCTTCTTTATCCCGTTTATCAATGTGCGCGTTCAAGTAGGTGGATGCGTTGGTTAAGCCCAAACGTTTTGCAAAACTCTGCATACCAAGTAAGCCACCGAATTCGTTCAAGTTTGGGTTAAACTCTCGAATAAAACCGGTATCGCTAATATTTTCGAATACAATCTCGGTTCTATTTGAACGAAGGTATGGATTCTTCTGATATATAAACTTACGGATGTAGTCTTCACTCTCGTTACTCTGTATGATCTGACTGTCATCTAAATATGAAAGAATCACAGCGTTAGCAGCTGGCAGCCACCATGTAACGATAAATACGTTATTTAAAGACAGAACGTCGTAAAACATATCATCTGGTTTATAGGTATAGGTCACGGGTTTCTCCTTTTATATTTTCTTTTTACTTATTTAATCGGGAAAACTCGCTTAGGAGTGTAACCGTACGATCAGTTAATATTGTTTTTATGAATAGTAATTGTTCTGATTGAAGCCGCGTTCAGCGAAAAAGGGTAATTAAAAAACCGCACTATAAGCGCGGTTTAACTAATTCATAAAATTGGCATCTTTTGTTTATAGCTACTTAAGACCATTTCCAGTCTATAAGGTTTCCGTATATTACGTAGATACACAGCAATAAACAAAGTAACATCACAAGAGCACTCAATTTATCAAAATAGTTCTTTGGCCACCCCTTCTTGACAAGCATTATTATAAGTGTGACCAAGAATACTAACCCTAGTGCGCTAAATGCTATAAGTCCAGCCATTCAGTTCCCCTCCCCCATTAATTGAAAAATTATATTACTAGGGGGAGATTAACTCCCCTTATGTACCTAAGACATTGATATGCCTTCTCAGATGGCAGGTATAATACTTTTTGGGTCCAAACAATTTTTAGATAAGCCTCGTACAGCCTTTGCTTTGTATAACATTCAGTCTGTTCGTCGTGCCTTGATCTCACTACGGCCGCAATGGATGGATGGTTTCATAAATCGATTCTTTTACTGGCAGTCGACTGTCAGTTATTTCCGGACGGTAGCGTATGGTATTCTCGAATGCAATCTTTGATAAAAAAAGGGAACTTCATGAGGTTCCCTTTTTTTCGTTTCAAATTTGCAGTTTCAGATCACCTTTATAATCCATTTTACGTAAGAGGACTGGAGTATGTCTTTTTCTATTATGCGCTGAACCGTCGGTTGACTTCAATTCGAGTAGCATATTTGTCGTACAGTTCCCGGATGAACGGATGATTATCGTAAGTTACCACAAAGTCTGCATTCGGAAATTCTTCGTAAAAACTGTTCAGTAGTTCGCAAACCTCTATGTGTTGTTCTTCGCTGTAGAAGTGTCGATATAATGAGTGACCTTTCTCGAAATAGGGGGGGTCAAGGTATAGCGTTGCGTTAGGGTACCAAGCGTACTCTTCTATGAATTCTACAGCATTTCGCCATTGAACTACGATACGATCACTCATACCATGAATATGAGAGATGCGCCGACACAACACGTCTGGATTGAAACGACTAAGAAGTTTTTGCTTAGATCCCTTTTTCCCACCTAAAGGGTTTGCCTTGTAAATACCCGAGTATGCAAGCCTGTTGACTAGCAGCATGGCCCAAGCTGCATCCAGCATATCGACATTATCGTAATCGTTTTTAATGATTTCTCGTTGTTTAAAGAATTCGTCATGAGTCGGATCAGAGTGTTTGATTCGGTGGATCAGATCGTCGGGATGGTGCTTAATTAAGTAATAAAGTGAGTAGATACCGAAGTCCAGATCATTCAGCACTAGATTATTAATTTGCTTGGCATCTAAGAGGGCCAGCTCCACACTGGCTCCACCGGCATACACGCTGATAAGGGTGTCGAGTTGTTCTGGCCGCATCGCTAAAAGTAACTGGTCTGCGATTTTACTTTTCCCTCCGGGATAGCGGAGCGGGGATAGTTGCTTTTTTAATTTGACTTTTGGTTTTTGAATGATAGGTGACTCGACGGATGCTGAGCTTTCCAAAAAAAGAATGAACGGCGGACGCTCTTTGGAAGCGTCGAAATAGTTAAAGTACTCACAAGCATCACACCAGAATCCATTCTCATTTTTATCCGGCTGGAAGTTGCTTACTGGATCATAAGTGGTTTCACAATTTTGACAGGTTAATATCATGGTATGACCTTCTTTCTATGTATAAAAGATAACGGACGCCGGTATGGCGCCCGTATTTGAATTTATGCAAAATAAACGTTCGGATGAACAACATACATTTCAATGTTAATTTCCTTTGCGTATGCTACTGCGTTACCGGTACCGCCATTGGAACCGTCATGTAATGCAAGCAGCATATCCGAGTGATCCAGCATGCCCCTATTGCGAAGATCCAATAATTCCGATGCGCGCTTTTTCCGGATCGCGTCACGTTTCTTTTTATCTGTAATTTTATTATATTCAGCTAACGATCCGTATACGGTCTTGAAATCAGCCTGGCGGATCTGTTTATGCCAAAATTCGATATCGGATGACTTAAACCATGTTTCCGCCTGTTCCATCATAGGGATCTCTGCATGGAATAAAACACGGCCCGGATAAGCACCTTTCATTGCGAGAATCGCTTTTGACCAAATTGTATCGCCGCCTAATGCTAAACCGGAATGGCAGACTACTTGATCGTAGACCTCCAGATTACGACGGATATAGCATTCTAGGTCTTTTTGCATTTGCAGATAGCCTGGCGCAGATAAGTCATATCCACCCAATTTCTTCGGTCGATGACCAGTGAATCCGATATGGACGACTGTTGTGTCTCCACTATGTTGATTTACAACGGCCGTGCTCTTGTTCATGATATCCACCCTTTTTATATGATTTTATACCACATTGTTTATCGTTTATTTTTTCAGTTGTCCATACTAATAAGATTCGGAAAAATAAAACTTTTAAATAAACGGATCGATCGGTGAATCATATGGCTAGAACCACTGAGACTCTTTTACGATCCATATAGTATAGTCATCGGTCTTAGAGCGATAAAAAAAGAGCATTCAACGACTATTCCGTTGAATGCTTAAAATTTATTAAACCATGTCATTCTGCAAATCTTTGATCATGTCTCGGATAATAGGAGCTGCACGGTGACTATACTTTTTAATCAGCATGTCGTATTCGTTCGCTCCTCCATATTCGTCTTGTTTCCAGTCAGCCAGATGCTTGGCAGCAATATGTTCTTCCCTTCGATTATCAAGACTGAACCGGTTGTATCGCATTTCAGCACCTTGACGAACAGCTTCATGTTTACTCTTGATGTTTCTGTTGTATAACTGTTCTTCAAGAGCAAGTTCTTTAATCGTTGGGAACAAATTTTGCTTGATAAATTTTAAACGGTAGTGATCCATCACTGCGATTTCTTTATTTTCACTCGGCTCGATGGTTCTCCAAATCATCGTAACGAGAGATTGGTTAATATCGTACTTACTGAGCAACATGGTGTTATTATAATATGCCATATGATCGTTAATTCTTCGAAATGCCAGGATGGTACAAATTCCATACGCTAGAGTAAGCAGCTGAAGGCCACCTGCAGTTGTAGTCAGTGAACTACTTTCATTCAGTACGATATGATTCATGAAGCTCAGAAAGAGGAGAATCGAATGAATTGCGAATGCTGGAATATTGAATAATATAATATTTTTTATGTAAACCCATGCGATAAAACTCGGTTTTATTGTAAAATAAATGTCGTTTTTGAAGATCCCCTTTTTGAATTGATCAGTGAATGGATGCTGAACATGTCGATCGAAGTTTTTAAGACCTGGTAGAGATACCTTGCGATAATTTAAATGTCTACTTTGTCTAGTGCTTTCATTTTTTAATTTCTTAATGGTTCTTGTGTTCATGTTTCTCACCTCTCTATTACGTTTAATTATGTCCGTTTAATTGTTTTATCGAGATCACTTGAAATTGAATTTTTTTAAAATCTTTTTTTCTTGCCTGGATTCACACTTTATACCGGACATGACGACACAAGGTTGCAGAATAATCTTGTTAGTTCTCTTGTGTCTGAACATGTCGCAGTGAAGATTAGAGCATGAAACAGAAAATAGTCTTAGGTAGTTTGCTGCCACCAGTGTATCATATTTGATTATTATAAGTACGTAGTGATTCAATTAAAGGATAAAATGAAAGTGCTTAAATTTATAGTCCTAACTTAATCATTGTGAAGCATTAAAATAAACAAAACATGGACATATGTGATTTTTATGAACAATAATCAGATTTCGTAATTGTAATTAGAGGAACTTAGAAAAGATTAGGGCTAAGTGAGTCGATATTTTTGATTATAAAGATAATCAGTACAAAATTTTTAATCTCGTGAAAGCTCCATCTGAAATTTCATCATAGCAGGTATTATTATTCTATAAAGTGAGAATCTGTTTTGCCTTATGGATCGATTACGATCAGTATATTTTAAAGCTGCTCCTTGTGAACTTTAAAAATGAAAGCAAGCCACAGCAATAATAAACCCTTTGTACTTTTTAACATGTGATAATGGCACAAGTGTAATTAAGAATGTCTTCTACATTACATATTTTCTGGATCGTTAAAATGTATGAAAAGCCCCCTATTGATGTATTAATTACTTTATTCAATGTGGATCTCATAAGGATGTAATCATTATTTTTTTGTCACGGGAGCATGTCTCACGCAGCCAGCTAAGTATGTTTTTTGGTCGGCGACGCATGTCGTTGACGACCGTCATTTTTAGCTCGAATGATGTCTCCGTAGCCTCTGCTGTTATCGGCAACGCATGTCGTTGACGACTCATAATTTAGATAAGTGTCACGAATTTATAGCAGCCATTTTTAGTTGGCGACGCATGTCGTTGACGACTGGTTTTTGGAGATGGAATTCGGAGATGTAATATAATTTTATTGCGGAATTTATGATCTTCGTTTTGATTAATAGCATCCATTTAAGTTGGCAACGCACGTCGTTGGCGACTGTATTCCAGACCTACTTGCCAACGCACGTCGTTGGCGATCGTGTTCTAGCATCCGAAATGGATGCTTTTTTTGTACGCCGATTCTGTACTTTTCGTTGGCGACGCATGTCGTTGACAACTGGTATTTTCAGATCGGTGTACGTACAATGTTTCTCTCGCGCCCTGCTGATCAAACGTACTCGTTTGGCCAGCTTTGCCGAAGGCAACTGCGCGGTTGATCTGCCCCTGGTTAATACGGAACGAAAGAGAAAAACCACGTGTTTTGAACGAGAGTGTAGAGATGATTTACAAGCGTTAGAAGCGCCCGAATAGGAAGCTTCGTATGAGCACCCGCAGGGGCTAGGAGCTAGATGCATTGCATCGAAACGACGCAGTAAGGAACACGGTCGGCTATGCCGACTGACATGCAGCAAAGCGGAATGTCATACGTGTTCCTTATGCTCTTTACCCTATCACATACCGATACAATGTTCATTTGGTGTGCGCTACCGATAAAGTTAGGCGTGGCAAGCGTTCGTAGTCATCGCCGCGAGAGTCGAAGCAAATACGCCGCGTATTCCGTTGAGGGAAACCGGCGTTATTATGCGATTCGTGAACATTGTCGCGAATTGCACGATGTAACAAGGCGTATGACAACATTGCTGAGTCGTTCAGACAATTCCGGGCGGTCTTTCAGCCCGGTATTCCGACCCGGTCGCTTGCGACTGGCGCTTTTTCCGGGGCGGTGTTTTCGGGGCAGCCTTAACGCCGTTTTTTTGCACGCTGCTGATCGGAGTTGTCAGAAAATATGTGGTAGGGTACGTTATTCGAACCGGTTTTGCGGAGCGGGAGCGGAGTGTTGAACAGACCTCTTTAGGTTTACCAGGCATTGAATTCTTCGAGAAGATCGTTCGCAAAAATTTGATCTTATGTGGGCAGGAAAATCGGTTTTGTACGTACAAAGTACGAGGTGATAAAGGTTGGTTCCGTACGATCTTGGAGAAGGTTTTTTCGGTCTGGATTGTGGGGGTAGGAACGACATGCTTTGGGGAGTGACGAGGGACCCGCGCAATTCAGACCGGTTCTTCTGTTGTTCAAAGAACGGGTCCTTTCTGTTGTCAAAAATTTGCCGTCAATCTAGCGATTGACGGTTGCATGATATCTTCTTCGGCCTGGATTGTGTGGGTAGGAACGACATGCCTTTGGAAGTGACGAGGGGCCCATGCAATTCAGGCCGGTTAGCTGACAGGACAGTTTTAAAGACCTTTCTGTTGCTCAAAAGAAAGAGTCAATCTGTTGTCAAAAATTCGCCGTCAATCTGACGATTGACGGTCCAGACTATTTCTCTTCGGTTTGGATTGTGGGGGTAGGAACGACATGCTTTGGGGAGTGACGAGGGGCCCGCGCAATTCATGCCGGCTTGTTGTTCGGTGTTGAATCCAACTTCTGCAGCTCATAAATGGGTCCTTTCTGTTATCAAAAATTTGCCGTCAATCTGCCGATTGACGGTCACAGGCATATCTTTCTTCGGGCTGGATTGTGTGGGTAGGAACGACATGGGTTTGGGAGTGACGAGGGGCCCGTGCAATTCAGACCGGCTTGCTGGTCAGGCCAAGAATCAGCTCTCTTTTACTAACTGATTCTATAAATTTACAGCTTCATTTCATTTGTACTTTTTCGCTATTGTATTTACTTGGTAGTTTCTGAATTTGAAAGACGGCTTCATACGAATCGCTTAGATCTGGCTGCTTTTACTAAGCCACTTTACTCGAATATATGCTGTTTTATAAATGTATTTAAAGATACAATAGACACATAATGTATAAAGTAGAAATATATGTTCTCAAAATCAAGGAATTCTTGTCCTTCATACTATACTGCTAATAATACTTATATGATTGATAACATGATAACAATTTTATAAGCATTATGTTTCATATAAAATACGAAGACTATATAGTATGATAAAATACGACATATAATAACAAAAATTATAACGAATCTCATAATCATTGTATGCCGTATGACAATAAATGCATACACTATATGCTATAATTACTTTTTTTAATAAAACCGTATAAAATGCGACATGGAATACGCATAAAAACGTACAAAAAACGACATTATATTTAAAGATAAATTATGGTTTTGCGAGATACGTATTATATGATATAGATATAACATATAATTTAACAAATTATTTGCGGATAATTCTTTGCAGTCAATATGATTTTATATGCTTTACTGACCCTGTATATTTTGGGTTCTGTTGCTTCAATAGAATTGTTTCACCTCTGTTTTGAAAAAAAATCCCTCGCCCAGGGGGCGAGGGATAAATGATTATGGAATTTTGTGTGTTTAATTATTACTTTCCACCTTTGCGTTAACCATTATATTTCATCTTCTATTCATCATGATAATTTTTGGATTGCCTTAGCCAGTCCATGTCGGAGCTTTTCATTGGCGTTTATCTCTTCTGCTGTAAATCCCAAAGCATCAAGTGTAGATTCTACATCCCTGGTGTAAGAATATTCATGGTTAGCCAATTCATATTTGAACATATCAAAAATGAAGCCTTCACCTGTTTGATCATTGTCGATGGCTTCTTGCAATTCTCTGCTATGTCTTATTCTCATATCTTTTAATGCTTCTGAGTCTTGTTTTCGAATAAACCCACCCGCTCCGATAGAGCAAACCTTATCCATGTCGGATTCAGTCAGACCTAACTTTTCCATGCCCTCTTTGAATTGCTGGTTACTGAAGGCGAATGCCATCGGAAATTCACTAACCTCTTTTTGGTGTTTACTTTTCAGCTCTTTATATAAGTTCATTACGTTCACTCTCCATGTTTGATTTTTTTCTTGCAACAGTTTTGATCGCCCCTTTGAGGCCTTGTGCAGCATCCTTAAAAAAAATACCGAACCTATAGGTTCGGTTATCATACCTTTGCGTAATTGCTCGTTGGCTATGTTTCAAATAGAGAGCCCTTTAAGCAACATTTTTTTTTGTGTTAAAGTGAGGACACTCACTTCAAGCGAATCAGGGCTTTGCTGTGTTAAAATACGGTTACTCAAAACACGAAGCTCTTCTTGACGATTTAAAATAACGTAAGCCATTGCTCCCGTTTTGAATTTGCCCTTAACCACACAACCTGCTAGGAACCTTTCATTATTTTTAGCACCCATTTTGGTCATCATGTCAATTAGAATGCGACCGTTGAATCCATCTAGCATATGATGCTCAATTTGATTGAAATCAGCTTCCCAATTTCTAAGAATAACTAGTTTATCATAATCACCGTCTGACAAATCAACAATTATAAAATCCTGTGTCAGGGTTATGTTTGTTGTATGCATATCTTCACGCTCCTTATATACGTTCGTCATTCGTTTTATTGGCGGCGTAAGTCGCGTTTTTAAGGTTAGGGTATCAATGGTATGGAATTATGTTATAGATGAATCTTGAATTGCTGAGCTTACATTCAAAGACAATGAGAATGTAATTTTATTTTATAGTCCTATGTTAAGACTCCAGGCTACTCATGAGTCGCTTGACAATGTTTTGCATCCGCCGGCTTTGGACCCTACGCATCAATATTTCGATCTCCTCGGCTGGCGCCTGCAGCATCTTGTTTTTGAATTTGCGATCGATCGGAACGTACACCGCATGCCAATCCAGCGGAGCTTTTATCTTCGCATCTTTTGGATGCTTGCCAAAGACATCTCGTATAACAGTGATTTTCACGTTCTTTGCACCGTTATCCACCAAGCTGCAGATGTATAGCTTCCTTGTGCGTCTTGTCTCCCGATAATAGATTGCAAGACCCATTATTTCGCCTCCTTGTGAACGATTCAACCGTCATAATTACCTAGCACGGTATTGCGGTTCTGATTTTGGACAATTGATCCAGCATGCATGTAGGCTCCCGAATAGAAGGAAATTCTCCTATGTATTTATGCCATTACATTTGACTTATATTTGGCAAAGAAAAAGAGCCCCATTGGGGCCCTAATATTCATGGCGATTCAATACTACCTGAAATGCTCCGAGAGTTAATCAGGCGTGAGCCATTAATGCTGCTGATTGTTCGTCGAGAGATGTCAGACCGACTGACATACCCAGCGCAAGAGCGACTTTCATCACGGTCTCAATGGTTGGAATCGAAGAAGAATTCTCCAACCTGGCTACTTGAGCTTGAGTCATTCCTGCTTTTTCAGCAACCTGTGCTTGGGTAAGTCCGAGAGACTTACGTCTATGAACGATCTGTACAACTAATTTTGCCATCTCACTGATGACTTTTTTTTCGTTCTCAGATTTGTAATCCAATTTTTCTTCTTTGAAGTTACTCCACGTTCTGAAATTTTCATTGTTATTCATATATGTTATCACCTCCACTATGGATCGGTTAGAAGCTTCTTCACTGATCTTCTACCCGCTTCACTACATTACGAACCGTTTCTAACTATCCAATCCTTCATACGTTTACGGGCCCTGTCAATTTCAGATCGAGGAGTTTGTTGGGTGCTTTTTACGAATATCGTTAAAAGCACTATGTAACCTTTCCATCGAAAATACGTAATCCGGTAGCGTTTGGCTCGTATTTCGTATAGTGGTCCTTCGAGCTGCCTTGTATGGGGCATTCCGTGTTCGACTTTGTCAATCGAATATTCGATTGCTTCAAGAGCTGCCGTCGCTTGTCGATTACCCTTCTTAGAACTTTCGTTGAGTTGCGTTAGGGCCTTTTCAACTTCTGAATTACCCCTCTCTGTGTAGTAAAATATAACTTCCGCCATGAATAACCTCTTTCTCTGTAGTAACAAGAATAAAATATATCATTCTCGATATAAATATACCATGAAAGATATAAAATTTCAAAAAAGGCTCTCCATAATGGAGAGCCCAATTCGAGTTTTTCGAATGATATGACCAGGCAAGTTTATTCTCTCGATCATTAATCGGATTTTTAGACTTTCCCTGTCAGGGACATCATCTTCGAGTTGCTACAGGTTTTATTCGTATTAAAATTCCCTTTAATTTCATTTTGATCATCTGCAGCGTATGCTGCGCTTTTCGAAATTCACTTACTAGTAGTAATCTCGGGTACAAACAGAACATGGATTCCCGACCTCTGGTTCGATCCCATCATTGCTTAATCGCTCGGCTTCAGAAATAGCTTCACTACGATCTGAAAAGCTGACAATATTGGTGTCGCATCCACCAAGACAACAGATTCCTTTTGCAAATTCCCATTTTGAACCATTAACCTCGAAAATCGTGAAATTACCAATCGTAAAATGATCAGTTATTATTTCCTCATCTTCGGGGTCCTTTTCCGTATGGTTTACATCTGAGATGTCGTCTGAATCATCATCAATTTCATCCATCATTTCGAAGTCATCTTCCTCTGGAAGAATATCTTCTTGAGGGAAGTTGTATTCTTCATGATATTCAATATATCCCCTTCCTTCTGTGCACCACACACTATCCATACAGATTAAGCACATATAATATCTGAATCCATAATCACCTTCGATGGGGAGTTCAAACCAGACAGCTTGGTTTTGTCCCTCGCAACAATCGCAGACACACTCTTCCTTAACTCGGTACCGTTTAGTTACATGTATATCTGTCATAAGAATCGAACTCCCCTTTTATGTATTCGGCTATTTCTGCCGCGAATTACTATTTCGTATCTCATTCGGTTTATTGGCGGCGTTAGACGCGCTTTTAATTGAGTAGGAGGGGGCGACAAACCCCCGTCCTCTCAGTCGAGTAGCCCAAAGGGGTTTCACCTTTAGGCGCTCACAGAACCGTACGTGAACCTTTCGATTCATACCTATTACGAGCACCTCCGCCCACCGTAACCGAGAGGTTACGCTGAACCCGCAGGAGTCAGCAGAGGCCATAGTACAGAAGTGCGGGACGCCGGAAACCGGAAGGCCGAACCGATCTTTCTGCCCGCGGCCACTAGAGTTTACAGAGATAGCCCTTGGCGGCCTAGGATTTCGTTGTGTTTAGGCAACTCATCCGGCTATCTCTGCCTAAAATCCAGTTCGTGTACCTTGGACCGTGCTTTTGCCTCCGGCTTCCTTCAGATTCCACCTCGGGGTGGACACCCTTGCCCTTGGCTAACGGTAGGCGCTCGCCAGCCTCCGTTCGGGACTTTCACCCTAGAGATGACGCCCATGCTGGGGGTACTAAAAAAATAAACCCTCGCCTTCAGGGCGAGGGTTTATTTCCATGGAATTTTGTGAGGGTTAATTTTAGTTTATTAGTTCAGGCAACTCTGAGGGTTTATTCGCTCATTCCTCCTTTCCTGTTACCGAATCAAAATAGCGGATCATATCATCGTGTTCTTCTTCTCGGAAAACCTCGTCTATACTCCCTATCAAAGCACCGTCATAATCGGCGAGTGCAGTCATGATCTTATGATGGTGCAGCTCATCCAGTGATTTATAGATCCGACTATCGTCTTCAACGCCGACGAAGTAGAAGCGAATTCCTTGATAAACCAAGGTTTGTGTCAATTCCATCATGGCCCCCTCCTTTCGTTTTTTAATCGAAATGACGGACCATAGCCTCCATATACTTTTACCGGCAGCCCGCGACGCCTCTCGGCGTTTTGGCCCTGCGCTGGAGGGCCATCATAAGGCGGTTTTTACTGGATTTTTACACCAATCTATTTATCAGTTCCTTATTGTTAATGTTTTCATTGTGCTCCTTAAAAACCCGATCCATATCGATTGGTTCTTCTCCAATAAACCCATTGTCCTTTTCGTATTTGTATTCATCATTAATCAACTGGAATATACGATCTTCATTCTTTTCCAAAACTGCATTGTGCAATCTTTGGTTAAAAATAGCCTTTAAAAGTATCCAATCATTTAATTTCAGCATTCTTATGCACCTCGTCAATTTAATTAGGTAAATATAAATCAGTTCTCTTTGGTGCAAGCACTTCATTAAATCGTTCAAGTGCTGCCCTGTTTTATGGAGTTAACATTGCCTATAGGTCATTTCGTACCTCATTCGGTTTATTGGCGGCGGTAGCCGCGCTTTTATAAAAAAAGAACCTCTTCAGAGGTTCTTTTGGAGGTTTTATCCGATTTTGAGTTCCGTTTCTTTTTTCACTTCAACTGCGTAGTATGAGGTACCTTGTGCTGGTTTATTATCTGAAATGTTAAACTCTGAAAAATTGTTTTTTATAATATCAACAAGCTCATCACATTCTATGATTACGGCTGTTTGATTGTCGAGCCATTTAATACAATCTCCTACTTCATATGACACACTATAATTACTTTCAGCTAGCAACATTTCATGGGCTCTCATTTTGTATCCTTCTTTTTCATCAATGGAACAGCTATAGTAATCTCTAACATAACAAAATTTTCTGTCTGCATACTCTATTTGTTGTTCACTTAAATCTTCATCGAGGAAATGGAATTCTTCTCCGGTTCTTTTATCTATCAGTTTAAATATCATATAGATCGAGATGCTTTCAATATTCTCTCCTTTATAAGATATGCCTTTATCAAAATTATTTGTTAAAAAATAATAATCGTAAGCTAAATTGTATTTTTTCATCTCTTCACAAATCCCCCTCAAATAATTCGACATTTACCTTCCATTATCCTATCGCATCAGCGTTTTGTCTATTTTATTGGATATGTATATTGATATTTTAAAAAAAAAAAAACCGAACCCTAAAAAGGTTCGGTATTTTAGCGACACTACAAAGGAATTAAAAAGACACTCCTTATGAAGTGTCTTGAGTCTTATACTAGTCATTCAGTTTTTCCACCAGATGGCTACAGTTGTTGCACTTCTTCAATTCATCTTTCACCTCTTGAATTCTTTTGTCCTCTTCTCGAAGTGATTTTCTAAGTGATTTAATCGCAAGCACGATTATCCCTATTAATACAACACCAATTGCTCCTACTAACATTGCAAGATCCCCCTTATTTTATCTACGCGGTATATTATACCGCTCATTTTGGTTTAGATTTATGTTACTGCGAGTTGGGTTGTTCGAATTATCGGGTGAGCATTACTCGGCGGGTCAGACTTTGGCTGTCAGGGATTTCCGTATCGCTTTCACATGCCAGCGCATACGCGTAATCGCCAAATCCGTTCCAAACATCTTCGAGAAGCAGCTCAGCGTTTTCATCCACGATCAAACAAGGTACATCTTCTCCGTAAACATCATGTTCCAGTAAGAAGAGCGTATGGCCATCAGATGTGGGGCGATTACTGATTGCGCTCCATGTTCCTTTGTGTCCGTTTATTTTAATTCGTTGCATGTTTGTCATTTGAATGACCTCCTAAAGGGTTACCATTTCTACAAATCTCTTAATTCAAAAAATTATAAAAAGCAAAATCGTCACTGAAAATCACGATAGCAACTCTACAATCCAGCTTTTCCGGATTGTGATGGCATACTTTTCAGCTTCTTCTTTGGTTACAAATTCCTCAATTACGTAGTTGTAGACCTCATCACGTATATCATCTGGGTGTTCGACGTCCGTCTCCACTACGTTCCAGACGTTATTTTCATCCTGCTCAACAATGAAGCGGGCATTGGCCAGTTTTTCCATAAAATCTCGAATTATTTCAATAGTAATATGATCATTGGGTCCCGACGTTTGATCGTCAGCTCCATCCAACACTTGTTCCATGTTAATTCCTCCTATGTATGCGTTCTAATCATTTCGTTTAATTTCAATCTATTTGTTGGCCGGTTAGCCGGCGTTTTGGTTTATTAAAAAAACACTCCCGCTTTCGACCAAGCAGGAGTGTTTCGAAATCCAATGGAAAGAGACACGGTGTGAGATAAATCAAACGGACGCCTTCCGTATCTGGACGAAGGATCTGTAGATTTGAGATTTGTAACTTTATCTATTTAGCAGAATTTCGCTTTCTTTTAATTTTACGATTTTGTTCTTTATTTTGACGTTCTTGTAATTTAGGCTCATAGTAACTTTTCATAACGATTTCGTGTATCTTAATGTATCGACCTGTATGATACACCAAACCGACTTCTTCAAATTCTTGGAGATTACCTAGCCGGCGATCTTGTTTGATTGTTCCTGGTAGCAACCCCCATAATGTTTCTGCTTCGTTTGTTGTCATTACTTTTTTCATGGCACCAATACAGGAAGGACAAACCGTTATATTACTGGGGTCCTCAAAAGTATTATATTGATAAAATAAATGTACCGGTTCTTCTTCATTGCGTATCCAATGATCACAGATAGTACATTTTTTATCCGATCGTAAAAATGTTAGTTTTTCAAGCCGATATTTTAGTTCCTTTAACTGATTATCTATCAGTCCTTGTGTAGTGAATCTTACCTCAAAGGGTAACGTGTCTTTAATCAGTGCAAATTGCTCTGCGGCCCGCTCTAACTCTATAATTTTCTCTTGTGTATTTTCAATAATGGACATTAAGAAATGCCTCCAAACATTGATTTAATCGATATCGGATATTATTATAAACGATATCGATTATAAGTATCAAATATAATCATTTAGATTTTACTGAGGGAGGTAGAAAACCCTTGATAACAAAGGGAATATACACGTGTATGCCCCTGTTTTGAAGATTTCATCTAGGACTTAAGGATTCATTCTTTTTTCGGTTAATCGAAGGGTATTCATCGTGATTTTCAAAAAAAAACCGAACCTAATGAAGGTTCGGTTTTTATAAAAATTCGTTAGTAATTTCGGTATCCAATTGTCTTAAATGGCTTGTTGGCCCATCATTTGATCTATCCCCCTTCTTGTTGGCTTGAAAGTGAAGAAGCCACGACCGTACTTTGTTTTGTGTTTAACATTACGGCGTTCCACGAAGCCAGCATCCATCAGGTAACGATATGCATCATCGAATTTCTCCTGACTAATCCATAATCCGTCTTCCGACGCTAAAATTGCGACAGACATTTGCCACTTGAATTGGCTAGTACTCTTATATATGCTTTTGGAACATTCATTAACAAGAGCTCTAAATACTAATTTGGCGATTTCCATCGACATCTTATCAATCCGTTTCATTTATCAAAGTCCTCCTTTAGGAGAACCTGTTTCTGCAGCTATTTCCTGGTTGTTGGGATATATATACATCGGTGGTTTTATATATATTCTAGTCTCCGTTTTCGCCCTCGATGTAGCGGTATTCTCAACCATAGCTTCGTCTGCGCTTTGTTCCCGTTTCAGATCCCAGAGACAATACAGACAAACCACGATAACACCGAAAAAGAGAATTATTCCAATTGCATTCCACCAAATCGTGTCAATAATATTCATTGTTCATTCACTCCTATTTTGTTAGTATGGAGAGGCGTAAGACCCGCGAAGTTTTTACGCCAACAGTTAAAGCCGATTACTTAGGTAGTCGGTTTTTTATGTCTTTCAGTTGTTTGGTAAGCAAAATATATTCGTTGATTTTCACATCCAGTCTCTGAGATACCTCAAGCACTTCTTCACTGAGCATCCCCAGCTCGGAACCGAGCTTTTCCATTTGCGAACGAAGTTCTTCGAGATCTACCAGTAGGGCTTGAATCTGATTATGTATGTCTTCGGGTGCATTTAAATTATGTATATCTTCAGGTGCATTTAGATTTTCCATAACTCATGACCCTTCCTAATGATTTTTGATGGTTGTTTGGTTTAAACAGCAGCGATATATACTTCACCGAAAATATCATCTGTTTGGGCTTCCCACTGGAGTTGTCCGTTACTCGCAGCAAAGATGATTTGGTCAAATCCGATATGCTCGCCGAAAGTAATTACGTCTCTTGTGATCTGATCGGTAGGCTGCTGACTTAAAGCGTTATAATTATTCAGGTTCATCATGATCAAATCCCCCCTCTGTTTTCGTTTTGTCTTCGTCCTGTTTACTGGCCGGCTTGCCGGCGCTTTTCATTTTTCAAGCACTAAACCTATGAACCAGGACGGATTATCCCATTGGTATCAGGAAGCGCCTCCTCATCGAATTTATAAAAAAAAAAAGCACCGACATGTTAAATCATGTCGGTGCCTTTAAACTGTTATCTAATTTCAATACGCTGAATACGAGGTAACTTCGCTCTCTGGAGAGAATTTTCACTTGCATGGCAGCAGATAGTAATGCTGGTATCATCCATTCCCTGAAGATAGATTTTTGAATGTTTTTCATGTAAAGCGAGCCGATATTCCCTATCGATGTTTTCGTATGCAGCAGCTCTTTTAGCAGCTTGTTCGTGATCAATAATATGATTATCGATTAGATTATAGCTTCGCCAATCCCGATGAACCCGATATCCATGAAATTGACATAGAACATCAATGGTATCATAACTGCAACCAAGGGTATTATTGATCCAGTTAGTAATATATTGTTTGGTGTACCGACTGTTTTCATAATTAGCTTCATGAATTTTTTGCGGTTGGTTTGAATTGTCATGACCGAGGGGTTTGAGGAAACTGACATGCAAACGATAATCTCTTCCCCTTGCCAGTTCAAGATAATATTGATCTCCCTGGTCATTTGTAAAGGCTGTACGAATACGGACATTTCCTACATCGCTTTCTTTCCAGGCTTCGTCGTTGAAATCCATACCTGCCCCTTCGAAATAGAGCACCTTTTGTTCAGGTTGTTCTACCATTTGTACCTCTTCTTCCATAGCTCTCATGTTATATCCCCCTCTTGAATATTCGTTGGTATGTAGCTTTTTCACAGGCCAGAAAGAATTCTCCAGAAGACTCTCGATGTCGATGCTTAAGAACATCTGGATGTGATTTCTTGGTCAATTCCGATTCGTTTATCGGCCGCGTAGTGGCTCAGAATATGCGGTAATCCATATACTTGGGCATCTGAAGACCCATCAAATTTCAAAAAAACACCGACACGATAAATCATGTCGGTGCTACTGGCCTTATTTTGTTATATATGGTTATCGTTCTGTTGTGCTCTATTGTCTTTTTCTTTCGTATTGAAGACGAGGAGGGTTCTAAGTTTATGGAATAGGGTTTCGGTACTTCGTGTTTGTATGATTCCAATCAAGCTAAGCGCGGACCAGAACATGTACAGAATCAACATGGCAATTGCACTAATGAATAGACTGATAAGTAGGATGCGTATAGATTCGTTATCATGTGTTTGTGGGTCGTAGGGTAACAAGGTTATCGGCCATATGATTGAAACTAAACAAGCATAGAGGATTACACTAAGTCCAGAAGCTACACCCTCCGGTCGACCGAATCCTGATAAAGACCGCTCTTGAACGATTACCTGGCTTTCTAACAAGCTGATTTCCGCTAGGAGGCGTTCTAGTTCATTTTCTTGGTTTTTGTATCTATCATTGAATATAGTCCTGTTAAAGGGGCTATATGGGTCAAACGTTTTAAAACTATAGCGGTTGCTTTCCTCCGATTTCTTCTCAAAGTGAGAGTAAATAAGTTCGTAATAGTCTCTAAATGCTGAGAACCGGAAGTTTCTATCTTTCCAAAAGGTATCGAAGTCATCCCAATGAGTATTTTCATCTAGTTTAATTTGATCGTACAGATCATCGTATATCAAATATAATTTTTCAATATAGTGCTTTAATTCGGATGTAGATCTGTAGGGGCTCGTATCTTTATCAATGATGTTATCTAAACTATCTGCATCTTCTACATCTATACGATTTGATCCCAGAAGAACCTCAAGATTTTCTCTAATAAAGTACAAAGCGTCCCTCTCTAAAAGATAGTCACTTATACTATCAGCTTCTGCTGACTTTGCTTTGATCTCACCTCTAATTTCGTGAACTCTACGTTGGATACCATTTTTTTCGCTAGAAAGCTGTAATAGCTTACTGATTAGTAGACCACTGACAATAGCAACAATACCTGCTGTCGAAGACACTATGGTATTAATTAAACTCTCCAGGTTAATAACGTAAACCTCCCTAAATATGATTCTTGGTTGCGCTTTGACATCCAGATTGTTCAGCAAGTCGTGAATGTCCCTCTAACCTTGAATAAAATTAATAAGTACTGGCATGACAGCATAAATTAAGGAAATGGTAACTGTTAGTTTCAATAAGGTGAAGTATTTCTTTCTCATTGAGATTTGTTTTGAAGTAAGGACACAGCCTATACCTATGATAATTGATAGACTTAGGAGTATGAAAGCCACTGGAAAAGATAAAATTTCAATAAATAACCCAACAAGGCTAGCATATGTATAATCACTTGTAATCATTTCGTTCGTTGTAAAAAAGGTGCGAACGATCTTAAATACTAATAATACTGCTAACACATGAACTTGAGATTTATATAGATCATATTTTTTATTTTCTTTGATCGAATGGTTGTCCCCGTTTTCCATTTTTCCCGCTTATCTCGTGTATCATAGTATGAATTCAATAAATTTTATGAGTTTGAAAACAAACCACACGGAAAAAATTACTGAACCTATTATAATACTTCCAACAAATAAACCCACTAAGTATTTAATAGATAGATCTACAATCATGAAAGGAAGGATTCGTACATTGTAATAGTTTTGAATCAAGCCGCAAATACTAATCAATATAATGACTAATATTGCTAAGAAAAGTGTAACTAAGATTTGAAATTTATCCAGGCCTATCGATTCTAAAAAGAACGCCAGCAATGCAGTCAATACAAACGCAACTGTCCCGTTTTGCAGTGGCTCTGGAATTCTCATATAACTCATCATTAATCATACACCCCTTGAATTTTATACTTCTATTAACGATCGCCGAGAGTACTCTAATAAACCGAAACGTATTTTCGTATCCCGGAAGTGTAAAGAGGTGAAATCATGTCCGTTACAGCACTCGGGTATAGAACCTATCAGGTATGGAGCAAGCCGGGGCATCGGTTGTTCGCGTGCCTGGATGAATTGGATCAGCATGCGAAAAACATGTAAAATACGGCTAACTTTTATGTCCGGTAAGCGATCAATCAATATTATAACAAAATGAAAGCAGTACGTTTATCGGCCGCGTAGCGGCAC
Source organism: Paenibacillus sp. Dod16 (assembly GCF_049893405.1). NCBI lineage: Bacteria > Bacillati > Bacillota > Bacilli > Caryophanales > Paenibacillaceae > Paenibacillus > Paenibacillus sp. Dod16. Next base: position 41,126 of record NZ_JBNDYG010000016.1, read on the forward strand.
AGCATATGGGGATATTCGAAAAAAAGAACACCAATACGATATTCGTTGATGTTGCGTGATCAATAAAGAAACTACCTTGGTAATTTAGGGTTATGGATGGTTTCCCAATCTTTCTTTTGTTATATTTATATAAGATGTAGGTTGTAATGTGGAGGTGTAAAATATGAATCAACAACATGTGCCTCATTATTTTCTTAACCAAGTTGTATCTGAGTTAGGAGAAAAGTGCGAAGCTATATATAACGAAATAGAAGAAGGAAATATACGAGATTTTCTTAAAGACATTATCTCGACCGAATTTACGCATACAAACACAAGAGAAATAAGACGGGTTACAACTAAATTAGCGCAAGCCACTAAAAAGAGATGGTCCGATTCTTTAGCAGATAGTATTAAAAAAACTAAAAATTCTAAAAAGACTGAACTAATAAAAGAAATTTCATTACTAGAATCTTTAATTGATATGTATGGTATCTCAGATTTCAAAAAGTTGCATAATGTAGAAACCATTGATGAATTAATTCAAAAAAGAGTACAAGAAGTTGCCGAATGGTGTAGTGATAAAGAATCTAGACTCTTTGAATATAAGTATATAAGAGATAAAACTCCCTCACAAATAAAAAAGGCACTTCGGTATGACGCTATCATTGCGGTAGCAGATGTTCTTATAAACAACTTTGATGGAAATTTGAATAAAATTATCATAGATCATCCTTTAAAATACGCTGATCATCCAGTAGGAAATACAAGTTTAACAAAGATGAATTTAACTGACAAAAGTGTACTCATCGACAATAAACTTCATTACATCAGTGAATATCGTCCAGGCGAGAATTACTCCCTTCATACCTTAGTAAGCCAGGATCTGCTTAGCGAAGAAAAAATATTAAGGGCTATTGATAATACCGATTTAGAGATTTTTCGTTCCGTAATATCCATGCGGGATAATAAGCAGTTTTTTGAAAACCGGAAAGTATATGTTACAATTGGCGACTTAGTAAGAACAACCTATGGGTCAGATAACAAAAAAAACTATGATGCGGTTAAGGGACGTCTTATGAAGATGGCTAACGTCACTTTCAATGTCATTGAACCAAATAGAACATTGATATTCGGGATTTTCGATCGTTTGGATATTCAGCCACACGGCAATGGTGAGATTGCAGAGATTACGATAAATGAAGAAATCCATCAGAATTATGTAAAAGGGCAGGTTATAAGAGCTTATAGCGATAGACTCGCTTCTTTTGAAAATAAAGCGTCTCAGACATTAATTTTCCCTTTACAAAAGGAAAGGTTCCTTTGTTATTTCAGGCAAACTGGATACTCAGCTACTTTTGATTACACGTACTTCATTCATAAAGTTCAATTCCGAAGTAAGCGCAAAGATGTAAACTTAGCCCTCATAGAGGAATGCTTACAAGATTTTGTTAACCAGCAGGTAACAGTAGAGTCTTATGAACGTAAAAGAGATACTTTTCTTATTAATTTCTTTCCTGTTGAAACCTATGAAGTTGAAGATTTACTGGGGAACCAGCAATTAAATCATTTTATTGAAGAAGCCCCCGAACAGATTAGTTTACAACTTGGTATATAAAATCTATTAAAGAGAGCCGGCTACCCAGCTCTCTTTTTTCTCTCCCATTTTTCCGCTTAATTATAAAAGTTAGACCGAATTCCATTCATCTTATGAAATCTCAGCCAAATCTCCGTTCTTTTTATAAAATCACAGCCAAATCTCCGCTCTTTTTGTATAATTTCAGCCAAATCTCCGCTCTTTTTTTATAATTCAGCCAAATCTCCGCTAATTTTAAAAACTCGCCCATTTTTCCGCTCTTTTTTTTGTAAATCTAAACAAATTGCATTTTATACTAAAAAATCTTTGATAAATAACTAAGGCGATTATCTGGAAAATATAAAAAACTCAGCCAATTCTCCGCTATTTTTTAATCGAATTAGTTATTTTGGGTCTACTTCTATTTTTCTCAGCCAATTTTCCGCTATTTTTTCATTAAATATATTTTAAAATAGAAAAGGCCCTTGTTATACAAGGGGTTTTAATAAATTCAGCCAATTCTCCGCTATTTATTAAGAGGTGATTTTCTCTATATACTTTAAGGCCTCTCGGTTTTCTCAGCCAATTTTCCGCTATTTTCGCATCTATTTACCGACAAAATCCCCAATGATATAATAACTTTGAGATAATTAAATTTACTAATAATTCCCTATTACATGATGAAAAATACCTTTTTGTAGCGAAAAAAAGAACCCAACCATCTTAGTCTATAAGTGTAGAGGTTTGGCGACCAACACTTATAGGACTCTCAGATAGTCGGGATCTTGAGCGGGCCTTATGGCCAATTGAAAAAACCTTTACTTCTAGTGTTAAATTCATTCGCTATCTTGAGCTGCCACTCTGGATAGCAATTCAACACATAACCGCAGTCACTGTTTCTGGAAAAAACAGATATCCTGGGGGCGTGTTAAATTCGCCTAAAAAGCAAAATAACCTGCCGGTTCCCTTTATTATATGCAAAAGTTGCTTAAAATTCAAGGGAATTGGCATGATTGAACTCTAAGGAGGACTATTCATGACTAATTTCATTTCATCTGAACAACATTTGCTCAAGGGATTAAGAGGTATACTCGATAATCCTGAACTTAAGACATATGAAAAAATGATCATGATTGTGATAAAAGTCTATCAAGCTGAACATGAGCATGTTTTTCCGGATTACGACACCATTGCGGCAGCTGGAGGGATGTCGAAAAGAAAAGCCCAGTATGTTGTTAAAGATTTGGTTAGTCGTAATCTCATTGAAAAGAAAGCTCGCTTTAAAGAGGTGGCAGGACGCCCGGCAAAGCAGACTTCTAATCAATACATGGAGATCGAATCTTCTCCAGCAGGACATAACTCAACACCAGGAACACAGACAAATACATATGCACAAGATGCATTAAATGCACAAGATGCACCTGCTACCGTCTTTTTACATGCACAGCATGCACCCTATAATTCAGGTTTTATTAATCAAGATTCTTTAGATCTTTTTCCTTCAACAGATCTAAAAGAAGAAGAGGATACACCTCCTACGCGCGAGCACACGTCTGAGCTGGTAAAATATGCACGATATGCAGATGTGGTTGAGAAAATGATTAAGTTTCAAGGAACAGGCACGATCTGTTTCCATCAAGAGGAGTTTTTATCATGCTGCACATTATTTAATCTCCCACCACGTCTGGTTTCTGAGCTGTACCCATATGTTGAGAGCGGAATACAAAAGTACCATTTTGATGCGATTTATAGATCTATTGAGAAGTTCGCAGAACGTTTAATTAAAAATAAAATCGATAATCCAATTTCGTGGTTTGTATCTACTTTTAGAAACGAAGATCTAAAGGTACGATCAGAAAGAGCATTACTTCAAATTGGACAAGTCTCCTGATGTTTATACTTTGATGGCTGGGCGAAATGACTTATGCAGCATTGGTTTAAAGTATAAAAAATATTGTCTGGAGTCTAAAAAGAGCTGCATTAATACTCGTACACTTCCCGGGAAACGATCGGCGAGGCGCGGACAAACGTTGTTAAACTGTATAAGCGTAATAGATTCCGCAACACAAGCGATGACTGACTAGGCGGTTATTTCTACCGTGTGCTATGCGATTACCTCCTTACTATTATTTACGTAATGCCTGGACTTAATGTTAACACTAGCCTAAATGTTAGCATTTACACTAAGGTTATGTTTGCAATATATACGATTACCTCCTTGCTATTATTTACGTATTCTTAATGTTAACACTAGCCTTAATGCTAGCATTGACACTATGTTATGTTTACGATACGCTAGTTTTAATATAATTGCTAAAGGATGTGGTAGCGTTTATGCCAGCGAAAATAATAACGTTTTCTATACAAAAAGGCGGCAGCTCAAAAACCACGACTAGCGGAATCGTTTCGTACTTGCTCTCGAAGGATTATCGGGTGCTCTCTGTTGACCTTGATCCGCAGGGAAATTTGACCGAGCTTTTGACGTTGCGTGACGTCGAGGAATTCCGTGGCATGACCGTGCTTGAGGCGATGGAAGAACAGGATGCTTCCGGATACATATGCAAGATATCGGATACGCTGCACCTACTGCCTGCGGAGGATCTATTGGCGACGTTCTCGCGTTGGTTGTATAATGACTACTCCGGACAAGAACCTGCGTTAGTCCTTGCGCAAACACTTGCCACCGTCCGAGATAACTATGATTATATCATCATTGATACGGCGCCAGCACTTGGCGATCAAACAATAAACGCGCTGGCAGCGTCTGACTACGTAGTGGCGATGTTTGAAGCGAGTAAATTCTGTTATTCCGCGTTGGGCCGCTTTCTCAAAACATGCGATGAGGTCCGAAAATTAGTCAATCCGGATCTGCGCGTTGCCGGCATCTTACGTGGACTAATTGATGCAAGACGATCTGATAACAAGGTGCTTATCGAACTAGTTGAAGAGGATTACGGAGACATCTGTTTTGAAACCGTGTTAACACGTAATGCTGCGGCTGGCAGGGTGGCGATAAAGGGACTGTTCGATAACAACGAGATCAACGTGGCGGTCTCTCAATACAAGCCTTTCGTGGAGGAGCTGATGGAACGTGTCAAAGACTGATGATTTTAGAAGTAGTCTGAAGGCCAAGAATAAGAAGGATATCAGCGCAGCTAGTTTGTTTACGACAAGTCCTAGGCAAAAAAATAACGATGAGTCAGATGTTAAGGATAACAAAAATCAAGATACAAATAATAATGTTAATGTTAGTCTTAATGCTAGCATAAAGGATATTGCGAATGACAAGAATAATCCTAGCTCAGTCGCTAGTGTTAGTGTTAATCTTGCAGCTATTCCTGTCGCTGAGCCGAAACAAGGAATACTGGAAACACACAAACAGAAAAACTTCTATATCCGGAAAGATCTCGCAGCGTTAATTGAAGACGACATCAAGAAACGCCGAGGAGCGATGACTGAGATAGTTAACGCATTGTTTGAACAGTATTACCGCAGCCAAGGCAGAATTAAATAAAGGTTACGAAAACGCTTGTCTCTTCGGAGGCGGGCGTTCTTTTTTTGCGCAAAATGTGTACGCTCGTACGGAGTCACCGTAGAGAATACGGCATCACCACGAAAATATTAAGCGCAGAGATGTGTATGACATGCGATCGGATGAAGGCGTATAAGGTGAGGGGAAAGTGAGGGGAACCGAATCAGATTCCGCGTCGTCAACTGTAGTGTAGGCGGTATTGTTTTACGATGAAATATGCGGAAGCCTATCGAACGGTGGGTGATTAAGCGTACGTAAACGGGGAGGAGACGCTAAGGTGTCTGAAACGTGTTTGACACCCAAAAAGAAGTCATGTTTCGAGATAATTTCTCTCCCTAATGGGGTAACTCTAATCAGTAAAAACTATCACATGAACATAAAGATAATACTTACAATATTGCTAATGAAAAGGATAACATTAATGTTAGCATTAAGGCTAACGCATAGGATATTGTTGAGTTCGTAAGCTTCCAACTGGAGATTCTTTAGAAGTTCCTGTAGGTAGCTCCTATTAGCTTTAGACGTGAGATCCAGGAAAGGGTCTATCTTGTAGCAGTTCCCGCTCCATCTCAACAAGGGCGTTGAATCTATCCGATGCAGTGGTTCATCTCCGTATCAACACATACGGTTCGACATTCCGGACAGATCGGTTCAGTTCCACAACCGCCATCGGCGTGTTCATAGCACTCATTAGGAACACCGGTTGATCCATCACTAAAACGGTCCATATATGTTCCGTCCAATTGCATTTGAAAGTACACGTTAGGAGCATTTGGGTCTCCAAGGTCACCACCACATACCAGGACATGACTAATTTCGCACTCGTTTGGGCAGATCCACGAAGCTTTTGTTTGATGTGTATTTAATTGGGGCATAATTTACCTCCTGCAGGTTCTTTAGAATCGCTGTAGGGCGCTTCTATGGGGTTTATTTAATCGGATATTCTAGAGCATTTGCCGCCATCGAGTTGAACGAAATTGCTCAGCGATAGCGGCTGCCGTATCATGTTTAGGTTTGGAGGTTTACGGAAGGCTTCGGCAACGGCTCTGCTGGGATTATTCGGTCGCTGTCGGAGGCCTACAGCAAATTAAGTTAATTCACTCGTAATCAAGAGTATGTCAGCTTGATCTCGGTTGAATTCTTCAATTATTTCTCTTTCACTTACCATCTCAATTACACCGTTGTTCTTTCCACGAGCAAACTTTACCAACGCAGAATCGCGACTTATTTCTTCAACGACTATTTCAGAATCGGAATCGGCTACATATGTGTCATAAACTTGAATGGCCTCTTCTTTAATATCTGCCTTGATCAATGCGTAATATGGATCGTGAATTTCGAAATATCTCATTTTAATTAGCTCCTTTGTTTTTGTTTTGCGGCATAGGCTCCATCGAGTCGAACGAATATGCTCAGCGATAGCGGCTGCCGTATCATGTTTAGGTTTGGAGGATTATCCCTACTTGAGAGGGGTCCCTAGGGCATTAATATTCGTACGAAATGACAATAAAAGGTTCACCTTTCCATTTCCTATCTACGATTTCTCCAACGGTGATCTTCTGTTTCATGTCTTCGTCGGACCACACAGAATCAGATTTATCAACAATCTCAACATCGTCATATGCGTATAAGTCTCCGTCCTCTATGCCAGTCGTTTCTTTGTACCATTCAAATGCTTCATCAAGAGAATAAGCAGCCACTGCATCGCATTCACAAATTCGGTATACAAAGACTTTTTCAGTGTTCATTCGTTATCTCTCCTTTTCAAATAGCCAAGATTGATGGCGCGCTGCTGAATTGCCTGCATATCCTGTTCGGAATACCTCCAATGAGAGCAATAGAGGCCGCCATATCCGTTCTTGTGGTTCGCGTCGTCATCACCATTAATAAAATCCCGAAAGTCGCACACGAGGCCCCACAGTGTTCCTCCATGCGAGAAATGATAATGTCTATCCGGCATAGACACGTCCATTAGAAGGTGCGTCCCCGTATAGTCATCTGTCAACCACAGCCTACCCCCTGCCCAATGGAACGCAGCATATCGGTCGTGCTTACTGGAATATAGGAACCGTCGTCCTCTACTGCCGATCTCCCGAATAAGGGAATTTACGATATCGATTCTGTCCTGGCCTGGGAATGGCTTCTCGTTTTTACCCGGGGTTGATTGTCCGAGTTTGCGAACCTTCACGATCTTCACATAGTCACCAAATTTCATATCCGGATCACATTCGCTGAATGATAGGAATGCATCATATTTGGCAGCGCCTGCGGACTTGGCAGTCTTTAGGACCGAATAATCTGGGTAATCCTCAAAATAATCAGGGTATGAAATTTCATATAAGTTCAAAGCTTCCATCCGTTTTTTCTCCTTATATGGGGTATGGGGGTTAAGCATATTCCTTTTCGATAATCTCGTAATACCAGATTTCTGCAGGTCTTGATCAAAACCGATTGGATTTGTAATTCCTACGTCTTGTTAGGATCTTCGGAGTTGCTCAGGTTCAGCAGATCTTCTCTTGTACCAATTTGGCCACGTTTAACACAAAACTCAAGTTCAGCACTCATTTCTGTGAGGTCTCTCTCAGGGAGAAAGCCAAGATCATCAAGAACCTGGCATAACTCATCATTTGACATTAACACATGGTTAAGAACTTCTATTGCGGTTTGCAGCACCCATAGGGCACTCTTTTCTTGTGCATTCAACTGTATCATAGGTTCCTCCTGTAGGTCCCTTAGAAGCGCTGTAGAGCACTCCCAGGGGGATTAATTGGATTTTCTCTACTAAAGATAAGAATTTATCAGTACATACGACTCGCATCATCTACTCTAAAAGAATCTTTAATGAAGAAATCTTCGACACCGTCAGCCTTTTCAGCTGCTTCAGCTAGTGAAACTTGTTCCCACCAAGCTTCTGCTTGTGCATTAGCTTCTGCTTTGCTGAATGCTTTGACCTTAATTGTCCGGGTAACTCTAAACTCTATGTCCACGTAATACTCCATGTCATGCCAGAAGCGTTCTTCGTCGTTAATATACTCCTCTGTAAGCCAGCCAGCTTCACGCATTTTTAGATCCGTAAAGTTATCTATAGCATCGAGATAGCCTGCTGGGTCGCCGAGTTCAGGGATGCCTTTACCGTAATCAAAGTCAGGACCTTGATACTTGTCTTCGAATTCCTTAGCCCATGACATGATATGTTTACTTACTTCGAGACTGGGGACATCCAGATCCGATTTTAGAAATTGTCCTTCACGAATAAGGGCACCAATAAACATACCCATTTCAGCGATGTTTTCTTGTACCAGTGCGTCACGTTGTTCTTGCGTAAGTCTCTCTTTACCATGAGTCAAAATAGTCATATAATTACCTCCGTTGTTGTATCTATGATAAGATCGTTTGTCATACTTTCCTCGTTGAGGATATCTTCGATTAGATCATCTTTTTGAAGATAGAATTTACCTACGTTTGGAAGCGGGTGGTCTGTAGAGAATCCCTGTACTACCATATGGCCTGTACCCCGGCTTTGCTCTATGGCAACCTTATAGTCGTCATACACGCAGTAATAGCCTTTGTCATTGGTGTGTAGTGACCATACAGGTATAATCTTGATAGGTGCTTCAAGCCATAGGTTATCTTCCCAATTCCAGCCACAACGTTTATTTAACGTCTCGACGTCTCCCGTCTCCGCATAAATGCGGTGAACGTATGCCTCATTCCCGCATAGTTCGGATATGATGATAAATTCCCCTTGATCCACCAAATGAAATTTGCTGTTTTCATGGAGTGCTTCAATTAAAGGTTTGAATACGGACCATGTACCTTTTGTAAAACCCATGTATAAACCTCCTCTCTTCACTATGCTATTGTTTCGCCATAAGCCGCTTCATAAGGCCGTACACCGTAGTGAGCAGCCTGAGCAGGGCTTAATCGTCATTAGATTCAATGTACCTGGTGGTTTCAGGTGTAAGACCGTCAGGACCTCGATCTCCGATCACGATTGTGTAGGAATGTCCTCCATTACTTTCGCGCCAAATTAAGGGGTGATCTTCACACTCTGTATGAAGCATAACTGTTTTAAATACACCCTTTCCTGTATGTGCCTCAGCCCACCATCCATTTCCACCACCGTTTGTGTGAATGACCTCTTTATCACAGCAGAAACAAGGAACAGCCGCATTTTCTGGATCAACTTCAGTGGGTAGAGCGTATTTGTCAATGTTCTTTAAACGAGATTCAAAGTCTACCACTTGTTTTTCTGTAGCACTTTGTACACGTTGAAGTTCTGTTTTAACCATAATGAGGACCTCCTCATAGAAATTTGGATAATAATGTTTGTGACCCCTACATCGATGATTGTTTTTCTTCAACTCGTTAATCGGCGGGAACCGCTTCAGTCGCTTTTTTCTGACCTACTGCGCAGCTCACGTATCTGTTCGGTTAGCTCGTCTTTGAGCTCCAGTACCATGCCTTATTGAAGCGATTACAACATGTTCGGCGGGGAGGGGGGATTGTCGGCTCGGGGCAACGTCTATAATAGCGACGATCTTCTCGTTTTCGTACGCAGACAGATGGATCTTCAAATGATCTGTATTAATTTTAGAGCTCAGAAATGGATAAATTGTCTTACCTAAATAAAAAAAATACCGGCGGGTTTATCCCGCCAGTCCGTTTTTGTGTGATTTCCAATAGCCATTCAGCAACCCTTTAATCGCAATTCGTAAGGAAAGCGTCCGAGAGGTTAAGATTCGTCATACTCGTGTAAGTTTAAAAGTTCAATGACCTGCATTCGATAGTGCTTTGCTTTTCGTCTACCTCGGATCATATCGGACAAGCGAGCCTGCGGTATGTCATTTTGTTCGCAGAACGTTTTTTGATCGACTTCGAGCTCAGCCAGGCGTCGTTTGATTGCCCAGCCAAAAGGGGTGATTTGACTTTTTTTCACGAAAGGGACCAACTCCTGTTCTTCCAAATTGACTTGCTCTCCGGAAGCTGTCGAGCAGCAAATTCATTCAATCGCTGTCGATCTTGGCTCTACAATTAACATTAGCTTTTCGTACTCTAAAATTTGTTCCCAGGTAAGCCATTCAGGTTTATCATTTTCCTCGAAACTATTGTGTAGTGCCTTCATATTTTCAATATGTTTTCCTTCATCTAGTGACCAAAGTACATTGCTATTTCTGTTACCGAAATTCAAATAGTATTCACAATCACGTTGGAATCTGCCTAGCATCATATAGCGAAATTTCGCATCTGATTTCAATATATCCTTCACTGAGAAGTCCTCCGTTAATATATTTTCATAAAGATGTAACGTATTTAAGCGGAGCCAGGTTATACTTTCTTTTTCTGGCTAGGAAAACAACTCTTCCTTACATTCTTCGAGATTGCCATTACGATACGTGTATGTGTAGGTCACCTCGAACATTTTTTCGGATACCGGTGCAGCGTGAGTCATATCAATTCCTCCTGTTTTATTAGATTTGATTTAAGGAGCAGCTGCTCCAGAGTATGTTCACTATAAGCTGTGATGTTTTGCTACGCTCTAGGGGCTATTGTGGGCATTAGGCACCGAATCCAGGACCCGCCGTAGCGGGCCGAGTGTTCGGTGTCTAAGACATTAGGAAGAGGGCAGACTGGATTCCTTTTGCTCAATCGCCTCAGCAACTGCTTTGGAGATTTCCTCTTCTACAAGTTTGTCGCAGCTGACATGTATCTTTTCTCCTGTTTCAGTGTCTTCCACATAAATCTCAACAACTGCATCAATCCTCTCGATGCTTCCCCACTCGATGAATCCGTCTTCATCAATCTTCATGTTTTGAATAGCATCTACAGCTGCTGTTAACTTATATCGATTCCAGTCAATATTGCTCACAAAAATACACTCCTCATGGTTTTATTAGTTGCCTGAAACATTGACAAACACCTACATAAGCATGACCTCCCTTCAGGGTGTTGGCTGGGGGGCCCAGCATAGGGCACACTTGTTTATGTCGGTTTCGCGCGACGGCTTGCGTCGTTTCAACCTGATACCAGCAGACTATCATCAGGCGGGTAAGGCCCATACAAGTGATCCGTTTTGAAGTTTTTCGCCAAACTTATCGAGCTGGTATTTTTGACTTTTTGCGACTTGCTCCAAGTGCCGGATGTAAGCAATCATGCAATCATGTTCAAATTCTTCATTTGTGGCTCCTACAAAATCAAGCAGCTCTTTTTTCGTCCATACGTGCCAATCGATAGCCAAATTTTCGTCATGGTTACGTTCCTTATAGGACTGTTTTTCCATGATGGCTTGCTGCAGGCCGTCTGGCGCCTCGAAGGCTCTTTCAGCCACTTGCCAGACCAAGTTCTTGTACTTTTCTTCGCAGTTTTTCCAATCATGTGATGTTCTCATTTTCATTTCTCCTTTTAGTATTAGTTGGTTTCCCGCGAGGCCTTGCGCCGTTTCGGCACTTTACCAATCTGCCATCATGGAGCGGGTTATTAGTTGCCTATAAACTGCCGCCGAAATGACGATCCCTAAGCACCCAAATGGCATGACTTCCCTTCAGGTTGTTAGCTGGTGGGCCCGTCTTAGGGCTCGCTTATTTTAATTAAGGGTGGTTTCAGGAGTTTTCATGGCCATCATGCTGATCTTCTGCAGCTTTTTGCGGATTGGCCAACTCGCCATAAAGTAAAGCGGCGTATACCAGACGTCTGGGCCGTCTAAATCCGATTCGGTCGCAGGATTACGTAGCGAATCGCCTATGATTACGTATCCGCCACAGCCGAGAAGGGAGAGCTGTACATAGCACATAAGCGCCGCTGTACGGTCGATGTCTTGCGCGGTAAAGAGAATGCTTTGTTGGAAGTTGATGCCGCGAGAGCGGGCTTCGTTGGCGAAGGCGATGAGTGTTGCGCCGGCGCCGCAGGCGGGATCGTTTACATTTACAACGCCTTTTTCGGTAATCATCTGTGCGAAATCGTTAGCAAACTGCATTTGCGCCATCAGCAGACATATGTTATATGGGGTGAAAAATTGTCCGCGCCAATGATTGCTTAGCTCTAGCCTCATGAACAGATCTCCGAGAAAATCTTGCTCAGGTTTCTGTTCAAAAGCATTTACGATCTCGGCGTAGAGCATTGGAAAGATTCCTTGCTCGCTCGCATTATACTTAGCGATTATGCTTAAATAGCTCGCTTCGCGGGCATTTTTATGCCGGCGATCAAAGACGTTTGAGATCGAACACGCTGCTAACTCGATAAAATCGCTCCATACCTGCCAAGCTCTGTGTCGGTGCGTGAGCGTATTAAATAGGTCTATAAAGCGTTTTTGTGCCGGGGTGAGACCGGTCATGTTGTTTCCCACTATGTCATCCTCCTTGATGTTTATCAGTAGGTTAGTGAACGTAGAAAGACCATGTTTATCCGTTATGGAATGTAGGACTACGACCACGTTCGCTTTTTTTTACATACTGAATGCCATTTGACCTTCTTCGACCGGCTTGTACCGCTCCAGCGTAAGTACCTTTCCGGCTCCGATGCACAGTTCAGGCAGATTTGATTGAACGAGTGCTTTGGAAAAAGGTGGTGGTACCGCATTGCCGCATCGGGCCACTTGTGCGCTCTTGGAATACTTCCTACCTTCGGAATCCACATCGATCGTATAATTCTCGGGGAAGCCCTGAGCTGCAAACAGTTCGTGTGGCTCAAGCATACGCATTCCGATATCAACGATTTGATAGTCGACACCATCAATTGTGACCGTTCCGAGTGTATCTTTCGGATTGTTTTTGTCATCTTCATAATATTGCTGTAGGAAGGAGCGGACTTCGCCGATGTGGGTCCCGCCTGCAGTAATTGTAGGTATCGGTTCTGTAACCGGCTGGCCGTCCATACAGGTGCCTCTGAACTTGATCAGATGACTTGTGACCAAAGCGCTCTTACCGCCACCACCGGCGGTTATCGTGCCAATCGGAGCGTTTGCCGAGCTCCCGATAGATTCACCGAAGTGGCGAGCAATATGTGCCGTAACGACCTTTTCATTGTCGGTAGCGGGTACTGCCGACCGTAGATCTTCGCCATCAGTATTTGGTCTGCTGCCGCTATGCTTAGCGAGGAAAGCCGTTACCATCCCCAGTGCATGAGCGGCGCCGGCTGGACGAGCTGCTCCTGCCCCGCTGGTAATGGTGTGAAGGGGTTTGTCGATCGCGTGGCCAACGGCGCCCCCACGGAACTTAGTGATGTGTGGCATTGCGAGCACAGCTTCGGCGACGGCAAATTTGTTGCCCGCTGCCGTAATCGTGCCGACCGGTTTATTTAGGTCCAGCACGCGTGGGGCTTGTCCGTCCCGTTCCGTGTAACCCATCTGAATGAGCGTCGGGCTGACTAACATATGATTCTCACCTCTCGTAGAGGTCCGAAAATGGCTATTAGACGATCTGGCGGGGTGCCCCGTGGTGGATACACCCAATACCGGAGTAACGAGAAGGTGTTCAGCCTTGGTTGTGACTGTCGTGAGCGGGTCTTCTAGCTCGTATTGCAGCCGGTCCCCTCCGAACCCGGACTGTCCGATCCGTGCGATGTACGGGGTGACGACGCTCCATCCATTTTTTGCTGTTACCGTCTGCATAGGCTGATTCATTTCCTGTCCACGGAATTGTTCGCCTGTATGATTAACTTTCATAACAAAAGGGTGGGGGTTGTTCTTGACGTAGCGATCTATCCCGCGAGCAATCCGGCGCTTTGTATTTTCAGCCAGCTCTTTTTTGCGGCCAAAAATAGATTTGCAGGGGATGGACCAGTCAATGATTTCTGCTGCGGTACGCCACGGCGCGAGCTCTCCGCGTTGTACCTCTGGGCTGTCAGGCGCTCCATGGGTTGGTTTTGGCCATACAATTGGACGACCGTCGCGGCGAGCAACCATAAACAGTCGCTTGCGGCTTGTCGGAGCGCCGTAGTCGCATGCGCGTAATTCACGCCACTCGACATCGTACCCTTGTCGTTTTAAAGCGTTTACAAAGGAATTGAAAGTGAACCCTTTTCGTTTAGGGTCAGGGTAGTAGACTCTTAGTTCGTGAGGAACTATTTCACCTGGTTCCGAAACGACTAATTCGTATTTCTTTGGATTTGTCGAATTGGGAACTTTCTTCATTAATCTGCCAGTTTTTTCATCCCGCTCTGGAATTACAGGCCCCCAGGTTTTGAATTCTTCGACATTCTCCAACATGATTACGCGGGGACGGACGGTGGCTGCCCATCGAACCGCGACCCAGGCGAGCCCTCGGATATGTTTTTTGACAGGTGTTGCACCTTTAGCTTTTGAAAAGTGTTTGCAATCCGGTGAGAGCCAAACTAAGCCTACTGGTCGGCCAGCCGCCGCCTCACGTGGGTCGACGTCCCATACCGATTCGCAGTAAGTTTTTGCTCTTGGGTGATTTACCCGGTACATCGAGATCGCATCCGGATCATGATTAATGGCTACTTCTGGACTTTCCCCAGTGGCAAGTTCAATACCAGTGCCGGCACCACCTCCGCCAGCAAAGTTGTCTACGATAATTTCCTTCATAGGTATCCTCCATTTCACGAGCACCGGGTGATTTCCGTCAGCTACGTATCAATTTTTTATTTGGTCAATATACCGAGCGGCCGCATAACGACGCTTTTGTTCGGCATAATGGTTCGTACGTTGTTGGTTATATCAGGCATTCATTTCGTGTTATGTATTGGTCGCGTTGGGCGACGTGTTCTGATCACGGTTTTCCAGGAAACGCAAAAAAATAAACCGGGATGCAGGTTTGCATGCCGGTTTATGAGAATAATGACTCAAGATTAATAGGAGAGGGGTTCTTTTACGGAATGACGTTTCAACCAATCGGCTAACTGGTGGAGCCCAATTTTTTTCGTTGCTACGGCGATCGTGGTTTCGTATAAATCGTCGTCTGTGACTTGGAGGTGGTAGCCGTTGATTTCGAGGAAGATTTTAGCGCTCAAATAACCGGTACGCTTGTTACCATCACAAAATAATTGGTGAGTCGCGAATGCTTCCATATACACAGCTGCCTTCAAAAAAAAGCCGGGATAATATTCTTTGTCACCGAAACCCTGAAAGGGTTTTTCCGCAACAAAGGCTATTAATCCCGGCTCATTCATTCCTGGAAGCCCGTTATAAAGTTCTAGAGCAGTATCATGGATATCAATGATATCCTCGTAAGTCAGTCGTTCAATCAATTTTTGGAAAGCCTCCTAAGAGCCTCATCGTTTTCCAGACAGGCTTTCTTAGTCATCGAACGGATCATTTGGCTGCGATCGAACTTCTTTCTTTTGTCGCTGCTCATTTCTTCTTTTCGTACAGCGTTCATGTTCTGTTCCTCCTTATCCTTCTCCGTGACAAACACCTCCGATTCATAAAAGAATCGTATCAGTGTGCCCGCTTTTTATCAAGTTAAACCCCGTATAAAGATAGACCACAACAGGGTATCAATCCTATCGTGTTATTTATTGGTCGCGTATAGCGACTCGCTTGAGTTTTTTCTGCTTACTCAGATGATCTCTCAAGGATCTGTTTTGACTGAATGAAGAAATGAAGTGCAGTATGATTAGCGATATGATTCAACAAATATCGATTACTTCGTCATAAGAAATATTAAATACTAAAAAAATGTGTAATTTATGCATTACAGAATATGAATATTGATCGTATGGTATACGGTAGTTTAACTATGAATCATTTTGTGTGTCATTAATTTATTAAAATTTAGGGATAAGATTGCAAAATACATTCGGAGGGGAATAAGCTGCGATTCGTAATTTATCTTAATTCAGTATATGTTTGAACGTTCTAGAGAGATCCATACAGAAATGGAAATGGCTTCAGGTTACAATGATTCATCATCAGCGCTGACTTTATTATCTTCCCAGAAGGGTGTACCTCTAAACAACAAGCTTGTGACAAAACTACTGACATTCTCCTTAAAAACTTTCCGCATTATCACTATCTCCCTTGAATAAACTACTTTAGCCCTACAACGATAATGGTTCGATAGAATCACTGAAAATTATAAACAAAATTAAACCTTGAATACAATTCGAAATTAAATTCATTGTGTACACAACACATTATAATACGTTTTTTGAAAGTATCCAAGACATTTATATAATTTCGCAAAAATGTTTTGAATAATAATTAGCTTTAGTTCACTAAGACTTTAATGCCCTAAGACCTATTTTTTGAAACTGCTCTTTGCAAACCAAAAAAAGAACCGATCACGAAGAGTCGTGATCGGTTCTCGAAAACGGAAGGGTCGAAGCTTTATCCGATTGATCAAACCAGTGGTTTTGCTTTATGACGGGTTTGAATTCAGGGTAAGTGTGAATGAGTTTACTTCGTGGATATCGATGTGATTCATCACTAGAAAAGCATTTCTATCTTCACCTGGTATGGAGACGATGATTTCATCGTCCGGAACATTTTTGAGCGATGACTGGGCAGCACGGATATCGGATGCTGTTGCATAGTCATTGTGTTCTTCAAACAATTGATAAACGTTGAACTGACCGTCTGTTTCAGTTTTTGTCACGATGAATGTGTTCCCCTTTTTGTTGCCTTTTTGAATCTGTGGGTAAGAAATGGTTTGCATATAATATTTTTTCTCCTTCTGGCGTTAGCCGAGTGTACTCGCCAATATGGCGTGTCATAGTGGTGTTTTACTTTTTAAAATCTGGTTAATAACATGACGGGTTTGAATATTATGTATCGTAAAAAAGAATAGGGTGAAACGCAAGTGCTTTGTAACTGTTCTGGTTGGAAAAATTGCTTTAAACGGTCAACTGGTGAGAGATGATTTCGTTTAAGCCATAGCTGCTGCAGCATAACTCGTTTTAACGGTGAACAGCTCGTCATTGTGGATAAGTTAAACGAGTGTAGCCAGGGGAATGTGGACGTATTAATAACATCAAGCTTCTCAAGTGTGACTTTAGAAAATCGAAGAAACTTCAAATTGCTAATAGGTCGCGGAAAGTCCGTGACTTTTTCGGAAGGAAAAAAAACTGTCGCTTTCTCTTAAGATCGCTCAGTCAGACTTATATCTAAAGCTGTATCGTTTGAGATTGGATCATGGTTTAGTTTTGCGAGCGTTGGTCGTAGATATTTAAGGAGTTGTTTTAAAGTAATTCTTAAAGAAGTACTTCTTTGTGTTAAATTTTTAAACCCCCCTAGTTAAAAATTTTAACCAAACAAATGGAAGTCATCATTATGTTAAAAAAATTAACGAAATGTTTTCTGTGGATAACCCCGTGTTAAAATTTTTAACCAAACGGATTTTCTTATGTTAAAAATTTTAACGAAGGCTTATGTTAAAAATTTTAACCAAGTAAAAGTTATACACATTTTTGTTATGTTAAAATTTTTAACCAAACAAAAAATGAAGTTCGTAATGAATGAAGGTACAAAAAAAAGCGGGAGAATTTCTCCCGCTTTTGTTAAGAAAAGATTTGATCTGCTGTTTTCATTAAGATGGGACGTTCCAGACCAGAGTACTGCGTGACAGTATACGATATTAAATCCATATAATTTCGGTCGAGCCAGTCTCTCACTACATCGTGAGTGGCCACGATAATGATCTTACCTTCTCGAATTAGAAGGTAGGTTTCACCGAACCATGTTTGAAAAGATGGTAATGTTATTTTGGTTTTTATGAAAGAGCATGATTCTTCCCACAGGCGGGTTTCTTCAACCGTCCGGGATGATTTGGCCTCTTTACTTTTTCTTTCGATGTGTTCTTTTATTCCAGATCCAATTACAAGCGAGTGGGGTTTACGTTCGAAACCCTGATTCTCAATTACTGTAGTCGGGGAAACGTCCGGAAGACTTTCTTCGAGTTCAATGTCATAAGATTCGCTCAATCTTAAGATGTACTCATTGTGACTTTCCCGAATTGAATCGGGTAACTGGGCAACTAAGTCCTCGCTGAGCAATGGTATACTTGCTCGGACTTTGACTCTTGTAGCATCATTCATTCCGGTTTTCTTTTTGTTTTCAGCCCAAAATCGCATGACAAAGCCATATGATTCCAATACATCTAGGTACTTCGAAAGCGTCTGCCGGCTGATCCCCATATTTTCGGCCATGTTATCGATGGACCGGAATGGCATGTCATTGTTGATGCACATACGATGGTAATTGATGTATACCATCGTAGCTTGAAAACCTAGAATGGGCTGCCAGTAATCAAGCATGTAATTTTCGATAATCGTTTTATTACCGGATCGTGCGATTAAAGATTTACCGAACCCTTCAAGACTAAATGCAGCAACCTCGTTCGCGGTGAAGTAGACTTTTTTGTTTATTCTTACGTGGTCCTCAATGGTTTGTTCGTCTCGGGTTCTCTTACGTGGCACCTTTTCTGCAGTCGCTACATAACGAAAATAGGTGACCATTTCACTGCTGTGTTGTTTCACGGTAAAGCCCTCCCCAAATTGACAAAAGGGTGATTTATCCGCTATACTTACCCATAACTATGATCAGAATTGTTAGACTCCTTTCCTTCGGATTTAGTCGTCTTAAAGGTTAGCGAGTATAGCGATTGACATCACCGGAGTCACTCCCTAATGCGACAGGGGGTGGCTCTTTTCTTTCTTCATCATATTACCATAATTTCTAATATTTGCGAACGCAAGTTATAATACTAAAGTCTTGACAACAATGCAAAAGCCTTAAATTTAATAGGCCACAATCCCTATTTTATGTTTATCGGAAACAGATTGAGATTTTGTTAAACATTTCTAATTGTCAAATGAACAGGTTTTTTGTTGGATTGATGAAGAAAAAAAGCCCGTACGGAGGTTCCGTATGGGCTTCTTTGTGTACAAGGACTAGGAACCAAGTTCTCCATTTTCGTATTGATCAAGACACTGGCTGCAAATAAAACCTGAATCCTCTTCGAGATCATCACATTCGCAGATGCCGCATGCCTGCATTGTCACTGTCTTTCCTCCTTCTCATTGGGATTTTTACATGTACATTACTGTTTAGGTAATATACTGCAAATGTTTGATTGGTGCGGATCAATTATCGCACCGAGTTTCAATTAAAACTAATATAATTGTTTAACAAATGATTGAATGTACAGTGTTTTTGATGAATAATATATTGCGATTTCAAATATTTTCGTTATACTTAGATATAGATAGTGATCGATTGGCAATGGATCAGATCCCACCTAAAAACGTGAAAAGGGTGAATAAATTTGACGGAACTGACAAAAGAGGCGACATACACCGAGCAGGATTATTTAAGAGAGACTCGTGCGCATATTGCTAATGTTCAACAATATATGCAGGCGTTTGCTGAAATACTGAACATGCGATCTGTCATCCATGATATGTCCAAGCTTGAAGAACCTGAAAAAAGTATTCTGCACCAGAACACGGCTGAGTATAAAAAACTGAAGATTGGTAGCCCGGAGTATGAAGCCCATCTAAGAAAAGAAAAAGTAAAGGTTGCTCTCGATCACCATTACCAGATGAATTCTCATCATCCGCAGCATTACAAGAATGGTGTAGCTGGAATGGATCTCATGGACATCGTTGAAATGTTCTGTGACTGGATGGTAGCGTGTAGGGAACATGGGAACGGGAATATGGTTCATTCCATTTTGGAGAACAAGAAACGTTTTAATTACACGGATGAATTAACTCAAATTTTGATTAATACGGCAGATCGTTTTGGTACATATGTTGCAAGGTGAAAAGGGGATATGAATAACGGAAATAAACACACGCAGAGATGGATGGGCGTGTGTTTTTAATTGATTCAGCTTATTGGTTAATCACAAAAAGCAATAATATATATGTAGCAAAATTAACATTTCATACGAAGACATAATGCAACAGCATACGACAATATATATAAGCGCACATGAAATGTGTACAAAATAATGTAAAACAAACGAATATTATAAGATAATTTAAATTCACATCATAAAATATGTGATTACATACAACATAAAATACACATTCGATATGCAATACTTGCATAGGCGGAAGTATCGTGGTACAATATTCCTGCAACCAATAAGAGTCTTTATAAGACATATATTGGATATCGAACTGATTTTTACATATCTAAAGGAGAGGCGAATATGAACGTGAACTTCACCTCTGCTTCTACTTGGAGCGAGCATTTTGCGAGAAACAAAAGTGTGATTCATAATGGCTGATCCGATTTCGATTGATTTGCGACAACAAGACGCGAGGCGATTTGAAGCGAAAGATGGACGTTATTTTTTGGATGGTTGGGAAGTTACTGCTGAAGAAGCCATTGCTGCATTGGCCCTATGCGTACAAAATCTTGGAGATAGGGTCCAGCTTCAGGATGGCATAGCTTGCGGAAACGGGTATGCAGATAGCCTGTTAATTGAGTGGCTCCTGAAAAAAAGTGGTGTAACGTGCTACCAGATTAGTAAGCTATCCAAAATTGGTGAATCTACACTTTCCCGTATAACAAGTGGGGAGACGTCAATGCACTCCATTCGCTTTGGAACGGCCATCAAGTTGACGGAGTATGCCAGAAAAATTCAAGTTGAACGAATGAGTTCTAGTATTCCGATTTCTAAGAAAGGAAGAGATTTAAATGAATGATAAGCGCAAACGTATTTCGTTTTGGGAATCAGAATCTAAAGAAATTAGAGATTGGTGTAAAGCTCAGGCAAATTTGGGGACAAGCCTCGATCTTATTATTCAAGATGCGCTCCAAACCTATGGAGAGGGCGATGTAATCAAAGCTCATCTCAACCAACGTATGAAGGAAATGCAGTCCCAGGGTTCACGTAACGTTCCTTCACAACAGGCAGCACCCACGTCAGCAGCTCTTCCGACATCATCGCCTTCACGGCCATCAAATCCGGAATCTCATCAACTGCCTTATAACACTGAGTCGACAGGAAATATGGTGCGTCAGGAATCAAACTTCGAACTAAAAGATCAGAGAATTTCCTCTGAGGCGGAGCGGATGGGGGACATGATCCAGCGCGATGCGACAGCAGGAGGTAGAGAGCAAGGAGAGTCTTCTGATTCGATCGGAATTGGTGATATGATCCGCCGCGATGCGTTAGCAGGAACAAAGGAGCAGGGGGAGCATTCTGACTCGATCGGAATCGGTGATATGATTCGTCGCGATGCGAGAAGCACGTCATCACCGTCTCATAATCACGCTGGCGAAAGACAAGACTCCACTTCAGCGAACGACAACCTTAGTATTTTTCTTGGAGATTCGGGTAGTCGTTTGGACAGATAAGATTTCTTATTGTTGAACTATTGAAATACGAACCAGCGGTAACAAGTAATAGTCGTGAATCTGTTTTCTAATTGATAAAAAATGCTGGAAAAGGGAGAAGATGAGACTATGGCGAAAGCTACATTGCAGCAGATCAAAAAAGCAGGAATTGATTTAGGTAACGGTTATGTGAAAGCAAACATTAATGGATTGCTCCGGGTTTTTCCGAGTGTAACAGTAAAGCAGTTTAACCGAGATACAACTCCACTAGGACCGGATGATATTGATTTTTTTATGAAAGATATTATTAATCAAATGGATTTGAGTTTTGTAAGCCCGCTTGTTAAGTCGACGGAGCGTCGTTTGTTCGGTGAACGTGCGCTTAAATCAGGCTTGAGCGTTGAGGAATACGATGTGTTTTCTAATGTTGGTAAATCAGAAGTTGACTTGTCTGGGGTTCTTGGGCTTGGTACGATAGCAGCTGATGCCTTGCAGGAACATTATAATAATACTAAAATGCTTCCAGAAGGTGGAGTTTTGCAAGTTCGTGTTGATCTGGGAACGGCGTTGCCGATCGAAGAAAATAAAGGTCGTGCGAAGATGTATCAAGATTTGTATCTGAACGGCGGAGCATCACACATCGTCATCTTCCATAATTTCGAACAGCAGATTAAAGTGGAAATTATCTTTGATTATGTGATGGTAGTTAGTGAAGGAGAATCTGCACAATACGGTCTTATGCTTGCAAAAGACGAAGTTCTTGAAATGATTCGAAAAGAAGCCGTTAAGCGTTTCCCGAATGGAGAACTGGATGGAATTACAGGAAAAGATCTTGTTAACGCTGAAAATACCCTCGGAATTGACATCGGCGAAGGTACAATAGATTGGGTCGTATTCTCAAATGGTAAGTTTAACCCAGATGTCAGCACGACGACCAAACTGGGTTATGGTTCAATCCTGGAAGAGACACTCTCTTTGTTGCAAGCTGAGGGCTATTCTTATCGTTCTAGAAAAGAGCTGGCGGAGTTTCTGCACAAGCAGCCATCGGCGTTTACGAAAAAGAAATGGGAAAAGATTAATAACATCAACCAAACGCAGGAGGATCGCTTTGCCGATTCGATCTCAGGTGAAGTCAGCAAAGTGTTGAAAAAAGTGTCAGGGTTTATAGAGGTCATTTTTGTATTTGGTGGCGGAGCTACTCCTCTTGAATGGACTCTATTTCCCAAGCTACAAGTTCGTATAGCTGAGTTTGGTAAAGATAATCTATTGCCGATTGTATATCTGGATAGTACGTTTTCTAGATTCCTTAACGTTCAGGGTCTGTATCAGGTGGCGCTACGGCTCCGTCCGACTCGTAAAGAGCCCTCTGCCAGCAAAGAGGTCGCTGCTAGCAAAGAGTCCGCTGCCAACTAATATTGAATCATATAGAAAAGAGTTCGCGGATAGTTTCGCGGGCTCTTTTTTTGTTTAGCTTACATATCATATTGACTGTTATGAAAGAGGAACAACGGAAGTTTTGAACGTAAAACATTTGTTATTGAGTTCCTATACACCGTATCGAAATTAAAAAAGCCTGACCCCCTTAATGGAGTCAGGCTTTTTTGGCGTTTAATTATATTAGTGCGTCACTTCAGCTTGGAAATCGTCTTTGTAGGACTTATCGGCATTGTAGAATACAATATCGCCGTCTTTCAAAGTGAATGTATGGCCCCAGGAATCCTGCACACTACGGTTGTAGCCTTCCATTCTCCACTGGTTCATTAGCGGCGCATTAATGTACTGTAGGTGCGGCTGGCTGAGATTACCGTTTTTAATGCTTTCGATATTGAAGTTCAGAACAATATATCCGTCCTTCAGGAAGATCGGGTCACGCTTGGTCAGTGCACCGTTTTTACGGCTATATTCGGCCAAGTTTTCTCCAGCTCTTACCACGTAAGGATCGCCTGGTAGGGAGTACTGACCGTACCATTTTTGCACTGCTGCGTTTGCCCTCGCGTTATCGACTGAAGGTGGAAGATTTGTTTTCGGTCCGATGAACGTTCGGATCTGTTCCGGGAGAAGCATCAGAGCGAACCCGCCAACGGGCGTTTTCTCCTTGGTGAATCGGCGGATGTAATCTGCGATGAACAGATCGCGGCTCACGCCGTTCATTTCCGCGAAGGTATAGTAATTGTCGTACTTATACCGAGCTGTGTCGGTGAGCTCCTCTTCAGGCACGTTCCGCAGCCGGTCGTTCAAGATGACGTACCGCTGCTCAGTATCTTCTGGCGAACCGACTTTGATAAACTTTCGATGATCGTCGTTATAGTAGAGATCGACGGGCATTGTTGTACGGCCGTCGCGGCTGACGAATGTGAAGCTCGGGGTGATGCGGATTCCATCCTGCTTGCTGAACATATTCCCCTTACTTTTTAGATCAAATTTCACATGATAACCGGTCTTGACCGAGACGTTCTTGGTTCCTTCAAGCGGGTTTTTGCCTGGTAGGATCGGCAGCGTGAACGGCTGGCTGTTACCGCGCGGGGCGCCATCGATTCCGAGTAGGCCCGTCCAGTAACTATTGCCGGTTGGCGTCATGCTTCCGGACTGCGTACGGAAGACCAATTCCCAGTTGAAATCTGCGATATCGGTGATATGGAAATCATACAGTCGACCGATGACTTCAACATCGACGGTATCCGAAGCTACATGGTTGATCAGATCGAAGTTCGCGTCCTGCTGCGTTGGCGTTACGCCTGGCGCGTTTTCGGCGATGTTCCGGTAGTAAACGGTATAGTCACCTTCATCGACCCATACGGGCAAGAAGAACTCGGTTGTGAGCTGCCCAACCGGAATATTGATCCAGGTATTTTTCGGATAAAACGTTGATTTGTCTCCAGAATAGACGTCGAACGGGAAGTACACTTCTTTGCTCCGGAAATACTTCGCGTAATCTCGATTTCCGTAACCTGGATAATTCTGATGCTGCCCACTCGTTGGGATCGTTACGGTAAACGGACGATCGAGGATGAAGGCCATCCGGTTGTAGTTTGGATACGTCTTCTGGTTATGAGCCTGATCGTCAGATGCCGATGAGTAGTTCACAACGGGCGTATGCACGGTTACAGGGTTGATTCCAGCTATCGGATAGGTATCTCCCGGAGCGGCGTTATAATTGACGCTGAGCGGCTTATACGTGATGGTTCCGCTGCTCGGTTGGCTCATCTTATTCGTCTTACTGATTGGAATCATGTTTCCCGGGCTGTAAAGAACGTCACGACCGATGATTGTTGGGTCCGGTACCCGTGTTGGGTCTTGCGTTTTGCGTTCGACAACGCTGCCGTTCATAAGCGTTTGGCCATTAAATATCAGTGTGTCATTATTGACTTTGACTTGGCTGATTTTCGACTCCGTCAAACTAGTGAGCTCGGCGCTCTCTCCGGACGGAATCGATGGTTTTGTTCTTCCACCGGTTAGGGTTTTGGATGGAGCCGTATAGTTACCGGGTCCGGGGTCCGCTACGTATTTACCGTCTCGGGTAAGCGTGACGTTAGGTGGGATGTAGCCGGCCGGATGAATCGTAATCTTCTCGCCGTTAAAGGCATAGTTCTTGAGTTCAGCGCTGTCAATCGAGTAGACACCTAGTTTATCTACGACCCAATAGGAGAAAGTACGCTCAATACGGATCGAATAAGGTACAGAGGCATAATCTACTTGCGGGTCGGGTATTGTAATCGTTCCATTTCCGTTCGGATTTGGAACTGATCTTCCTGGGTCCCAGTGGAACGTGTAATCTCGTGTGACGGTGAGGTCATACACGCATACTCCGAGTTTTTCTTGGAATTTGTACTGGTGTAAGTAGTTATTTGCGAGTACATTCCCGTATAAACTTTCGGATGTTGGAATTCCTTGAAGAACGTCAAACATTTCCCTGTCACGTTGGTCGGCTCTGATCACTGCGCTTGCGTCTGGTGTCATTTTTTCACCCTCGATAACGCGTCCGTCGGTGATGGTACAACTATTCTCAGGCGGTGGGGTTGTGCCTTTCTTTGTGAAGATCTCATAATGATCAGGGTATTGATAGGTGAATGACGAGAACGTGTATTTATAAGCGACATAGTAAAAGGCCATGGCTTGTGAATTCGGCCGCGAATCATCATAAGGAACCATGGGGTCAGCACTACTTTTTCTGACGTAATATTTGTGCCCATCAGCATCGTGTTCCTGATTAAATGTAATGGTTGCAAAATCGAGACTTCGCGTGGGTCCATCAGTTGCCCCTTTTTCAAGACCGGCTACAATTTGTATGATTTCTGTTGAGGGATGAGCATATCCGCTTATGTTCAGACCAGTTGCTTGTACCCTTTTTTGATCATCAACAATTACGCGATCTGGCGAAGGAGTGCTGGGATTTTGTGTACGGATGATACTGGATCGGTTGTCGATCAATTCTTTATCAAACGATAGTTTCGTTCCGTCTATTTCACTATAAAAAGGCTCTGTTCGTGAGTATTTAACATACATCTGAATTTTTTTACCCGGATATTTCCGGACTGTTCTGCCATCAACGGTTTCATTGTCGACTTGAACATTGCTGATAGTTCGCCAACTATCATTTTCCCCTGATGCGCCCCAATCGACAGTAGAACCACGAGTCCATGCGAAGTAGGAACCGGCAGATCCGTTATCTTTAGATAATACTTCATGTTTTTCTCCGTTGAAGGAGATGGTTTGATTAAACGTCTGTGCGTTAACATCAATTGTCTTGACAGCTTGATTTCCTCTATAAAATATAATTTTTTCTATCGTATTATTTGCCCCCGCATTTTCGGAGATGGTAGTTGTGGCCGTAGGGTTTTTTCCAAATACTAAACTTTGCCGTTGTGGGTGCTTTTTTACACCTGATGCACTATCGTAGGGTACTTCTTTTTTTGTTGAAGCAGCTTCAATGGTACCCTCGAATGGAGAAAAAACATTCAGCATACTGCTCGTTAAGAGCAGCAGTATGCTGAGTCCGACAAGCAGTAGACGTCGTCGTTTTTTCTTCATTATTTAACACCTACGAGACGAAGTAAGATATTTTCACTATAGAGGGAACCACTTGTTGGTGTTTGAAGTCTAATGACCAAATCGTTTTGTTGAATACTTCCTGCTTTAGGAATAATAAGTGCAGGCATGTCTTCTAAACTACTGCGATAAACGCGCGCAGCTCTATTCAACTTGCCTTTATTGAAAAAGGCATTACGATCAGGGCTATCAAATCCGTCAACCTGGAATTGCAACAATCTATTAGAGTTATATTTTTTTGTATCTTTGTTAAATACGGTTCCACCTTTGAAATAAAGTACGTAACTATTCTTCTGGTCTTTGACCATCAGGTTGGTTATGGATGGTCTCTGATTAAACCATTTAAGCGTATCGATCGGCTTAATCAGCCCAAGGTTGGGATCGTTAGGGTCGGCAAGGTCGATGGCGATCAGTGCGTCAAGCTTACCTTGATACAGTCCGTCTTTCGATGTGATGGTCATAAGCTTTTCGTTCCACATGTCTTCGACCGATGTCTTACCAGACTGTCTCAAATCGGATTCTGGTGTAACCCACATTTCTGGCATTACAGTGAAGATGTTTGTACCGTGCCATGCAATTTCAGCGCTTCCGACCGCATACTTATCTACATCGAGGTTAGCGCCGCTGTTCTTGGAGAGAATACGTTCGATCAAAACTACAGCTTGCGCACGTGTGGTCAACCCTTTCGGAGCAAGCTCTCCTTTACCTAAACCGTGGATCAGACCAGTTTTTGTGGCCAGGTACATCCATTTGTCATTTTCTTTTGTTGTTTCCCCGATCGCACGAGCTGCTACACGGGACATTTCTTCACGCGTCATTACTTTTGTCCAAGCCGCTTCGTTATTGGAAAAATCAGCGGGAGCGTAGAGGCCTGCTTTGCTTGCGGCATTTACGTATTGAACGTACCATTTGCCGTTGGCTGCCGTGGTTTCAAGATTCATGGCCGAGACGACCATCTTCACGAATTCTGCGCGTGTTACGCTGGCTTCTGGTTTGAATTTACCGTTCGTATAACCCTCGATATATCCTTTAGATACCCCTTTGTTAATGGCGCTAGCGGCCCAGTGTGTTGATTTCACGTCGGAAAATTGTGTCGTAGCTGCTTGCGCGTTAGGTGTCGCGCTACCCATCAGACCCAGCGTAAGTGCTGCTGCCAAAGCGATTCCTGTAATTTTAGTAAAATGTTTTTTCATGTGACTCACTCCTTTTATTCATACTCTTATTGTTGGGAGAACTCATACTTTGCTCCATTACTCGGTTGCACCCGTCTGCGGCAAGTTGTGCTTTTCTAGTCGCGTCGGGGCAACGAGAGGGGGGACTCTTGATTATCTGAAGATTAAGATTGAGAGAACGCCACTCTCTATTCTTTTATCGTCATCATGAGTCTAGTGTTTTGCTTGTCTATTTGGTAAGAGGAAAATATCCAAACCTTGCCGCGTCCCTTTCGTGATCAAATCGTTCTTCTACGCGGCCCGGAAGCTTCGATGGGTCACGATCGTAATATTTGATTCCGGTTCTGGGATCGGTTGTGGCATATATCGTTTTCTTTTTTTGTAGCCGGCCGCCGGCGAATGCGTAGTTGTTATACGCCTGATCGCCGACGGGAATGCCTTGAACGAAGGCGAGAATTCCGATATCGTCGATTCCGTTGTCCCATTCTTCCTGGGAGATCTGCGGCAGCGTGAAGATATAATCGACACCGTAGCGCGTTGCATATTGATTATGTCGGTTGATTACATAGGCCAAATCATTTTGAATACCGTTAATAATCGTCTGCCGGCGCACACTTTCGAACATTTGCGGATCTTTCAGTAAAGTGATTTGCGTCTGGTTTGCGACTTCGTGCCGCTTTCCATGAATCCACTGGTCTGTACTCTTGTTATAACTTTTAACGAAGCTATCAAGCGAAAACTGTATGATGTTCCCTTGTGCATCAGAATAAGAATACGGTTTCTTCGGCGACCAAACAGGCCGTAGCTGAGTTTCGCCTTTGGAGTCGACGAATGACTCGGTCGAGTACACGTAATAGCCGTCGTAGTCGATCACGAGAATCGCTGGAATGTATCCGGCTAGATTTCCAATGGCCACAGCATCGCCGTTGATATCGAAGTTTAAGGCCATTGTGCGATAAAAACTTTCGACCGCTCGTTCCTTGTTGGCCCGGAAGAATTTTTTTGAGCCATAACCCGGCTCATAATCCTGATCGACCGTATCGTTCATCACGTTGGCTGCATCCTGGACAGCTGTTTTCATGATCACATCGTACCGGTTTGTAAGCTGAATAGAGAGTTCTAGATCATTCAACCGCATTGATGATATTTGAAATAAAGGAAGGAAGATCATAACGAAAATAATGGCGAAGCTAGTAGTCTTCATTTACAATCATTCCTTTATAGTTCATTAAGACGGACGCAGATTGTCCGGTATTATCGTTCATAAGAAAGTCCCAAAGCTGAGTAGCTGCTGTTCGATTGGTATTGGTTAAATTGATACCGATATAGTCGCCAACCTGCATTATGTAGCGCCGCGATGCATCATCGATTGGTACAGTGTTGTTATTAGGAAACATGACTGGCATGATTTGATCGTTGAAATAGGCGGTATAGTACGTTGTAAAGTCGCCTTGGAATGTAGCCGGGTCGGCGGGATCACTATAATTTGGACTGATGAGTTTATGCAAATGTTCAAGCTTCACATCGTATTGATTACCGGTTGCCGCAAGCTGGCTGTTGAAATCGTTCCACATTTGCGGTGTGATATATCCTTTGGTTCGTGCACTGTCAATAAATTGTGTAGATGCGCTTTGTACAATCGCATTGGCGATCTTATCCTGACTTCGTGCTTGCTCATAGAGCGGGAATAAAAAGAGCAGCAGAACGGTCAGTAGGGCGGCGAATATGCCGGTTACATATTTCATAAGGTCAACGGCTCCTTTATGGTCATTACAGGCTGGTGAATGAAACTTGCAGTAAATAGCCTGACTCGTCGCGGTTGTAAGTTGCTTTGTATTTCTGATTCAAGTTAATGGCTGTCGGATTGAATGAGGTGTAATTATCAAGCCGGCTGTACAGCACACCACCTACTTCGATATCGATATCCCGTTCTTCGGTGCGTATCAGGTTGACGATCATAGCGCCGCTATAGATCTCTTCACCAGGCGTAGCAATTGTTGCTTTGACCTGCCTGTCGTTATCTGCATTAAGCTTGTAAGCAAGCTCAGTGCCATCATTGACTGTCGAGACAACGGTTACTGCATGGGTGGCAGCTGCAAGAAAGAGCAAGAAGATAGCGGACAATATCATGAAACTTCGAGCGTTACTGCCCATATGGACCTCCTCAGAATTTAGCTTAACAAGAGAATCGCTTCCCCGGGTATGTTCGGGGAAGCGACGGGTTTAGGGTGTTTATTATTTAGTTTGAGTAAATACAATACCACGGACCATGTTGTTGGCATCGCGTACGACGGAAGATTTGAATTTACCCGACGGGTTGATGAAGTTATTATTGGCTTCATCAAGTGCCGGCTGTAAATTTGTGTTTTTTGCGGTGCCGTCGATGACACCTGTTGTTTGGTTGAATGTGTGGCCGTAATAGGTTACACCGTTTTTACCGGTTTGAACGTAAACGCCGAATTGATCTTGGTTGTTGAACTGGCGTACGGCGTTCATAACTTGGCTGCCGGAGAGAGTCGTGTTTTCATAGATGTTGAAACGCGTCTGAGACAGCTGAGTTGTAATTTCAGAAAACTGGGTTTGTCCTTCTTTGGCCGCATCTTGCGACGAAATGAAGATGATTACAACTGTGGTGATAAGAGCGAGTGTCAAAAAAATACTAGCTGCTAATTTTAGACCTGCGGATGCATTACTTCCCATGAATGATAATCTCCTTTGAATTTAGAATATGTTTTAAAATAAGTTACAGCTTGGTTTCGACTTTAGAGTTTCATAAGCTGGGCGACAAGGTCCTTCATCTGCATAAACGATGTATAAAGGAAGGGAACCATAATATATCCACCCAGCATGAACATCACCGGAGCAAAACCGATATCTTTTCCCAAACTTGCTTTACTTTCGATCAAGCGGTTCATCGTTTCTTTCTTTTGTTCCCGGTAATACTCTTGTTCCATTTCCAGATCATCGAAAGCTTCTTGAATCGATATACGCTCAAGGCTATTTTCCAGACGTTCAACGAGTCGTACGAACTCAGGGTAAGGGGCGTCTTCTTTAAGCCTGTGAATCGCGAAGGTAGCGCCGCTGTCGTAGTCATTCAAACATCTCTGTAAAGCAGGTTTGAAGATCGTACTGAATCTTTCCATCCATTCGAGAATGGTGCGAACGTCGATTCGGTCCAATTGACTCAAAATGGAGATCAACATGCGGAATTGTTCAACTTCGTTCTGCATGTCGACTCGTCGGACTTTTCGTTGAAACAGCATCATCCAAATTGGTGCGTAGTAAGCAAGAGTTCCAAGCGCTAGTGCTATGATAAGCTCGTACCATTTGAAATACTCGCTATCCAGTTGTTCAAATTTAGTAACAATTCGGTTCACGCTCTGGTTAACTTCTGCAACGCTCGTGGTCCCGCTAAGCAGGATTTCGACTTCTTGTCTGACGCGTTCTTTGAGCGCAGCATCGCCTCCTTTCAGATTTTCCAATACGCGTCTGTCAAAATCAGTAAGTGCTATTGAGGATGCTTGTTCTTCAGCCGACATCTTACCGATCATAAGTCCACCGTTATCGTAGGTGGGGGCGTAGAGAATTTGATGAGTTGTATTGATGTGTAGGCCAACGGCAACTGCAATCGCAATAAGTATGGTGCTGATCGCTAACATTAGACGTCGTAGCGTTAGCCATTGGATCAGCAGTGGAGAATTTGAATCTTTTATGAGCTGTGTGGTTAAGTAATATTTTTTGGTATGTGAACTGGGAACGAACCGATCTACGATAAATTTGACGTATTTCATCTCGTATATCTTTTTCTCCCAACGTTTACGGGAGGGTTTAGGGATATATTTCGATTCTTCGGTTTCGGCCAGCTTACGGACCAGCAGGTAAGCAATAAGGGACACGGCAAACATGGTGAGCTGTATGATATAACCCAATCGACCACTATAAAAATCGCTCATGCTCGGAAAATAAGTTTCTGCCCAAGTTTGAATTGGGAAGGAGAGCAGGATTGGGACTAGGGCGATAATGGTTAAACTGTTAAGTTGATAATGAAGCCGGTTCTGCCTTAGAATATCGAAATTAATGTCCTGCACAAATTTACTGATGGCTCCGAGATACAGGGAGCCTTTATTGGTGTTTTTGTCTCCATATTCCCGTATCATATGTGCAATACCGGTAAAAACCTTCAAATAACGGTTCGGTGCAACTTCGTAATATGCGTGCAGAGCTCGTTCGGGGTTCCTAGCAGTAAGTACACGATGAATACGAACCCCGTGCAGTTTCATATCATGAACGGCAATTTGAGATGCCTGATAAATCGATTCGTCAATCATCTTTGTTGATTGATATTGGTGACGGTTATCTTCCAGAAAGTCGCGAAAGTTACGAAGAAGTTGCCGTTCGATTCTATGAACAAACACGTCGATGAGCATTCCATTTAAAACGATACAACCGATGATGCCGAGTAAGATCATCAGTAAACTTTTACCGAGCAGCGCAAATGCCAAGATCAGGAAGAAAGTGATCAGCAGCGTAATGTAGGTGATGCGCATCGTTTCTTTTCGAAGTGTGAATTCACTGTAAGGATTCACAATAGCTAGTCGTTGCCGAATGCGCCGTACTTGCGTACCGAAGAATGGAATACGGGACGAGTGAACGTAAGATTTTTGGTAAAACTCAACGAGCTTTGGATGCTCCTTGCGAGTACCACTTCGTTTTTGAGCCATCCATTGTCCTGGATTCATTCGGTCGAGCTGGTTCTTCGTTTTCCTTTTATTCAGAGCCAAAACTAACATAATGATGCCGAAAATAACGACATATGCAACGATTGAGAGCCAGAGGATCGTAGTTAACTTCATGCTGCTTCTGGCCCCCAATGCTTGTCCAGGAAAGCTCGGAACGCTTTAGCATCTTCGGACGTCATGTTTTTGGTCATATCTTCGACTTTTTGCACTGACGGGCGATTGACTGGAACGTAGCCACCGTCTTTAAATTCAATAATGTTGTTTGCTTTCCAAGGCTTGCTGGTGATTTTCTGATAGTAGTGTAATTGACCAAGGGCGATTGCTTTGTTGTGATCAATTTTGTTGTCTGTCAGATCTTTCGCTAGTTTTGAGAATTGGCTACTATCTTGATCGATAAGCATACATTCTGTGATCCGTTCAATGAAACGCATACCGCTTTGCTCTTTTTCCAGGTGAACGTCAAAGCTGATGACCTTGGCAACTTGCTCTTCAGCGCTTCGTTCGTCATGGAATGTTTTAGTTTTGAGCAGCGAGTTCCGAAGTGACTCGATCAGAGCTAGCATTGTTTTGGCGTGATGACTAAATATGGTGAATTTACTCGCTACTTGAGCCATTTGAACGAGCCAAGCGGCTACAGGATCGGTAGCGACTTCTCCGAGGATGTTAACAGTACCGTCGGTTTTTTTCTGAACGTCCAGACCTTCTTGTCCTGTGATCTTCTCGGTTTCCCGGAAAGAGAGTATGTTTCGCTCCGGGTATAGACGACGAAGGTGAAGCTCGAAGGCAAGTTCTTGAATCCGTAGGTTATACATCCCGTAGATTGATTTAACAATTGCCATCAGTAGAGTCGTTTTACCAGAACCTTGTTCGCCAGTCACGGCGGTAACCTGGGCACCTTTCATCAAGAAGTCGAGAAATTGCATTAAAAATTCTACGTTTTTAATGCGATCAGCAGACAACAAACGGTCGAGAACCAGATTTGGTAGATCAAACTTCCGGATGAAGAACGCCCAGCTTTCCGCAAAATCTGGACGTACGACGACGACGCGTGATCCGTCTTGCATATCATTGACGATGAATGGCCTGTCTCGTGAAATTTGCCCGGGTTTACCGTTCTTATAGACGTTTTGGCACACCCGTCGGAGTTCCAGTTCGGAACCAAAGCTTAGAAAGGAGAGGTGAACAGACTTACCTCGATAGAACATCCAGATACTGTCATATCCGTACGGTACCTTTTTGCCCATACCTTCCATCATTTCAAGTTCATGTTCTACGGTGTTCATGTTGACTGGAACGCCAGATACTCCACCGGATACACCGTCGATCGTTTGATCTCGAATTTCATCTATAGGACCAAAGCCTTTGTACAGTTGATACACGCGTTGCACAATTATCCGAAATTTGTCTTCAAACGAAAGCTGAGGGTTTTCTTTACGATAAATGTCTCGAATTTCCTCACTTGTGATGATGTATGAATGGGTTTGTCCGTCTTCAATCACTCGTTTGAGTCTGGCTAGATCATAGGCTTCGATTAGCTTGCTTAGCCCGCTGAACCCATGCTCTTGTTTGTACTGATAGAGCAAAATTTCAAACATGTCTTGAGCGGTGAGTATGTCCTCATCGTGAAACGGTATAATCTGATTAATATTTTCTTCAGTGATGCCATAGTTTCGAGACAAGATATCGGATATGAATTCTTTCACGTACAACTTGTCCGCCAGGCTACCGGTGTTACAGTTTTCCAGTGCCGTTTTCAGATCCGCAACGACTTGTTTGCGACGATCATATTCTTCAGTTGAGAGGCCAAGATCCAATAAGTCGGCACTTACGTAGTCATTGATTACCTCGGTAACGAATTCAGTGACCGCGTCGATGTTTAAGTACTCAGCACTTACATCTTGGGATTTGGCTCCTACGTAAGGATTTTTTCGCAAAATAAAAAACAAACCCAACCCGAGACATACAATAATGAATAAGATAATGAGCAGATTCAGCAACGACATTAGGAAGCCCCTCTTTCTTCTGCGTCGATTCGTTTCAATTTGGAATCGATGCCTAATTCATCGAGCAACTGTTTTGCTGCTCGTTGCACCTCGACTATGAATTCGTAATTGGGGTGTCGTTGTTCTGCTGCTTTGTTCGCTTTATAAAAGCCTTTAGTTTCGCCGTCGTTCACTGCATCTTTGAATGTGGTGTTATAAGGGACGATTAATCCTTTAGAACTTTTATACTTCCGCGTAATGTTGGCCGCTTTGTATTTTGAGTGAGGATCGTGCTGAGTAAACAAAAGTACGGTCTTTTTGCTATTCAGTGTACTTGGCCAATTTTTTTTCTCGAAGTAAGCTTCGAGAGAGCGCCGAGATTGTGGTAAGCAGATGACGACGATATCTGACGATGCAATAAGTTTCCGGCTGATCTCGCTATCGTCCCCAGCAGGGAGGTCGAGTAGGATCACATTGTAATATTTGCTCGCCTGATCGAAGACAGTCCGGATAAGATCAGATGCTTCTTCCAATTTATTAGCGTCTTTTTGATCCGAGCTGCTAAGTATATCAAGTCTGCCTTGTTCGATAATCTGCGTATTGTTTTTAACAGCGCCGCCTTCGAGCTTCCCGCTTCTCGCGATTCGTAGTACGGCATCAAGCCCAGTTCCGGAGACATTACGACTTCCGGTTATGTGACCGAGGGTTCGGCTAAAAGTGTTCAGTGATCGAGAGAAGCTATGTTCAAGCGTCGATTCACGATTTTTGGTCTGTGCGATTAAGCACCGAATATGGTATTCACTGCTCAGTGTGGCGGCAATAGCCGCGATACTGCTAGTCTGGCCGCTGCCAGAGTAAGGACTCCAAAATGCGATTTGTCCCAATGTTATTTCCTCCTTTCCGCCTGCTTATAAAGCTGGGCAGCGCTTTTGGCCGTGGTGCCGTCGACGATCTGAATGAGATCCGTAATCAGGATTCGCATGTCGGACGATAATCGCCTCATATGGAGTTTGCTAGTGTACTGGTTGTGAATTTTCTGTGTTCGGTCACGGTCATCCGGACTGTAACTCAGCGTTTCTACCCAGGTAAGAGGGTAGGCAGCTAACCTGTCATCAATATAGGCTTCGCCAGGCTGCCGAGCATCTTCGATAAGCAATTTGTAAAAGGGTAGGGGATCTGTCCTTGGCAGATGTTCCGTAAACGCCTGAATCAAATGCTCGCCGCGAATAATCGATGTTATATCCATGCTGGTGACAAAGAAAAATCGATGCGTTGACCGGTAAGGGGATAATCGCTCGGCTTCGTCGATGTCGTAAATGACATGATCATAGCTACCCAGCCGTTGCTTTTGTAAATCCTCTTCGGTACCGGTAAAGACATCAAATCCGTCATACGTGACGATGCCCGGCTCGTCATCGATCCGGGGGACTAGATATTGATAATTTTGGTTCTTCGTGGCGTCCACGAGAAGAACGCGGCGGGTTATCGACAGTACTTTTGCCAGATAAAACAGCAGATCGCTTTTCTCGTAATCGCCGATAAAAAACGCCTTTTTCATCGTATCACCTCACGCTCTTCCCTTACGGATTTGTATTACTACCGTCATCTACGAGGGGTTGTTCTTCCGTAAGTGGATTAGTTTGCGTATCCGGGTTGATCGTAGATGCATTTTGCTTGTTGCTGAGATACTTCTGAATTTGTTCCGGCGTCAATTCGTTCAAATTCTGTTCAAGTTTTTGTCGGAGCTTGCGTTCCAGTACGGTAGTTGCCTTCTGAACGATATTAGGATCGCTCTCGATTAGATCGAGAACAGCTTGGTTAGCCGGATATGTAACTTTGGCTGCTTCTTGAAGCCCCGGTTCGACGTAGCTGATCGAGTAGATTGATGCGTCATTAAGGTACGCATCAACAATGGCTGAAGACATGGTAAGAATCTCCTGTTCATTCATCGTGTGCCACACGGTTCCTGAATTTAGATCTTGAACTTGTTTCTTTGAAAGAACAATAAAGTCTTCACCGCTCGGGAACTTAACCCGGACATCTACATAATCGTTTTTTTCAAGTTTCGTCGGTAGTTCAATCAAGCGAAACTCTTGATTCCGCAAGTCCTGCGGGGTGATACCCTCTTCGTATAACATTTGTTGGGTGAGCGGTGTACCGGTTGCTAAAGCAATCTTGGTGAACTTTCCAATTGCAGAATCATCGACAATCGCATCCACAGGAACTCTGCTTGCATCGAGCGGAACGTTTTGCAGATCCTCGGCTCTGATTCTTTCACCAGCTTTGATGTCACGGGTCAATCCGTACACGATAGCCTGGCTGCCGGATAGTTGATTGACCTGGGTTTGATACTGAGCAATTTGTTCTTTGTGCTGTTCGTTCAGATTATGAACGTAGAAACCGCCAATTCCTGCAAAGGGGACGAGTACGATAGCCGCTCCAATTAAAGCAGGGACGAGATGTTTGTTTTTGCGCAAGCGATTTTTCGCCATTCCATTTCTCCTTTCGATCGTGGTCTATTTGTTTTCACACGATCTTATGATTCTTAAGTCGTAGGCTGGTAAACAAAATTGCCAAACGACAAAAAATAGCTTTAAATTCTTCTTTAAAAATTACGATAAAATGTTTAAACTCCCCTCTACACACAATGATATGTAACTTTTATTAGTTTATATCAATTCAGCAATTTAGTAAATGATGAGTTGATGTTTATTGTCATATTTCGTCATTTTCGGGTGGATAAAGTGTTAAACAAAAAACACCTACGAGGGTTCGCAGGTGTTTTTGATGCAAAAGTCTCATTTCTGTAGAGCTATAAAAAATGAAAATGGTGTTATGGCAAACTGCATGTCTTCAAAAATTTAAAATAAAAAAAGCCTTCCCGTTTTATGGGAAGGCTTAAATGTAAATATGTTTAGGCAGGATGGGATACGTACAGCTCGAACCGTGAAGTAAAGGTAGTGAGCTCGGTGCCGGTGTCATCTTTGAGAATGGTCAGATCTTCACCGTTGGATGAGATAGCTTGATACTGTTCACCCTCCGTCAAAAATTCTTCAGAAAATTCGTTGTTGATGCAGGTAACTGTAATCATCGTTGTTCCTCCTTATTTAGAATTCAGCTTATATTTGCTCATTGCGTGTTACTATGGGGTTCAATCTGGTGGATAACTTCCAGCTGTGTTTTTTGACGCTTAAGTAAAAAAAGGCCACGGGAGTAGTGAAGTGCTCCCTGTCAAGTAGACAGACTAAAAAAGCAAAATCATTAGCATTCAATATCCCTTCGGTTATCAAGACTGAGGGGATTATTTTTCTTAGTTAAGCTGCTCGTCGATATTCGTTAGGGGATAAGCCGTTTAGTCGTTCGGTG